>NZ_JBWKEC010000002.1:137056-249315 GCF_056435645.1 Amycolatopsis sp. NPDC043889
GGGAAGGGTGTGGGTTCCCCCCCGCGGGGGAGGTTTGGGGGGGGAGGAAAAGGGGGGGGGGGTGGGGGGGGGGGGGTGGGGGGGGGTTTTTGGGTTCCCACCCAAAAACCCCACCCACGACCCTCTTCAAACCTTCTTCTTCACCATTCCACCAGGCGAGCGCTCCCGGCGAGGCGCCAGAATCTCGACGCTCCCCGCAGCGACCTGGTACGCGTCCAGCGTGTCGACGAATTTGCCACCACACGGCCACCGACAAGAGCAAATTCAACTACGCCGAAGGCGGGTGAACCTTCCACCACGATGGGTTAGCGATCAAAGCGCCCCTGAATACTCTCCAATCCTCCAATGCGCAGGCTGATCGACCTCCCACGGTCATTCCGGAGCATCGAGCAATGCCGACGCGCTGAGTTCACCTTCGATCACGGAACCGGCGACCGCGCTCAACTTCAGATTGCGCTGACTCGCATAGCCGCGGAGCGCGGAGAGCGCGGCCGCCATGTCGACGGCTAGATGTTCGGCGACGACTCCCTTCGCCTGCTCGACCACGATGAGACTCTCCAGCGTCGCCTGAAGCTGCTCGGTCACGAACTCGTAGTGGCGAACAGGGTGATGCTGGAACAGACCGATCGTCCCGACGTCCGCCAATGCCTGAGCGGTCCGGAGGTCCCTCACATCGAACTCGCCGCGGTTCCGCCGGAGAATGTTGAGCACCCCGACGGCCTCGCCTCGCAGACGCATGGGAATCGCGGCTACGGCGGCGAAACCGGCATCGGTGGACGCGATCGCGAACCTCGGCCACCGAGCCGGTGCGACGTGCAGATCCGGCTCCTCGACCCGCACACCGGATTGGAAGGCATCCAGTGACGGGCCTTCCTCTGTCTGAAGGTGGAACAACTCCGTCAGCCGTATGCACTCCTCGGACGTGGCGACCAGTTGCAGCGGACCGTGCTGGGTGGTCAGCAGCACGCCTGCCGCGTCCGCGTCCAAGAGCTGTGTACAACGTTCCACCAGCAGGTGGAAGAACTCTATGACATCGAAGTCGGCCAGCAACGTGTCAGCCAGCTCCGCCAGCGCATCAACGATACGGTCTTCGATCATCGGAGCGTCCTTGTCCTCTGATCCGTAAGAGGTCCTTGAGGAACGGGCGAGAGGGTCATGGCGGCTCCTTGAAGGGAGCGAAGCGAACTTCGCGAGCCACGACCGCGGCAGCCAGATCGCTGAGCGTTCTCTGTTCCGCGAAGGCGCGTGCTCGCAGACTGGCCAGCGCGTCGCGCGCACTGACCCCCAGTTGAGCGGAGACCATTCCGGTCGCCTGGTGCACCTGCGCGCTGTGCAACGGCAAAGCTTCGATCCGGGGAGCGGGACTCAGCGCAACGGCGTCAACCCGGTGCAGTGAGAAAGCGCCGAGCACGATCGAGCCGACCCGTAAAGGCAAGGCGAACACCGCCACCGCCAGGGGTGTGAACAAGGGCCAACGACTTTGAAGTTCCGGAGTGTCGAGATCGGCGGCCAGAACGGCGATACCCTCCCGACACGCGTCCACCGACGGCCCCTCCTCGACTGTGTTGTGCAACTCGGCCAACTGCTCCGCGAGTGGACTCGTCGCGCAGCGGGTGTCGGACACACCTCGCGGCGTGTCGATCGTCAAAGCCACGCCGTCCACCTCGAGCCGCCCGACAGCCGCCTCGCACAGCGTAGTCGTGGAAAGTGAGCGCCCCAGTGAGGCGGCATGTTCAACAGCCCAAAGCAGCACTTGAGGCAGCGGGCCGCCGTTGTCGCCGGTCATCGTCACCGCCTCGTTCCACTGTCGAGTAAACCGCTCTCCACGTCAGACCGGTTATTGAAGCAGACCCCGAAGGGGTTAGCGGGCACTGCGGGCACGGGGCAAATCACAACAGATCCGACGCGGTCATTCGCCTGTTCGAGGGAGGACCTTCGTCTCTACGGCGTCCCTCGCTGCCGAGCAGATCATCGGTGGACCGAAGGACGACAAGGGAGACGATCATGACGGTACGGCTCGGGATCAACGGCTTCGGCAGGATCGGGCGGGACATCCTCCGCTGCGTTCTGGAGTCGCCGGAAAGCCCGATCGAAGTGGTGGCGGTCAACGACATCACCTCGCCCGAGATGCTGGCGCACCTCCTGGTCCACGATTCCACCTACGGCAAACTCCGCACACCTGTCGAGATCGTCGACGGCGAGGCTCTCCGCGTCGGCGACCAGCTCGTCCAGGTCACCGCGGAGGCCGATCCGGCCCGGCTGCCGTGGGGCGAGTACGGCGTCGATGTCGTCATCGAGTCCAGCGGCAAGTTCCGGACTCGTGAAGCCGCGGGCGCGCACCTGGCCGCCGGCGCCAGGAAGGTCGTGATCTCCGCGCCGGGCAAAGACGTCGACGCGACGATCGTGCTGGGCGTCAACGAAGGCGACTACGACGCCACCAACCATCACATCGTTTCCAACGCGTCGTGCACCACCAACTGTGTCGCGCCGATGGTCAAGGTTCTGCACTCGGCGTTCGGTATCCGGCGCGGCCTGCTCACCACCATCCACAGCTACACCGGCGATCAAGCCCTGCTGGACCGTCCGCACAAGGACCCGCGCCGGGCTCGGTCGGCGGCGGTCAACGTGGTGCCCACCAGCACCGGCGCCGCCAAGGCGATCGGACTGGTCCTACCAGAACTGGCGGGCAAACTCGACGGGGTCGCGGTGCGCGTGCCGGTCGAGGACGGCTCGCTGACCGACCTCACCGTCGAACTCGAGCGCCCGGTGACCGCCGAGCAGGTCAACCATGTGTTCGCCGAGGCCTCGGACGGTGCCCTCAAGGGGATTCTGCGCTATACGGAAGCGCCCGTCGTGTCGCGCGACATCATCGGCGACCCGGCCTCGTGCGTGTTCGACGCCCCGCTGACCAAGGCCGACTCGCATCTGGCGAAGGTCTTCGGTTGGTATGACAACGAATGGGGTTACGCGACTCGCACAGTGGAACTGGTCGAGCTGATCGCGCGAAGCTTGCCGCCGCGATGAAGCGGCTGGGTGTCGCCGGTGCCCTGGTGGGCGGGAACTATCGCGCCGGTGACGTGGAGATCGACGAGGACTCCGGCCGGGTCGCCGCCGTAGGGCTCTCCAGCCCCGGTCGTGGCCTGGCCATCCCCGGATTGATCGATCTCCAGATCAATGGCTTCGCCGGAGTGGACTTCCTGACCGCGGACACCGACGACCACGTGCGCGCCGGGATCGCGCTGGCCCGGACCGGCGTCGTGGCCTACCAGCCGACACTGATCACCGACCGGCCCGACCGGACCCTCGGAGCGATCGCCACCGCCGGCGAAGCTCAGGGTGTGCCCGGCGGGGCCCGTGTCCTCGGGGTCCATCTGGAAGGTCCGTTCCTGTCCTCGGAACGGCCTGGCACCCATCCCGTCGAGTACCTGCGCGCTCCGGATCTCACGCTCGCACAGCGGCTGCTGGACGCCGGCCCGGTCACACAGTTGACCCTCGCTCCAGAACTCCCGGGCGCTGTGGAGCTGGTCGACCTGTGTGTGCGGTCCGGGGTACTCGTCTCCTGTGGACACAGCGACGCCACCGCCGCCGCGACACACGCCGCGATCGATCACGGCGCCCGGCTGATCACGCATCTTTTCGACGCGATGCGTCCGTTCACCCATCGCGACCCCGGTATCGTCGGTGCCGCTCTCACCCGCCGTGAAGTGTCCATCGGCCTGATCGCCGACCCCAGCCACCTGGCTCCCGAGGCGATTCACCTGGCCTTCCAAGCGGCTGCGGACCGGATCATCCTGGTCACCGACGATCTCGCCGCCGGCGGTTGTCCGGACGGCCACTACCGCCTTGGAAGCGTCGACTTCGCAGTGTCCGACGGCGTCGCCCGCCGCGCCGACGGCACTCTGGTCGGTACGACCATCACTCTGCTCGATGCCGTCCGCCACGCCTGCGACATCGGCATCGCCACCGAGGCGGCCGTCAACGCGGCGACCCGCACTCCGGCCAGGTTGTATCCAGGGGCCGACATCGGCCTGTTGCGGCCCGGCGACCGCGCTGATGTGCTGGTTCTCGATGAAGCCATGCGTCTCCTGAGCATCTTCCACCGGGGAATACCGGTCGATCATCAGGCGCCGGCGTCGAGCCGGACGAAGGAAACGGGCCGACCCTCGTGAAGAAGTCCTGGTGGATCGCGTCGACGGCGGGGGCCGTGGTGCTCGTCGTCGCAGTGGTCCTCCTCGTGCGGGAACTGTCCGGCCCGACGAGCGGGACCGACTCGGCCCCCGCTGCGTCGTCCAGCGAAGCCGCCGCGTCTGATCGCCGGGCGGTACTGGCCGTCAAGATCGACAACGTGGCGGCCGCCCGGCCGCAGACCGGGCTGGGTGCCGCGGACCTCGTGTACGTGGAACCTGTCGAGGGCGGACTGACCCGGCTGCTCGCGCTCTACCGGGGCCGCCCGCCGGCCGTGATCGGCCCGGTGCGCAGCGCACGGGCCACCGACCTCAGCCTGCTGGCCCAATTCGGACGACCCGCTCTCGCCTTTTCCGGCGCCGCACCGGAGCTGCTGCCGTCTCTGCGTTCGGCTTCACTGACGAGCGCTTCGCCCACGGAAATCCCGAACGCGTACTTCCGCGACGACTCCCGGCCGTCACCGCACAATCTCTACCTTCGCCCACGTCAGGTCCCCGACAGCGAGGTCGCGCCGGAAGGCACGTTTCCCGAGGCGGGCGCCGCACCGGAATCCGGCACGGCAACCGCCACCTCGGCGATCCGCTACCCGGCGGCCGCCTTCACGTTCACCTGGTCCCAGGACATCGGCAGGTACCTGATCGGTCTGGACGGCTCGCCACTGACCTCGGTGGACGGCGGCCAGGTCGGCGCGGCGACGATCGTCGAACAGCGGGTCGCCGTCCGGCTCGGCGAACGCGGGGAGACCGGCACGGTCCCCAACTTCCCCATCGCCCAGACGGTCGGCACCGGGCAGGCGACGATGTGGCGAGGCGGGCAGCGGTTCGTGGCTACCTGGGACCGTGTGACGGCAACGGCGCCGACCAGGTTCACGACCGCGTCCGGGCAGCCGCTTCCGGTGTCCGACGGTCCTTTGTGGATCCTGCTCGTTCCCGCGTGAACGACGCGGCGGTCAGCCCACCCGCAACACGGCCGCGCCGTTGACCCGGTCCGCCGCCAGATCCGTGAGCGCCCGATCCGCCCCGTCCAGTGGGTACGGCACCGTGCTCACCTCGAGGTGGTGTGTCCCCGCCAACGCCAGGAACTCTCGCGCCTCGGCGCGCGTGTTCGCCGTGACGCTGCGCACCTGACGTTCCTGGAAGAGGTGCCGCTGATAGTTCAGTGACGGGATGTCGGAGAGATGGATCCCGGCGAGTGCCAGTGTCCCGCCTCGATCGAGAGCCTCGAGGGCGGGTGGAACCAGTTCTCCGGCGGGCGCGAACAGGATCGCCGAGTCCAGAGGCTCAGGCGGCGGCTCGGTAGCTGCGACGGCCGAGACCGCTCCGAGAGCCAAAGCAAGCTTCCTGGCTTCCTCGCTGCGGGTCATCACGTGCACGGTGGCGCCACGGGCGATCGCCACCTGGGCGGTCAGGTGGGCACTTCCGCCGAACCCGTAGATCCCCAGCCGACCGCCCTCGGGTACTTGCGCCCGCTCCAGCGCGTGGTAGCCGATCAGACCGGCGCACAACAAGGGCGCGAGCTCGTCGTCGGTGTACCCCTCGGGTAGCGGAAGAGCGTAAGCGGCCGGTACGACCGCGAATTCGGCGTACCCCCCGTCTTCGTCCCAACCGGTGTAGCGCGACTCCGGACACAAGTTCTCCCGGCCGCGAAGGCAGTACCGGCACCGGCCACAAGTTTCACGTAACCAAGCGATTCCAACCCGGTCGCCCGTACTGAAGCCGGAGACCTCGTTCCCCACGGCGACCACCTCGCCGACGACCTCGTGTCCCGGAATCACCCCCACCCGACGTACCGGCAGGTCACCCTCGGCGACGTGCAGATCGGTGCGGCAGACCCCGCACACCAGCACCCTGACCAGCACCTCGTCGGCGGCAGGTCGCGAGACCGGCACCTCCGCCCACTCAAGTGGGCTCGAAGCCATCGGCCCGGGCCGGGTGACCCGCCATGCGCGCATCTTCACGAACGGCCTCCTCCGTCGGAAAGTCCTCCGTTCAGGATCGTGCGCCTTTCGGCCGCGGGGAAGGACCGAAGGTCACTGCCACCCGGCGAGCCGAGGCCTCACCGTGGAAGCGGAAGGGAGAGGAAACCATGACTGTGCAGAAAGAAGATCAGCAAGTGACCGAATCCTCGGCGCCGAAGGAGCCACGCGAAGTGTTCACCGAGAAGGTGCGACGGCTCGTCCGTGAGGGCAACGTCCGGCGCATCGTCGTCAAGGACACCCAGGAGCGGGTGATCCTCGATGTACCCGTGAACGCCGGTATCGTCGCCGCGGTCCTCGCACCGGTCGTGACCGCGGTCGGCGCGATCACCGCGCTCGCGGGCCCCTGGTCCATCGCGGTCGAACGCCGCGGCGACCCGGCGTCGGAAGAGAAGCCGTCGTGAAACCCGTTCGATTCTGGGTCGGGCTGGTCTTGGTGGCCCTGGGCGTGCTGGGGATCCTCGACGCGACCGGCGTCCTCGAAACCGGTGGCTTGCTCGGCGCGTGGTGGCCGGCTTCCTTGGTCGGCCTCGGCATCGTCGCGATGCTGTCCCAGCGACGGATGTCGATCGGACCGGCCGCCGTGACGGTGATCGGGCTCATCCTGCTCGCGGGCACCCTGGACCTGGCGGAAGGCGGCCTCTGGTGGCCGACCCTGCTGGCGGTGGCGGGATTCGCCGTGCTCGCCGGACTGCGCCGGGAGCACGGCACCAGGACGCCGCTCGTGATGTTCGGTGGAGCGACCACCAGGGAACAGTCCCGCCACCTGCGGCACACCGATGTCTCGGCGATCTTCGGCGGTTCGACGCTCGACCTTCGTCAAGCCCGCATCGACGAGGGAGCGACGGTGGACGCTTTCGCCTTGTTCGGCGGCGTCAAGGTGCTGGTACCGCGGGGCTGGCGGGTCTCGCTCGGCGGTCTGCCGTTCATGGGCGGCCTGGAGGACAAAACCGACGGTACCGGTGATCTCCCGGCGGACGCTCCTGTGCTCGCCGTGAACGCGACCGCGATCTTCGGAGGCGTCGAGGTCACGAACACACCTGAGAAATGACGAAGTGGCTGCGCGGTGCAGTCGCGGCCCAGAGGTCGCGCCGGTACCGCGGCAGCCGAGCCTTCACGTGGTCGCGATCGGCTCGCGGCTCCGGCGGAACAGGGCCGGCGGTCGCGCCACCGGCGGCTTGGACCGCGGTCACGAACCGCCCCCGAGAAGGTCCTGGAAGGCACGCAGTGCCGGGCTTGGCGTCGATCGGCAGCGCCTCGGCGCCTGGCCCCCAGCGCGTACTGCAGCCGCTTGGCCGCTTCCCGCACACCGCGAACAGTGCGGTCATGGTCCGGGTGAGTGCGCACATGCGAGCGGAGCGTACGGCACGACTACACCGATGCCGCCCCTATACAGCCATCCACGAACAGCGGCGAGCGACAGCGCGTCGACCATGACAGCGTCCGACCCTCAGATCGAGATCGCGCACCGTCTCTCGCCACGCGCCCCATCGGGTCCTTTGCCTCGCGCGAGATGAAGCTGCGGAACGGAACCTCGAGGTTTTGAAGAGGTGACCTCCGACTGCGACGCCCAGTTCGACAGGGCAACTTTCACCGAGGTGACCTTCACCCCAATGCCGCACAAGTATCAACGCTCTTCAGTCTCGATCCTTTCCTGGGAGCGACCTTCCACAGAGACATCCCGTTCCACGGGTAACGAAGAATGGCGAGCCCTACCACCCCACTGACGCCTCCGACAACGACAACGATCCAGACCAGCCAGGCCGAGCTCCGCCTGTTCACGGGCGACAAGGTCGCAAGACCCGCAGGTTCCCGGCCCATGCGACGGCGAAATCGACCGCTTGCCAGGGCAACGCGGCTCGGATGTCATAGCCATTCGGCGGGCGGATCGGATCACCGCGCAGCGCCGCGGTAGGTCGAACGGCACCGCCGGATAGGCCGTACGGACGCATCGACCGGCAGTTTCCACGCTTTCAGTCGCGTTGGCGACTGGGGTCACATAGTTTGCAACCGGCGCACTTGTCCGTCGACAAGTAACCGGGGAGAGCAGCTGGTCACCCCGGCGAATCATGCTCGGCATCGCAGCGGCCGGGCTTGCCGCCTCGGCCGCGGGCGGCCAGGTGCTCCTCCTGACCGACACCACTCTCCTTGCCCAGTAAGGGATTCAGCATGCGCAAGTGGACGACCAGATTACTCGTGGCGGGCGTGCTCGCGACGACCGCCGCGACCGCCGTCATGGCGGTCAACACGGCCAGCGCGGCCGACGGTGTCTCAACCGCGGCTGCCGAGTCGACGTTCCCACTCGCCGACCCGGACACCGTCCAGGCGAAGGACGGCACATACGTCACTTACGGCACCACGGTCGGCGCCGGTGTCGGCGCCCGGTGCGGCGTGACCGGCAAACTGTTCGTGCCGGTGCTCGTACACGGCTCCGGCAACACCGTCGGTGTGGGCACCTGCGCGTCGGCCGACGCACTGCCCAACGGGCCGGGTAGCTGGGCGGAGGGCAACATCTGGGCGCCCGGCGTCGTCCGCTTCGGCGACACCTACTTCATGTACTACACCGCGTCCAAGCGGGGCACCGGCCAGAAATGCCTCGGCCGCGCCGTCTCGGGCAGTGCACGCGGGCCGTTCACCAACCCCGTCGAGTGGGCGTGCCCGGGCAACGGCCGCTGGGCCATCGACGCGAACCCGTTCGTCTCGGGCAGCGCCATGTATGTCGCCTACCGGGACGACGCCATCACCTCGTACCCGGAGACCGGCATCTCGATCGTGCGCACCCAGTCCAACGGCATGGCGGATTGGGCTACCCGCCGGGACGCGTTGAAGAGCACCGACATCGGCTGGGAGACCATCCGGATGAGCGGCGGCACACACGTGATCGAGAACCCGTCGATGTTCAAGTCCGCCGACGGTTACTGGTACCTGGCCTACTCCGGCAACAACTGGGACAGCGCACGGTACGCGACCGGCATCGCCAGGTGCGGCACCGGCCCGATCCCGTCGACGCGCTGCACACCACGGCAGAACGGGGCCGAGCGGCCGTACTTCGGGTACACCGGCGCCGGGGGCCTCAACCCCTACCGCGGCCTGCCCGGCAACCACCCCGGCCCAGGCGGGATGGACTTCTTCCAGGCGGCCAACGGCCAGTACCACGCGGTCTACCACTGGTGGAACGGCACCCGCCGGTTCCCGATCGTGGCGACTGTCCTCCGCAACGACGGCGGCTTCTACCTCAGTTAAGGCCCCTGATCCGGACGTCTCACCCGGGCGTGTGCTGAAAGGGCTTTCACGCACCCGGCTTGTCATGAACGGCGGCCAAGGGCCGCTCCCGGGCAGGGGGTCGGGCAAAGTCGATCGCCTGCCCGGGAGCGGTTTTCTGTCGTGCGTTTGCGAGGTTTCCTTTGACCGATCCGGCGCGACCAGGCAGACCGTTCTCACCGTGGAACGCACCGACTGGGATTCACTTCCGGCCGGAGCCATCGCAGTCGCGGACTCGGTCTCGATGCCGGCGCCACAAGAGACTCATCCCGCCCCGTCGGCATCGAAGCCCTTGTCGAGCATCTGCCGTGATCGCGGCGTCCACTGGACGAGCCGCCGCCACGTTCGGGCAGTCCACGCACTCACCGACGGAAGCGTGCTCGCCGCGCTCGAGGGAGTCGCGCTCGAATGCCGGCCCCCCGATTCCACCGAAGCCGCGTGGTCCCTGCCCGCTGAGGGCCTCGGCTGTCAATCAAAGTCGCTCCTGACGAGCGCACCACACTGATCAACGTCGAGCCGCTGATCCAGCCACTTCACGAGGCGCTTGACCATCAGGACTTTCCTCCGGTGGACGAGGCTGCCCGTCGCCAGGCCGGCTTGCGCAGCAGCCGCAGTCCGTTGAGGCCGACGATGACTGTGGACCCTTCATGCCCGGCCACGCCGAGTGGCAGGGGCAGATGGCCCACCAGATCCCACACCACGAGCACCCCGATGAAGCCGGCGGCGATGATCAGGTTGGCGACGACGAGACGCCGGGCGCGACGGGCAAGACTGATCACGGCGGGGATGGCGGCGAGTTCGTCCCGGGTGACGACCGCGTCGGCGGTGTCCAGCGCGAGGTCGGATCCTCCCCGGCCCATCGCGACGCCGGTGTGGGCCGCGGCCAGCGCGGGAGCGTCGTTGACGCCGTCACCGACCACCATCACCTTGGCACCCCGCGCTTCCAGTTCGCGCACCGCGGCCACCTTGTCCTGGGGCAGCAGGCCCGCCCGGACGTCGGTGATGCCGACCTCGCCCGCGAGGCGATCGGCCGCGCGCCGGTTGTCACCCGTGAGCAGCACCGGCTCGGAACCGGTCAGCGCCGTCAGCCGGGTCATCGTCGCGGCCGCCGCGGGCCGCACCCGATCGGCCAGTCCCAGTACACCCGCCGGGAGGCCGTCGACGAGGACCACGACGGCCGTGTTCCCGGCTTCCTCCAGCTCGGCCACGATGACGCGAGCCTGGTCGTGATCGTCGTCGAGCAGCCGCAGCGGACTGCCGACCTCGATCCCGCGGCCATCCACGCGAGCCGACACGCCACGTCCCGGCGCCGAGGTGAAGTCCCCGGCCGGACGCAGCGCGATCCCGGCGTCGCGAGCCGCCGCCACGACAGCCCGGCCCAACGGGTGTTCGGAGGAATGTTCCGCGGCCGCGGCCAATGCGAGGTGCCGGCGAACACCTCGTCCCCGACCCTCTTGTCGACCGGCAGCGACTCACCGGTGATGCTCGCCTGATCGACGTCACCGGCGCCCTCGACGACCTCCCCGTCACCACCGATCCGCTCACCCGGCCGCACGACGATCAGATCGCCCACCCGCAGCACCGCGGTGTCCACGATCTCCTCGCCCACGCCGGTGAGCCGGGCCGCCCGCTCGGGGGCGAGGTCGAGCAGCCCACGAACCGAGTCCTCGGTGCGTTTGGTGACGATCGCCTCCAACGCCCCGGAGATGGCGAAGATGACGATCAACAGCCCACCATCGAAAACCTGGCTCGTTCTCGGCGCACTCGCACTACTCGGGCTCGCCGTCACGATCCGCTCGTGGCCACGCCGCGACCCCCTGCTTCTCGAACACACCCACCATGGGCCCATCGACCCCGCTCACCTCGCCGACGCCGTCCAGGCCGGCGACGGCACGTGGCGGCACAGCCACGAGTTCGTCATCGACCAGGACCACCGCCGCTGGCCGGCGGCCTCGTGAGTGGTAAGGACGGTTCTCTTGAGGGGTAAGGCAACTGTGGCGTGTTGCGAAGCCACTTTCGCACCGTCAGCCGAAGTGATCGACCCAGGTGGTGGTGAAGGCCTCCTTGCCTACCCTGAAGGTAGGGAAGGAGGCCTTCGCTACGTCGTCGACATGGTCTGGGCGTGTGTCGAAGGCGGCCATGAGCGGACCGCCCACCGCACCCGACACAGTTGCCTCACCCCTCAATAACCGTCCTTACCACTCACGAGGCCGCAACGGCAGCACCCGCGCGTCACCCTTCTCCAGCGTCGCCGCGGCCTGAGGCGGCTCAGGTCATGGCGACCAGGGTCCGCCGCTTGCCCGTGAACGGCTCGCGTCCGTGCGCCATCAGCATGTTGTTGATCACCATGATGTCGCCCGGCTGCCACGGGAACGCGTAGCTGACCTCGTCGTACGTCGCCTTGATCGTGGCCAGGTCCGCCTGCGGGATCGGCGAGCCGTCGGCGAAGAAGGCGTTGCGGGGCAGGTCTTCCTCGGGGTACAGCTCCAGCAGCGCCTCGCTGACCTCCTCCCCCAGGCTCGAGACATGGAACAGGTTGGCCTGGTTGAACCACACCGTCGCGCCGGTGTGCGGTTCCGCGACGAACGACGGGCGCACGTGCCGGGTGCGCAGGCCCTCGTCGGTCCACTCGTACGTCTGCCCGTTGCCGGTGCAGTAGTCCGCCACCGCCTGGCGGTCGTCGGTCTGGAACGCCTCCTGCCAGGTCAGCCCGAGGCCTTCACGGAACGCCCGGGTGTAGGTGACGCCGCCCGCGAAGCGCTCCCGCAGGTCCTCCGGCAGCAGGCGGTACATCGCGCGGCTGTCGGCGATCGGCGTCGCGCCGCCGGTTTCGGCCGCGGTGTCGCACAGGAAGAACAGGCGGGCGGGCCAGTGCGCCGAGTACGAGTTCTCGTTGTGCATCGGGATCGACTCGGCAGGCGGGTACTCCGTCGAGGTGTAGATGTTGCCCGAGACCGCCGACCGCGGCGTCGACCGTTCCGTGTACGTCAGCAGGGAGCCGCCGATCTCCTCCGTGACCTGGTTGAACACCGCCAGATCGGCAGGCATCCCGCGCAGCAGGATCGCGCCGTGCTCGCGCAGCCGGCCCTGCAGCACTTCGCGATGCGCGCGCACCCAGTCCAGACCCGTGGCCGCGTACACGGTGATCTCCGTGTGTTCGTTGCCCTCGACGTGGTGGGCGCTGTCGAGGTTCGCCGCGAGTTCGGCGGTCATGACTCCTCCAGTTCGAATCGGATCAGCTTGGCGGCCTCGGCGTGCAGCGCGGCGAGGTCTTCGGTGTCGGCGAACCCCGCGGCGAGTACGTTCACCGCGTAGATCTCCTGGTCGTCGGTGAGCAGCTGGCCGGGGCGCACGATCGTGACGACCTCCAGGACCTCGGGCAGCCCGGCGACCTCGTCGGTGCCCTCGACGCGGATCAGCCGCCCGGTGCCCTCGGCGTAGAAGATCAGGTAGCCCACCGGCACCGGCAGGCCCGCACCTCGCGCGGGCGGTGGCGTGCCCAATGCCAGCGACACGGCTTCGGCGATGACATCGATGCCGGTCGCGAGCTTCAGCAGCACCGGCTGGGCGCCGCCTGCCGGGCGGCCCGCGTTCACCTCGACGATCGTCGGGCCCAGTTCGGCATCGTCGATCAGTTCCAGGTGAGCGCAGGTGTTGTCCAGACCCAGGGCGAGCGCGGCGGCCGTAGCGGCCGCGAACAGCCGCCCGGTGTCCTCTTCGGACAGTTCGAGCGGCGGGCAGACCATGCCCAGCTCGAACTTGCGCTCGTCGATCAGCGGCTTCTCCACCACGGCGACCGGTTCCGCGACGCCGTCGCGCACCAGGACGTCGACCGCGTACTCCGGACCGCGCAGCAGGCCTTCCACGAGGAACACCTTCAGCGGGTCGATCGGCGCCGGTCCGCCACCGACGAGCCGGTGGTACCGTGCGTCCTCCGACAGCGGCAACCGCTCGGCCAGCAGCCGGTACGCCGCCGCCAGTTCATCCACTGTGGACACAGTACGCACGAGATTGCTCGCCGCGCCGTTCACCGGTTTGACGATCGCCGGGAGCCCGACTGCCGAAGCCACCGACGCCGCCTCGGACTCGGCCGAGATCAGCGCGCAGCGTGGCCCCGGCAACCCTGCCGCGCCCAACGCCTGCCGGACCGCGAACTTGTTGTGCGTCACGGTGAACACCGACGCCGGGCAGCGCGCCACCCCGAGCAGCTCGGCCGCACGGGCGACGCTCGCGATGATCCCCTCGGCGGCGGTCACCACCCCGGCCGGACTGACGGTCCGCACCCGAATCGCCTCGGCGACGGCTTCGGCGTCACGGACGTCGTCGACGACGACGATGCCGTCCACCAGTTCCGCCACCTGTGCCTGCTCGGCCGGTTCCAGGGGTTGGGTGACCAGCTCGGCCCGCAGGCCGGTCGCGTGCACAGCGGCCACGAAGTCGGCGATCCACTGCCCTGCGGTCTCGCAGACCACGAACGCGGTTTTCACACTTCCTCCAGTTCGAGCCGGACGAGCTTGCTCGCCTCCGCGTGCAGGTCGGCGAGGTCCTCGTGATCGGCGAACCCGGCCACGACGAGGTTGACCGCGTAGGTCTCCTGTTCGTCGGTGAGCACCTCCCCCGGCGAGACGGTGGTGACGACGTCGATCACCTCGGGCAGCTCGGCGATCTCGTCGAGCCCGCCGATGCCGGTCAACCGGCCCGAACCGGCCGCGTAGAGGATCAGCATGCCCAGCGGGATGGGCAGTTTCGCGGGTTCCCGCACCGGCGGTGGAGCGCCCACCGCGAGCGCCGCCAGCTCGGCGAACACGTCGATGCCGGTGCGCAGCTTCGCCAGCAGCGGCATGATCGAGCCGGCGGGCCTGCCCGCGTTGACCTCGACGATCGTCGGGCCACGGTCGACGTCGTCGATCAACTCGACGTGGGCACAGGTGTTGTCGAGCCCCAGCGCGCGGACGGCGGTGACCGCCGCGGCGGTCACCAGCTCGGCCCGGTCGGCGGTGAGCCCGGCGGGCGGGCACGACAGCGCCAGCTCGAACTTCCGCTCGTCGATCAGCGGCTTGTCGAGGATCTCGACCGGCTCGGCGACCCCGTCACGGACCAGCACGTCCACCGCGTACTCCGGGCCGGACAGCAATCCTTCGACGAGGAATGTCGCCGAAGGATCCAGTGTCCCCAATGGACGGTGGTAGCGCGGATCCGCGGACTCGGGCAGGCGCGCGGCCAGCAGCTCGTACGCGGCCGCTAGTTCGTCCACAGTGGACACCGCGCGGATCAGATTGCTGCCCGCCCCGTTGACCGGTTTGACGATCGCCGGGAGCCCGACCGCGGAAGCGACCGATGCCGCCTCGGCGGCCGACGAGATCAGGGCGTGCGCGGGCCCGGGCAGCCCGGCCGCGGCGAGCGCCTCCCGGACCGCGAACTTGTTCGCGCACAAGGCGAACACCGACGCCGGGCAGCGCGCCACCCCGAGCAGTTCCGCGGCGTGGGCGGTGCTCGCGATGGCGCCGTCCGAGCCGGTGAAGATCCCGGCCAACGCGCCGCCGTCGATCTCCCGGACCTTCGCCGCGACGGCTTCCGGGTCGTGGACGTCGTCGAGCGCGACGACGTCGTCTACCACGTTCGTCAGCGCGGCGCGCTCGGCCTCGTCCATCGGCGGGGCGAGCAGCACCACGCGGTGCCCGGCCGCCCGCATCGACGGCGCGACCTCGCCGACCCAGTGTCCGCGGGCCTCCCTGACCAGCACTGCCGTACTCATGCGGCTTCCTTCCCGGCGAGCTTGCGCTCCCGTTCCTGCGCCCCCACCAGATCGTCGGGCAGCGAATCGGGCACCTCGGTGTCGAAGCGGCGCAGGCGCCGCAGCGAGAACCCGCCCACGTTGATCAGCAGCAGGATCAGCGCGAAGACGACATAGGCGAGCCCGATGCCCCGGGTCTCGCCGGTGCCGAGCACGGCGCCGACCGACCCGGTCAGCGCGCCGCCCGGTGCCAGCAGCGGCGAGAACCAGCCGACGGCCAGCGGCGCCAGCACGGCGAACCCGATCGGCAGCGTGGACCAGGTGATCGTCTGGTTGATCGCGAACACCCGGCCGTGGAACCGCTGCGGCACCTTGACCTGCACCAGCGTCGCGTAGATGCCCTGCGACACGGACATCGCGGCGGCCAGGAGGAACACCCCGGCCGCGACGACGATCAGCGACGGCCGCAGGCCCATCACCAGGCTGCCGAGCGCGATCCCTATGTTGCCGACGAGCACACCGACCATCCGGCGGTGCCGCGGGCCGCCCCACAAGGCCATCCCGATCCCACCCGCCACCGCGCCGATGGCCTCGGCCAGCGCCACCTGCGCGACGTCGGTGACCGAGCCGAACGACAGCACGAGCGGCGAGACCAGCACCAGCGCGGGAGCGAGGAAGACGTTCGCCAGCGCGAAGTACAGCAGCATCGTGCGGAAACCGCGGTGGTTCCACGAGTACCGCAGCCCACCTGCGATCGCCGTCAGCAGCGGTTCGCGCGGGCGCCAGCCCATCATGTCCGGGAACCGCACCAGCAGCAGGCCCACGATCGCGAACGCGTAGCTCGCCATGTCCAGGATCAGGATGCCGGACAACTGAATCGTCGCCAGCAGCCCGGCCGCGAGCACCGGCATCAGCAACTGGGCGAAACCGGTGGACAGCTGCGCGAGACCCATCGCGTGCCCGAGATACTGCTTCGGCACCAGCTGAGCCACCGACGACTGATAGGCGATGCGCTGGAACGAAGCGGCCACCGACCCGAGCGGGATCAACACGTAGAACAACCACAGCTGGACATGCCCGGTGATCAGCAGCAACGCCAGTATCAGCTGGATCCCGCCGGCGATGCCGCTGGCCGCGATCATGATCCGCCGCCGGTCGCCGCGGTCGACCAGTGCGCCGGCCACCGGCAGGACGAGCACGCCGAACAGCAGCGCGAGCGCCCACAGCAGGCCGAGGTCGGCCACCGAGCCCGTGCGCGTGTAGAGCCAGATCGGCACCGCGAAGGACGTCAGCGCCGAACCGGTCGAGGACACCAGTTGCCCGACCGTGATGGTGACGAACCGGGCCATGCTCGGCCGCACCGCGGGTTTCTCGTCCACGTCCGCCCGGTGGGTCTCGTGCACCGCCCAGGCCGCGTCTTCGCCGCGGACCCGGACGTCGAGTTCGCCGGGGTCGTCCAGCGCCGGATGCACGCGCGTGACGATCTCCGCGAGTTCGTCGGCCCGGTAGCGCAGGAAGAAGTGCCCGGCCCGGTCGAGCACCACGAGCGCGGTGGTGTCGGTGAGGAACTCCCATTCCCGGTACCGCTCGGCGTAGTAGTCGGTGACCGGGTCCTCGGAGCCCACGACCGACACGATCGGCGCGCGCAGCTTGGCCACGCGGGCGTCGAGCAGGCCGCTGAAGTACTCCTCGGCGGCGCGGCTGTCGGCGCGCATGTTCGTGATGATCCGGTCGGCCTGCGCCGGGTCGAGGTCGTCGGTGTCGACGCCCATGCCCTTGAGCCAGTTCGAGTAGTACCGGTTGCTGCGCAGCTTCTCCAGCCGGGTGCGCAGCGTGCCCACCGCACCCTTCATGCGGGCGAACGGGAAGATCGCGCCGATGTAGACGACCTCCAGCTCGCGGCCGCGCTCTTCGAGCAGCCGGGCGACGGCGACGGCGAGCGCGTTGCCGACACCGCAGTGGCCGTAGATGGCCAGCGGGCCGTCGACGCGGTCGAGGATCTCGTCGGCCAGCCGCTCGACCAGGTCGTCGAAGGGCAGGGCCTCTTCGGACAGTCCGACGTCGTGGCCGGGGATGGCGACCGAGTAGAGCGAGTAGCCCGCCGGGAGCGCGTCGGCCAGCGGCTGGTACACGATCGCGCTGCCGCCGCCGTAGGGGAAGCAGACGTAGGTCAGCGTCCGCTGCGTCGTCGGCTTGGTCAGCTCGTACAGCAGATGCCGCGGCCGGTCGGTGGCGTCATCGTCCATGAAGGACGCCAGGTCGCGGATCGTGCGGTGCTGGAACAGGTCCATGACGCCGACCTGCCCGGCGCCCGCCTTGCCGATCCGTGCCACCACCTGGGTGGCCAGCATCGAGTGGCCGCCGAGGTCGAAGAAGTCGTCGTCGACGCCCAGCTCGTCCACCTTGAGCACGTCCCGCCAGATTTCGGCCAGCAGGGTTTCGACCGGGGTCGACGGCGCGACCAGTTCCTTGGTCGCGTCCCGGGACGCGACCGGAGCGGGCAGCGCCTTGCGGTCGAGCTTGCCGTTCGGGGTGAGCGGCAGCTCGTCGAGCGCGACGAACGACGGCGGGACCATGTAGTCCGGGAGGCTCTGCTTGAGCGCCGTCCGCAGCGCGCCGGGCTCGGCGTCGCCGACGACGTACCCGACCAGCCGCTTGTCCCCCGGCGTGTCCTCGCGGACGATCACGGCGGCGTCGCGCACACCCGGCTGGGCGCGCAAGGTCGTCTCGATCTCCCCCAGCTCGATGCGGAGGCCGCGCAGCTTGACCTGGTGGTCGATCCGGCCGAGGAACGCGATCGTCCCGTCCGGGCGCCAGTGCGCGAGGTCGCCGGTGCGGTACATCCGTCCACTGTGGAACGGGTCGGGTACGAACCGCTCTGCCGTCAGCTCCGGGCGGTTGTGGTACCCCAAGGCGAGGCCGACGCCGGCGATGTGCAGTTCGCCCGGCACGCCGACCGGGCAGGGCCGCCCGGCACGGTCGAGCACGTAGATCCGGATGTTCTGGATCGGCGCTCCGATCGGCACCGACGCGACGTCGGCGAGCGCGGCGGGCGTGCAGTGCCAGGCGGTGACGTCGATGGCGGCTTCGGTCGGGCCGTAGAGATTGTGCAGCTCGCAGTCCGGCAGCCGCCGCGTGAACTCGCGGGCAGCGTCGAGCGGTAGCTCCTCGCCGCTGCACACGACCCGCCGCAGCGCCGTGCAGGTCTCGACGCCTTGTTCGGCCAGGAAAAGCGTGAGCATCGACGGCACGAAGTGCGCGGTGGTGATGCTCTCGGACGCGAGCAGCTCACGCAGGTACGCGGCGTCCTTGTGGCCGCCGGGTTCGGCGAGCACGAGCCGCGCACCGGTGATCAGCGGCCAGAAGAACTCCCAGACCGACACGTCGAAACCGGCCGGGGTCTTCTGCAGCACCGAATCGGTGTGGTCGAGGCGGTACGCGCGCTGCATCCAGTCGAGCCGGTTGACGATGCCGCAGTGACCGTTGGGCACGCCTTTCGGCTGACCGGTGGAGCCCGAGGTGTAGATGACGTACGCCGGGTCATCCGGTCCGGCAAGCGGCTCAGGCGGGGTGCCCGGTTGCCCGGCCGTCTCGGCGAGGTCGTCCAGGACGACGACGGTCGCGTCCCCCGGCGGCAGTGTTTCACGCAACGCCGCCTGCGTCACGACGACGGGCGCGGCCGCGTCCCGCAGCATGAACGCCAGCCGGTCGGCCGGGTACTCCGGGTCGAGCGGGACGTACGCGCCACCGGCCTTCAGCACGCCGAGGAGCGCGACGACCAGCTCGAAAGACCGCTCCGCGAATACCCCGGTGAGCACGCCCGGTCCGACGCCGAGCCCACGCAGCCGGTGCGCGAGCCGGTTGGCCCGCTCGTCCAGCTCGCGGTAGGTCAGCGACGCACCGCGGAAGGTCACCGCGGGCGCGTCCGGGGTCCGGGCGGCCTGCTCCTCGACGAGGACGTGCAGCGTGGTCTGCGGGAACTCGGCGGTCGTGTCGTTCCAGCGCTCCAGGACGAGTTCGCGCTGTGCGGCGTCGAGAATGTCCACTTCGGACAGTCGCCGGTCCGGGTCGGCGACGATCGAGCGCAGCAGCGTGACCAGCCGCCCGGCCATCCCGTCGACCGTGTCCGGGGTGAACAGCGCGGTGTTGTATACGAGCTTGCCGATCAGCCCGCGTTCGACCTCGATCGCGTGGAACTCGAAGTCGAACCGGGTAGCGGGCAGGTCCATCGGCAGCCAGCGGAAGTCCACTTCGGACTCACCGGCCGCGCCCATCCGGCCCATCTCGTAGTTCTGCAGCACGAACATCGCCTGGAACACCGGCGAGCGGCTGACGTCGCGGGGCACGCCGAGCGCGTTCACCAGCCGTTCGAACGGGACGTCGGCGTGCTCGAACGCGTCCAGCACGTGCCGCCGGGTGCGTTCGAGCAGCTCGGCGAACGTCGGGTCACCCGCGAGCTGGGCACGCAGCGGCAGCATGTTGATGAACATGCCCGCCACGCCCTCCAGCTCGGGCAGGCCGCGTCCGGCCGACGACGAGCCGATCGCGAAGTCCTCCTGGCCCGAGTACCGCGAAAGCAGCACCTGGTAGGCGGCCAGCAGGGTCATGAAGAGCGTGACGCCGTGCTCACGGCTCAGCTCGCCGAGCGCGCGGGCGAGGTCGCGCTCGACGAAGAACTCGTGGATCGCGCCGTCGAAGCTCTGCTTGGCGGGCCGGGGCCGATCGGTGGGCAACTCCAGCGGCTCGACCCCGGCGAGCTGTGCCTTCCAGTGCTCCAGTTGCCGGTCGAGTTCGCCACCGGTGAGCGTGCGGCGCTGCCAGTGCGCGAAGTCGCCGTACCCGATGCTCAGCGCGGGCAGCTGGGCCGTGCCGCCGGTGCTCAGAGCGTGGTACTGCGCGGCGAGGTCACGCAGCAACAGGTCGACCGACCAGCCGTCACCCACGATGTGGTGCGTGCACAAGACCAGCAGGTGCTCCTCGTCGGACACCCGGGCCAGTGTCGCCCGCAGGAGCGGGCCCGTCGCCAGGTCGAACGTCTCGGCCGCGGCGGCGTCGACGGCGGCGCGGGCGGCTTCCTCAGTTCCCGCATCCACTATGGACAAATCAACCGAGACCGAAGGTTCGATGTGGACGGTCGGCTGTCCGTCGTCCCCCTCCGGGAAGCGCATCCGCAGCGCCTCGTGCCGAGCGGGCAGGGTGTCCAAAGCGGACTGGAGCGCGGCGACGTCGAGCCTGCCGGTCAGCTGGATCGGCACCGGGATGTGGTACGACCCGGTGCCCGGCGCGAACTGTTCCATGAACCAGACGCGTTCCTGCTGATAGGAAAGCGGGACGACGGCGTCGGCGGGGCGCGGCGTGATGGTCGCGGCCCGCTCCGTGCGCCGTCGCAGCCGCTGTTCGAGCAGGGCCCGGCGCGCGGCCGCGCTGCTGGTTTCGTCGATCGCGGTCATGAGAGCTCGCCTTCGGCCAGCTGACGCTGGACCTCTTCGTCGCTGAGCTGGTCGAGGTCCTCGGCGAGCCGCCGTTCGATCTCGGCGGCGAGCCCGGCGACGGTGGTGAGGGAGAACAGCCCCCGCACCGGGATGTCGACTTCGACCTGTTTGCGGATCCGGGACATCGCGCGGATCGCCAGCAGCGAGTTGCCGCCACGGGCGAAGAAGTCGTCGTGCGCGCCGAGGTCGTCGACGCCCAGCAGCTCGCCGAGCACCTCGGCGACGAGTTCTTCGGCCGCGGTCCGGGGTGCGACGTACGCCGGCGTCTCGCCGGGTTCGGGATCCGGCAGCGCGGCCCGGTCGAGCTTGCCGCTGGCCGCCATCGGCAGCGCCTCGAGCGTCACGAACCGGGTCGGCACCAGGTAGTCCGGCAACGTCTTCCGCAGGGCGTCGGCCGCCCCCTCGGTGCTGCCGACGACATAGCCGACGAGCGTGTCACCGCGGACCGCCACGGCCGCGTCGCGCACCTCCGGCAGCTCACGCAGCGCCGCTTCGACCTCGCCGGGCTCGATGCGGTAGCCGCGCAGCTTCACCTGCTCGTCGACGCGGCCGAGGTAGTCGAGCGTGCCGTCGCGGCGCCAGCGGGCGAGGTCGCCGGTCGCGTACATCCGGCCGTACGGACCTTCGGTGAACTTTTCGGCGGTCAGATCCGGCAGCCCGAGGTAGCCGCGGGCGAGCTGCGACCCGGCGATGTACAACTCGCCCGGGACGCCCGGCGGCACCGGCTGCCGCCGTTCGTCGAGGACGTACACGCGGGTGCCGGGCACCGGACGGCCGATCGGGACGGGCCCGGACGGCAGCTCGTCCCCAGGTTCGACCCGGTGCACGACGCAGCCGACGGTGGCCTCGGTCGGGCCGTACTCGTTGACGACGAGCGTGCCGGGGTGCCGACCCCGCCACGGCTGGACGGCCTCGGCGGTCAGCGCCTCACCGCCGAGCACCAGCTCACCCGTCGGGAACAGCTCCTCGGCGAGGACGGCGAGGTGTGTCGGGGTCGCCTTGACGAACGTCGGGCGTCCGCCATCGACCACCGCGCCCCCGGCGGTGAGGGTGCCGAGCAGCGTCGTCACGGTGAGGTCGAACGACGGCGACGTGTGCAGCAACGCCCGTCCGGCCAGGCCGGGGTACGCCTCGCGCGCCCACGCCAGGTACGTGTCGACGGCCCGGTGCTCGACCTCGACGCCCTTGGGCCGCCCGGTCGAGCCCGACGTGTAGATCACGTAGGCGACGTCGCCCGGCCCGGCCGTCGGGTCCGGGTCCTCGGTGGCCGCGGCGGACCACTCGGCCGGGTCGTCGAGGGCCAGCGTCTTGATGTCCAAAGTGGACTCTCCGGAGACCAGCACGAACGGGACACCCGCGTCGGCGAGGATCAGCGCCTGCCGGGGAGCCGGGTTGGCCGGGTCGAGCGGGACGTAGGCCGCGCCGCTCTTCAGCACCCCGAGCACGCCGGTCAGCAGATCCGCCGAGTTCGGCACGCACACGCCGACCACGGTGCCGGGGCCGGCGCCCAGCTCGCGCAGCCGGTGCGCGACGCGGTTGGCTCGCGTGTTCAGCTCGGCATACGTCAGGCGAACTCCGCCGAAGTCGACGGCGGGCGCGTCCGGGGTCCGCCTGGCCTGTTCCTCGAAACGGGCGTGCACCGTCTTGGTGTCCGGAGTGGACAGTTCCGTCGGGTTCCACCCGGTCAGGACCAGCTCGCGCTCGGCGTCCGACAGCAGCGGCAGATCCGCGACCGACCGGGCCGGATCGGCGACCGCCGCGCTCAGCAGCCGCACGTACCGCTCGGCGATGGCTTCGGCGGTCTCGCGGTCGAACAGATCGGTGCGGTAGACGAGCCTGCCGTCCACGGCGGTCAGGTCGATCGCGATGTCGTCCTTCGCGGTGGCCGAACGGATCGGCTCCAGCCCCGAGTCGGGCAGGAAGTTGAACCCGAGCTGGTACAGCGCCTGCACGCCGGGATCGCGCTCGGCCCCGACCGCCTCGGCGACCGCCTGGAACGGCACCTGGCTGTGGTCGATCGCCTCCAGCAGCGTGGTCCGGACCCGGCCCACCAGCTCGGTGAACGCGGGCGCGCCCGAGCAGTCGACTCGCACGGCCATCTGGTTGACGAACATGCCGATCAGGTCGGCCAACTCGGGAAGGTCACGGCCGGCGACCGGGACGCCGACGACGATGTCGTCCGCTCTGGACAGTCGCGACAGAAGCGCCGAATAGCCGGCCAGCAGCACCATGAACGGCGACGCCGACAGCTCCCGGCCCAGCTCACCGACCCGGTCGATCAGTCCGTCCGGCAGGGTGAAGTGCACCTGGTCACCGGCGAACGTCAGCTCCGACGGCCGCGGCCGGTCGGTGGGCAGGCCGTGCACCGGCGGCAGCCCGGCGAGCTGCTTGCGCCAGTAGTCCAGCTGCTCGCTGGACGTTTCGAGCTGCCCGCGCTGCCAGGCCGAGAAGTCCGGGTACTGGATGGCCAGTTCGGGCAGCTTCGGCTCGCGGCCCTCGAACACGGCGTCGCACGCCTCGCCCAGCTCGGCCCCCAGCACCAGCACCGAGCCTGCGTCGAACACGGTGTGGTGCACGACGAACGTGAGCACCCACTCGGCGTCGGCCATGCGGCAAACCTGGGCCCGCCACGGCGGCGGCGAGTCGAGCGGGATGGCCCCGCGCGACACACCACCGACGAGTTCGGCGAGCCGGTCTTCACGGGCGTCGGCGGGCAGGTCTCGCAGGTCGTGCACCTCGGGCTCGATCGGCACCTCTGCGTGCACCACCTGCATGAGCGCGCCGCCCTCCATGCGGAACGACGTGCGCAGCGCCTCATGCCGCCCGACGATGACGCCGAGCGCGGCGCGCCACTGCTCCGCGGTCAGCGGGCGGTCCAGCCTGGCCTGGCAGTGCAGGTTGTACACCGGGGACGCCGGGTCGAGCTGGCCGGACAGCCAGATCCGCTCCTGCCCGAACGAGGCCGGGAACGTCCATTCCTTCGTGTCGCTCATGATTTCCTGTTCAGTGAGAGGTCAAGCGCAAGTGCCGCGTCGGTCCAGGGGGTCGTGAGTGGTAATGACGGTTAGAACGATCATTGCCACTCACGAGGCCTGACCCACCGCTTCAGCGCTCAAGCTTCGGGATGGTGGTCCGGGCGGATTCGTCCGGCGCCTCGGCCTTGCCGGCGCGCAGCTCCTCGATCCGCTCGGCCAGAGTGGCCACTGTGGACGCTTCGAACAGCGTCTTCATCGCCAGCCGCGTGCCGGTGGCCTTGCGCACCTGGGCGATGAGCTGGATGGCGACCAGCGAGTTGCCGCCGAGGGCGAAGAAGTCGTCGTGCACGCCGATCTTCTCCACGCCGAGCAGCTCGGTCCACTGGCGGGCGATCTCGGCCTCCAGCTCGGTGCGCGGGGCGACGTAGTCGTCCTCCGACACCTTCACCGGCGCTTCGTCGGGTTCGTCCAGCTCCTCGACGGTGACCTGGTGCTCGATCAGCTCCCGCACCGGGAGGGTGCTGATCACCACCTGCCCGCCGAGACCGGGATCCAGCGCCCGCACGAACGCCTCGGCACCGTCCACCGGCCGGATCCCGGTCGACGTCCCAACAGTGTCCACAGTGGACGCCGAAGTCAGGCCGCCGCCGACGGCGGCCTGATCGACCTGGCGCAGCACGAAATCCTCGATCGTGACGAGCACGCGACCGGTCTCGTCGCACAGCGAAAGGTCGGCCGCCACCACCTGGTCGCCGCCGGAGTCGCGGTAGCGCAGGTGGCTGCGGAAACTCGCCGGGAGCGCGTCGTGCACGACGATCCGGCCGTAGCTCATCGGCAGGTAGGTGCCGCTCCCCCGGCCGCGGCCGAACGCGGTCGCGACGTCCAGCAGTGCCGGGTGCAGGCCCCACGCGCCGGCGTCACCCGCCGCCGCGTCGGGAGCCGTGATCGTGGCCAGCTCCTCCTCCGCGCCGATGCGGTGTTCGCGCAACGCCGCCCAGCGCGGGCCGAAGGTGACCATGCTGGTGCGGCCGGTGCCGAAGCCGTGCCCGTCGTCGATCGGCTCGGTCCGCCCGGTCACCGCCTCGATGTCCACAGTGGACGTCGGCCCCGCCTCGACCCATCCGGCGGATCCGCGCACGTGGGTCCGGCTCGCGCCGGCGACGTGGCTGGTCACGGTGAAGTCGTCGCCGTCGAACTCCACGCGGTACTCCGCGGTGGCGCCGTCCGGGACGCCGAACGGCTCCAGGAAGGCGACGTCCCGCAACTCGACGACGTGCCCGTCACCGGGCTTCGGCAGCGCCGCGGCCACCGCCGCGCGGACGGTCTCCAGGTGTCCCGTACCCGGCACCACCGGCACCCCGGCGATCCGGTGCTCGTCGAGCAGCCAGTGCGTGGCCGCCGAGACGAGCCCGTGCGCGCCGTCCTCGGTGCGCGTGGTGAGCACCGGGTGCTCGACCGGGCCGAGTGCCCGCGACCGGGTGGTGCGGATCGTGGTCGGCGCGGCCACTTCCGCGGCCATGCCGACCTCTTCCCAGCCACCCCAGGCGTGCGAGACGAGCCGCGCCCGCCAGCCGTGGCCGCCCCGCGCGTAGGCGTCGAGGAAGTTGTTGGCGGCGCAGTAGTCGACCTGCCCGATGCCGCCCGTCACCGCCGTGATCGACGAGCACAGCGCGACGAAGTCCATCGGCAGGTCGGCGAACGCCTCGGCAAGAGCCAGCGTCCCGGCGATCTTCGGGGCCAGCACGGCCTCAGCCGCGGCCCGCTCCTTCACCTCGGCGACGCCACCACCGGGCAACCCGGCCGCGTGCACGATCCCGTCGAGGCCGCCGAACTCGCGCTCGGCCAGCTCACGCACCTCACGCAGCCGCCCCGCGTCGGTGACATCGGCGGCGACGACGTGCACTACCGCGCCCGCGGTCTCCATCCGCCGCACGGCGAGCATCGCGCGCCCGGCACGGTCGGTGCCGCCGTGCGCGGCGAGGTGCGCGTCCCACTCCGCCCGCGGCGGCAGCCCGGCGCGGGTGAGCAGCACGAGCTTCGCCCGCACCCGGCGAGCGAGGTCCTCGGCGAGCGTGATGCCGATGCCGCCGGTCCCGCCCGTGATCAGGTACCGGCCGCCGTCGCGCAGCACCGGTTCGGCGGTCTCGGGCAGGGCGAGCTGGGTATAGTCGAGTATCCAGCGACGGCCGGCCCGCAGCGCGACCTCGGCGGCCGCGTCGGCGGGGCGGAACAGCTCAGCGACAGCGTCCTGCGGGCGATCTACATCGATCCGGCGCACCACCGTGCCAGGGACTTCCAGCGGCACGACCCGGGCGATGCCGGCGAGGGTCGCGTGCTCGGGGCGGTTCAGATCGGTGCCGGTGACGTCGACGGTGCCGGTACTCAGCACGTCGATCCGCACCGGCTCGCCCCAGGCCTGAACAAGATTGAGCAGGCTGAAGAACCCGTGGTCCTGTGCGGCCATGCCGCGCTCTTCCCCGGCCAGCGTCCAGGCGTGGACGACCCGCTCGGGCCGGGCGGGCAGCGCGGCCACGAGCGCGTCGTAGTCTTCGCGGGCCCCGGGCCGGACGGTGAATCCGGTCTCCGTCGCGGCGAACCCGTCACCGGGACGCACCTCGGTGACCGTCACACCCGCCTCGCGCAGAAGACCGGGCAAGACGTCGTCAGCGGCGAAGACGAGCGCGTTCGCGAAGGGCTCGCGTCTCAGGTCCGGTTCCGCCTGCCGCCACGCCGGGACCGCGAACCACTCGGACAGCGGCAGCGGACCGGTCGACCGCGCGGGCTGGGCAGCCGTGATCGGGTCCGGGTCGACCCAGTACCGCTTGCGCGCGTACGGATAGCCGGGCAGCGGCACCCGGTGGCCGGGCGCGCCGAACATGCGCGGTTCCAGGGAAACCCCGTTCGTCCACAAGAGACCGGCCGCGCCGTACAGTGTTTCGACGTCGCCGATGCGCTCGGTACGGCCCGGCAGGCTCGGCTGCGGCGCGGGCATGCCCTTGGGGACCTGGCCGCGGGACAGTCCGGACAGCTGATGACCCGGGCCGCATTCGACGAGCGCCCAGCGGCCGCCGCGCGCGAACAGGTTCTTGACGCAGTCGCCGAACCGGACGGCCTGACGCAGGTGCGAGGCCCAGTAGGCCGGGTCGGTGGCCTGGGCGTCGGTGATCCAGTCGCCGGTGACGTTCGACAGGAACGGCAGCGCGGGCGCGATGCGGGTGACGGCGGCGACGGCCGCGGTGAACTCGGCGAGGATCGGGTCCATCATCGGCGAGTGGAACGCGTGCGAGGTCACCAGCTCGCGGCACTGCACGCCGCTGGCCTTGAGCGTCGCCGCGAAATCCGCGACCGCGTCCGACGGCCCGGCCACGACACACGTGCCGGGCCCGTTCACCCCGGCGATCGCGAGCGTGCCCGGCAGCCGCGAGGTGACGCTCTCCTCGTCGAGCTGGACGGCCAGCATCGCCCCGGCGGGCATCGACTGCATGAGGCGGCCGCGGGTGGCGACCAGGTTCAGCGCGTCCGGCAGGGTGAAGACCCCGGCGACGGTGGCGGCGACGTACTCGCCGACCGAGTGACCGATCATCGCCGCGGGCCGCACACCCCAGCTC
The DNA here is from genome assembly GCF_056435645.1 of Amycolatopsis sp. NPDC043889. Lineage (NCBI taxonomy): Bacteria > Bacillati > Actinomycetota > Actinomycetes > Pseudonocardiales > Pseudonocardiaceae > Amycolatopsis > Amycolatopsis sp. NPDC043889. Next base: position 164,287 of record NZ_JBWKEC010000002.1, read on the forward strand.
TGCCACAGCCTCGCCAGCGCGTACTCGACGACGAACAGCGCGGGCTGGGTCACGCGGGTTTCCCGCAGCGCCTGCTCGCCGCCGGGCCGGAAGATCAGGTCGCGCAGCTCCGGCAGCTCGGGTTCGAGCAGCCGCAGGCACTCGTCGACGGCCGCGGCGAACACCGGCTCGGCGTCGTACAGCTCGGCGCCCATCCCGGCGTATTGGGAACCCTGCCCGGGGAAGAGGAACGCCACGTTCGTCTCCCCGGCCTGTGCGGACACGAGGCGCCGGGGGTCGCGCAGCCCGTCGACCGCGTCCTCCGGGTCACGGGCGACGACGACCGCGCGGTGCGGGTACTCGGTGCGCCCGGCGGCGAGGGTGTACGCCACGTCGGCGAGGTCGAGGTCGACGTCCCCGGCCAGCCGCTCGGCGAGCTGGTCGACCGCGGCCGAGAGCGCTTCCGCGGTGTTGGCCGACACCCGCAGCAGATGCGCCGGATGCGGCGTCCGGGACCGCTGCGGACTCGGCGCCTCCTCCAGCACGACGTGCGCGTTGGTGCCGCCGACGCCGAACGAGCTGACGCCCGCCCGCCGCGGCACCCGGCCCGCCTCCCACTTCGTCACCTCGCGCGCCGGGAAGAACGGGCTCGCCGGGAAGTCGATCCCCGGGTTGGGTTCGTGATAGTTGATGGTCGGCGGGATCAGCCCGTGCTCCATGACGAGCACGGCCTTGATCAGCGAGACCACGCCCGCCGCCTGCGACAGGTGGCCGATGTTGGACTTCACCGAGCCGATCGCGCACCAGCCGGTGTCCGCGACCCTGTCCCCGTACACAGTGGACAGTGCGGTGATCTCGATCGGGTCACCCAGCGCGGTTCCGGTGCCGTGCGCCTCGACGTAACCGATGGTGCGCGGATCGACACCGGCCATGCCGACGGCCTGCGCGATCGCCTCCGTCTGCCCGGACACGCTGGGCGCGGAGAAACCGACCTTGGTGGCGCCATCGTTGTTGATCGCGTTGCCCAGCACGACACCCCGGATGTGGTCGCCGTCCTCGATCGCCTGCGACAGCCGCTTCACCAGCACGACCCCGACGCCGCTGCTCCAGACCGTGCCGTTGGCGCCCGCGTCGAACGCGCGCACGTGGCCGTCCGGCGAGGTGAAGCCGTCGACACCCATGTAGCCGACGCCGTGCGGCATTTCCACGTTGACCCCACCGGCCAGCGCCATGTCGCACTCGCCGTTGCGCAGCGCCTCGCAGGCGAGGTGCACCGCCACCAGGGACGTCGAGCAGGCGGTGAACACCGCGAGACTCGGACCGCGCAGGTTGAGCTTGTACGACACCGAGGTCGTCAAGTAGCTCGGCTGGTTGCCGGTCGAGATGCCGATCCCGCCGTGCTGCGAGGCGAGGAGCCGCTCGTTGCGCATCAGGTTCTCGGTCAGGTATCCGGTGCCCCCGGACCCGCCGTAGACGCCGATCGCGCCGTCGAAGCGGGCCGGGTCGTAGCCCGCGTCGGTGAGCGCGGCGTGGCACGACTGGAGGAACAGCCGATGCTGCGGGTCGGTGATCTCGGCCTCGCGGCTGGTCATGCCGAACAGCTCCGCGTCGAACTCGTCGAAGCCGTCGACCACGGCGGTGGCGTTCACCCAGCTCGGATCGTCCACTGTGTCCGGTGCGGCGCCGCGGGCGATCATCTCCTCGCGGGTGGCGGGCACGATCGACTCGACGCCGTCGACGAGGTTGCGCCAGAACTGCCGCGCGTCACGCGCGCCGGGCACGCGCACGTCGAGTCCGACGATCGCGATCGGTTCGGCTCCGGGATCGCCGGTGCCGGTTTCGGGGAGGTGGTTCACGGTGGTGCTCCTATCAGGAGCCGGCCGGGCCGGCGGTGCGACGGGGTCTTCTGGTCTGGGTCCGGCCTCGGCGGGCGGCGACGCGCTCGGCGGCGCGGGCCAGTTCCGGGACAGCTGCGCCGCCGGAGTGCAGGTGCGCGGCGAGGGCGCGGACAGTGGGGTGGGTGAACAGGTCGACCATCGGGATCCGGCGGCCGAGCCGGGCGGTGACCTGGGCGTGCACCCTGGCCAAGGCGAGCGAATTCCCGCCGGCGTCGAAGAAGTTGTCGGTGTGCCCGACTTCGGCGACGCCGAGGACGTCACACCAGGCACGAGCGATCACGGCCTCGGTCGCGGCGAGCGCCGCCGGATCCGCGGCCACCGACGGCGGCCGTGCCCGGACGCGGGTCGTCGCGGCGGGCGCGGCCGTGCGGACGTCCGCCCGCGGCAGCTCCGGCACGCTCGTCCCGACCGCCGCGTCCGGCGCCGCGGCCAGCGCGCCGAGCAGAGCGACGTAGTCCTCGGCGAGCCCGGCCATCCGGGCGTGGTCGAACAGGTCCGGGTTGTACAGCAGTTCGACGCCGTCGTCGTGGACGTACACCGTGAGGTCGAACGGCGACCCAGGCTTGTCGACCGGCAGCCACGCCGACCGCACGCCGGGCAGGTCCAGCCGCGGCTCGGTGAAGTTCAGGACGTTGAACATCACCTGCACGAGCGGGGCGTGCGCGGGATCGCGGGGCACGCCGAGCGCCTCGACGAGCCGTTCGACCGGCGCGGCCGGATGCGCGGTCGCGGCGAGGAGTTCCGCGCCGCCATCACGGACGTGCGTCGCGAAGTCCGCGGCGTCGTCGGCCCGCAGCCGCACCGGCACGATGTCCACGAAGAACCCCGCGACCTCCTGGCACTCGGCGAGCTGCCGGTCCGCGACGACCGTGGCGACCAGATGGTCGGTCGCGCCGGTGAGCCGCCGCAGCAGCTGGCCGAACGCGGCGAGCAGCACCCCGGCGCGTGTCGTGCCGGTGCGGGCGGCCAGTTTCCGGACCGAATCGGCGATACCATCCGAAAAGGACTGACGCAGGCTCACGCCTCGGTAGGTCTGCACGGCCGGGCGCGGCCGGTCACGCGGAAGGTCCACTGTGGTCGGTGCGCCGGTGAGATGTTCGCTCCACCAGGCGACGTCCACAGCTTCCCGGCGTTCGTCGCGTCCGGCCCGCCACACCGCGTAGTCCGCATAGGACGCCACCGGCGGCGGCAGCGGTTCACCCCGGTAGGCCGCCGACAGGTCTGCGCACAGCAGGTCCTGCGACCAGCCGTCGAACGCCGCGTGATGCAGCGTGAAGCCGAGCACGTGTTCCGTCTCGCCGAGCCGGTAAAGCCTTACGCGCCAGGGAGCCTCGCGGTCGAGGCGCACCGGTGTCGCGGCGTCGGCGGCCAGCCGGGACCGCAGACCGTCCTCGGTCACCGGCGCCACCGGCAGCGGAACATCCGACGGCGGCAGGAGATCCGCCAGCGGCGCGCCGTCGACGGCCCGGATCCGCCAGCGGAGTACGTCGTGCCGCTCGGCGACCGCGCGCAAGGCATGGCGCAGGGCGCCGACGTCCAGCGCGCCGGTCAGCCGGAACGCCATCGCGATGTTGTACGGTGCGGCGTCCGGGGCGAGCTGGTCGAGGAACCACAGCCGCCGCTGCTGCGGGGACAGCGCGGGCGCGTGCCCGGTGGTCAGCCCCGGTCCGGTCAGCGGCGGCGCGGCCGCGACCCGCCGGGTGAGCCCGTCGAGAGTGCCGCTCGCGAGCACGTCCTCCGTGGCGACGTCGGCGGCCAGCTCCGCCCGCAGCGCCGCGACCAGGCGCATCGCGGCTATCGAATTCCCGCCCGAGGCGAGGAAGTCCGTCCCCGCGCCGTCGCCGAGCACTCGCCGCCAGATGGCCGCGACCGCGCGTTCGGCCGGGGTGCCGAGCGGGCCGAGGTCCTCCCGTCGTCCCGCCAGCACCGCTTCGGCCAGGTCGCGCAGCGCGGGCCGGTCGATCTTGCCGGTGACCGGGTTGACCGGCAGGCGGTCGAGCACCCGGACCGCGGCCGGGCGCATCGCCGCGGTGAGCCGGTCCTGGCCGAGTGCGTCCACATCGGACGGTGCGGAAGCCGGTGCCAGGAACGCCACCAGCCGGGTGCCGCCCTGCCCGGGGACGGCCACCACGGCGGCGGCGACGACGTCCGGGTGAGTCGCGAGCGCGGCCTCCACCTCGCCCAGCTCGATCCGCTGGCCGCGGACCTTCACCTGGCGGTCGGCGCGGCCGGCGAACTCGAGACGGCCGTCGGGCAGCTCACGGGCCAGGTCACCGGTGCGGTAGAGCCGTTCCCCCGGCGTCATCGGGTCGTCGACGAACTTCGCGGCGGTCAGCTCGGGGCTGCCGAGGTAGCCACGCGCGAGGCCCGGTCCGCCGATGAGCAGCTCGCCGATCTCGCCCGGCGCGACCGGCCGCAGCTCGGCGTCCACGACGTACGCCCGGTGGTTCGGCGTCGGGCGGCCGAGCGGCAGCGGATCGGCGGGCATGCCGGTGACCTCGTCGGTGACGACCACGACGGTGGTCTCGGTCGGGCCATAAGCGTTGAAGAACCGCCGTCCCGGCAGCCAGCGCGCGGCGAGCTCCGCGGGCACCGGCTCGCCGCCGCAGGCGATGACACGCCAGCCGGGCACGGCCGCGGGGTCCACCATGGACAGCAGCGTCGGCGTGACGAAGCCCCACTCGACGTCGTGCTCGACGAGGAACCGCCGCAGCCGCTCGGGGTCGGCCCGGTCGGCGGTGCCGGTGAGCTGGACCGATCCGCCGTTCACCAGCGGGACGAACACGTCCATGGTGAAGGCGTCGAAGGCGGGCGAGGCGATGCCGAGCGCCCGGGCGCCGGGCCGGATCCCGAGGGCGGCGGCGAACCCGGTGACGAACGCGACCACGTTGCGGTGACTGGTCAGCACGCCCTTGGGACGACCGGTGGAGCCGGAGGTGTAGAGGAGGTGGACGAGGTCGTCCGGACCGGCGGGGCACTCGACAGGGCCGTCCGCGGGCGGGGGTACGTCAACGGCCTCGATGCCTTCCGTGGCACCGAATTCGGCCCGCGCACAATCACCTACGACGAGGGAGACCCCGGCGTCCGCGGCGATCTCGGCCAGCCGCGCCTTCGGGCCGCCGGGTTCGAGCGGCACGTAGGCGGCCCCGGACAGCAGCACGCCCACGACGGTCGAGATCAGCTCCGGCCGCCTGTCGGCGCAGACGCCGACGCGGGTGCCGGGCCCGGCACCCCGGGCCCACAGCAGCCGGGCGACGCCGGTCGCCGACGCGACCAGTTCGCGGTAGGTGAGCCGGGCGTCACCCTGCCGGACGGCGACGGCATCCGGGGTGCGCGCGGCCTGGGCGAGGATCAGCCCAGTGATCGTGGTGTCCGGATAGGACAGTGGCGGGCCATGGCCTCCCACGACGGGCAAGGTGTCGGTCACCGAGGGGTCTCCTGGTCGGTTGTGTGGTGATGCGGTGGCTCGATCCAGTGCCGCTCCCGCTGGAACGGATAACCCGGCAAGGGGACGCGGCCGGGATCGCCGTCCGCTATCCATTCGATCTCGCCGCCTCCGGCCCAGTGGGCAGCCAGGTCTCGCTCCGCCCCGGTTGGGCCCTCGACGTCGGTTCCGTTCGCCAGCAACGCATCGAGCGCGGCGACCGCCGACGTGACCGAGTCCGCCACCACGGCGGCCCGGCACGCGAAAGCCCGCCGCACCGATAGCGTGTACGCCACGTCCCTGAGGTCCGGCGCGTCCGTGGCGAGCCGGTCGCGCAGCCGGGATACCGCCTCGCGCAACGCTTTCGCGTCACGCGCGGACACCGGCAATACGAACGGACCGTTCGCCGCTTGCCGTGGTGGGACGGCAGGGGCCTCCTCCACGATCACGTGCACGTTCGTGCCGCCCATGCCGAACGAGCTGACCCCGGCCACCCGCCGCTCGCGGGCGGGCCAGTCGGTGGCCTTCGCCGGGACGTACCAGGGTCCGCCCGCCAGGTCGACCTCCGGGTGCGGGGCCGTGAAGTGCAGGCTCGGCGGGATGACTCCGTGCCGTACGGACAGCACGGCCTTGATCAGCCCGGCGATACCGGCGGCCGCGTCGAGGTGCCCGATGTTCGTCTTCACCGAGCCCAGCGCACACGTTTCCGGCAGCGTGTCCCCGTAGACGCGGTTGAGCGCGGCCACCTCGATCGCGTCACCCAGCGGGGTGCCGCTGCCGTGGGCTTCGAGCAGCGCGACCTCGTCCGGAGCGACCTCCGCGACGGCCAGCGCCTCGGCCACCGCTGCCGCCTGCCCGGCCGGTCCCGGCACGGCGTAGCCCGCGCGGTCCGGGCCGTCGTTCGTGATCGCCCAGCCGGGCAGCACAGCGTAGACGTGGTCGCGGTCGGCGAGTGCGTCCGCCAGCCGCCGCAGCACGACCACCCCGGCGCCCGAGCTGAACCCGGCACCCGCCGCGCCGACGTCGAACGCGCGGCACCGGCCGTCCGGGGAGGCGAGCCCGCCACTGCGGTACCGCGGCCACGTCACGCTCGCCCCGCCTGCCAGCGCGACGTCGCACCGGTAGTCCGCGAGGCTCTGCACGGCCAGCGCCACCGCCGCGAGCGAGCTGGAGCACGCGCTCTGCACGGCCACCGCCGGCCCGGTCAGCCCCAGCCGGTATGCGACCTGGCCGGGTAAATGATCGGCGAGCTGGCGGCCGGTCAGCCGCCCCTCCCAGTCGTCCGGGTCGACGTCACCGGTCACCGCCGGATTGCCGAACAGGTGGAACAGGAAGTAGCGGTTCACCGAGGCGGCCGTGAACACCCCGACCGGGCCGGTCTCGGCGGCGGGGTCGCGTCCCGCGTCCTCCAGCGCCTGCCACGCCGTTTCGAGGAAAAGCCGGTGCTGCGGGTCGGTCCGCGCGGCCTCGTCGGCGGTGAACCCGAAGAACCCGGCGTCGAACTCCTCGACACCGTCGATCCGGCCGCCCGCCCGCACGTATGCCGGGTCGGCACGCAGGCCCGGCCCGATGCCCAGCGCCGCCAGCTCTTCGTCGGTGTAGTCGTGGATCGAGTCGACGCCCGCGCAGAGGTTCCACCAGAACGAGGCGGCGTCCGGCGCGCCGGGGAACCGGCAGGCCAGCCCGACGACGGCGATGAGATCCCCGGCCCGCTCCTCCGCGGCAGGCGGCGGTTGAGTGTCCGAAGTGGACTCCGTGAACCAGGCGGCCTGCCCGGCGATCGTCGTGCGCTCGAACAGGACGAGCAGCGGGACGTCCACCCCGAACTCGTCGGCCAGCCGCGCCTGCACCCGGCCGAGCCGCAGCGAGTCGCCGCCGGCGTCGAAGAACGCCTCGGTGCGCCCGACCCGGTCACGGCCCAGCACCGTGCACCAGATCCGGTGCACGCGTTCCTCGGCCGGGGTCAGCCGCTCGGCCGGGACGGTCGCGGCCGTCCGCGGGTCCGGCAGCGCCCGTTCGTCGAGTTTTCCGGTTACGGTCAGCGGAAAACCGTCCAGCACCGCGACGGCCGCGGGGACCGAATAGCCGGGCAGGACGTCCGCCAGCGCGGCCCGCAGCGCCCGGCCGTCCGGACGCGAGCCGGACGCGGTCACGTAGGCGAGCAGGTCGCCGTCGCGCACGATCGCGCGGGCTTCGCCCACGCCGGGCTGTTCGGCGAGCCGGGCCTCGATCTCGGTCAGCTCCACCCGGAAGCCGCGGACCTTGACCTGCCGGTCGAGCCGTCCGAGGCAGACGAGGTTCCCGTCCGACAGCAGCCTGCCGAGGTCGCCGGTCCGGTAACGACGGTCGCCGTCGGCGGTCACCCCGAACGCCGGGCTCGGCTGGTCAAGGTAGCCGTCGACGAGATGCCGCCCGCGCACTTCGAGTTCGCCGCTGTCCAGCACGGTGAGCGTGAACCCGGGCAGCGCGTGCCCGATCGGCAGCGGCCCGTCGGCGTCCGGGTCCAGCTCGGCGGCGGTCGTCCGGTAGTGCGCGGCGAAGGTCACCTCGGTGGCGCCATAGCCGTTGACGAACACACACTCCGGCGCGAACCGGCCCCGGCGTACGTCGGAGTGGGTCGCCTGCTCGCCGCCGAGCAGCACGGTCCGCACGGACGGGAGGCCGGTCTCGCCGAGGACGTCGAGCAGGTGCCGGTAGACCGTGGGCGTCGAGTGGTAGACGGTCACCTCGTGCCGGGCCAGCTCGCGCGCGGCGTGGGCGAGGCCGTGCGCGCGCAGGTCGACCGGTACGAGCGCGGCGCCGGTGAGCAGTGCCGGGTAGAGGTCCGGGATCGCCGCGTCGAAGCCGAACGACGCGAGCAGGCTGAGCCGGTCGGCCGCGGTGATGCCGAGGGCGGTGATCTGGTTGTCTACGACGTGCAGGAGGTTGCGGTGGGTCTGCGCGACGGCCTTCGGACGGCCGGTGGACCCGGAGGTGAACAGCACGTACGCCAAGCCGTCCGGATCGGCTTCCGGCACCGGGAGCGGCGCGGTTTCCGTGCCCGCGCGTACAAGCCGCACGGATCCGGTGCCGCACAAGGACTCTGCCAGCTCGACGTACTCCGGATCCGCGAGCACGGCGGTCACCCGCGCGGCCGTGAGCTGGTACTCGAGACGCTCCCGGGGGAAGGTCGGGTCCAGCGGGACGTAGGTGCAGCCCGCGGCGAGGGTGCCGAGGATCGCCGCGATCGCGGCGCTGCCGTGCCCGGTGACGAGCCCGACCCGCTCCCCCGGCCGGACACCGGCGTCGCGTAACCGCAGCGCGCGGCCGCCCGCGAGCCCGGCGAGCCGGCCGTAGGTGAGCCCGGTGCCGTGCTCGAAGACCGCGACGTGGTCGGGCGATTGCCGGGCGTGCCTGTCGAATCGGCTGACGCAGCCGGGCTCCGTCATCGGGCGTCGAGCAGTCGCTCCGAGGTCTTCCGGGCGCGCGACGACAACGGCGTGGACTTCATCTTGCTCCCCAGTGCAGATTCAGGTGAAGAATTACGCAAGGTTAAGACGGCCGGCCGCGCCGAGGAATACGATTTCCGCTGATTTAGTCCGAATGATCCATCTATATTGGACCATACGTCGCAGTTATCCACGGCTTACGCCCGAATCCGCACACTGGACGACACTTCGTGACCATCGTTCGGCCACCAACGACACTCGGTTGATCACTTTCGGTGACACGTCGGATATTAACCGACACCATGCCATGAGCCACTTTTACCGGCAACCGGCGAGCCGTTTTCCACAATCGATTCAGAAATACGGATCCCCGATCGCACGGGTGAACCTCGCCTTCAACGCCGGCCGCGGCGGCGTGAAGGTTCAAGGGCTTGCCAAGACGCCCACGGCGGTCCCGCGCGGGGCAGGCGGAGAACATCGGCTTCCCGGACGCGACGAACACCCGCCCGGCGATGGACGACCGACGTGGGTCGGCACGCTTCCCAGCCTCACGCATGAGTCGTTCGGCTCGCTTGCCTCGCGAATCGACGTGTATCCATTTCAGGCGAATTCGTGAATCAGAGGGACGTTACTTCGGCGGGATTTTCTCCCGCGCGAAACAGCCTCAGGAGTCGGATTCGCCCATCACGAGACCTTCGATGGTGTGCTTCTGAGTGATGGGCCGCAGGGAATCGACGATCGGGCAATCGAGATGGGCGCGCACAAAATCCGGCAGGGTCGCCCAGAATTCGTGCGTCACGGCGGTGTCGTGGCGCGCGTCGTTGCCCGCTCCCGGCGCGTCGAGACCGAGGACGAGGACGGGGCGGCTTTTGGCCGAGTGGTTCGCGGTTCCCCTGTGGACGGTCAGGGCCGACCGGATCGAAATGTCGCCCACTTGCGGCTATCACGATGGCGTCCAGCGTCGAGTCGACATCCGGCTCCGCTTCCAGCGCGCGGGCGATCTCGCCGAGCTTCTTGCCAAGACCGTCCGCGGCATCATCGGTCACGTGCGGCACCTTGTCTCGTGGACAGGATGCCAGCGGGGGGGGGGGAAGGGAAAGGGTGGTGTGGTCGACGTGGGGGGGTGGGGGGGGGTTTTTGGGTTCCCACCCAAAAACCCCACCCACGACCCTCTTCAAACCTTCTTCCGTCGACCTTCATGACGGGAACTCGATCACGCCACCTTTGCCATACGGATCAAATAGAACGACAGCTCTTCATCACCAAAGGAAGTGATCGACAGCGTTTCGACCACCGGGGCGGATACCGGTCGACGTGACGAACTCGGGCCGCGGATCGGCGCCGGGGCCGCTGGTTTCGCCGACCGATTCGACCGCTGAGTCCACTCTGGACGACCGGCGATTTTCCCAGTAGCGCCGGATCACTGCGGTGCCGGTTCCTTCGACTGACGTCCGAGGCTGCCGATCGCGGTCATGATCAGCACGATTCCCACGACACCGGCCACCGTCAGCCGCTCACCCAGCCAGACGACGGCGATCACGACAGCGGTGACCGGCTCGAGCAGGGTCGCCACCACCGCCGCGCCGCTGGGTGTGGTCCGCAGGCCGGTGAACAGCAGCGCGTAGGCGAGCGCCATCGTCACGGCCCCGAGGTAGCCGATCAGCGCCCACGACCCGAGGTCGCCGGTCCACGTCCCACCGCCGCTCGCCAACGGCACGATCAGTCCGGCGGGAACGAGCACCATCGCCGCGACGCAGGTCGTCGTCGTGGTCATGGTCAGCGTGTCGAGCCGTAGGGACAACGGCCCGGCCGCGTCGGCGGAGAGGGCGTAGGCGGCTCCGGACGCGAGTGCGGTGAGCACACCTAGCACCGGGTACGGCGCTTCGCCGTCGGGGCTGCCGGCGACACTGACCAGGAGAAGCCCGGCCAGTGCGACTGTGACCGTGAGGAACTGGCCGGCGGAAGGCCGGCGGCGACGCCGGACGCTGCCGGTGATCAGCAACAGCACCGGCGCGAACCCGAGGCACACCACGGTGGTGATGCTCACCCCGGCCCACAGGACGGCCACAAAGAAGAGCAGCTGGAAGATCGCCGTCGAAACCCCGACCGCCGCCACCCGCCGCCAATGCCGCCGACCGAGCCGCACGCAGTCGCGCAACCGCCGCATCACGGCAGCGGCGATCACCAGGACGACCACCGCGACGAAGGCGCGGTACCCGCCGATGGCCAGTGGTGAGAGGCCCGAAGCGTCGTGGACGACCGGGATGACCGGACCGATCGTGCCCCAGAGCACGCCGGCCAGACACACCAGAACCAGTGCTCGCCCCCGGCCGGCGGGCGCCTGGACAGGCTGTGTTTCCGTGGTTGCCACACCGGCAGCATGACAAACGGACTCAAGCCCGGTCGCCACCCGGCGGTATCCACGACCGGGCCGGTCACGTCCGGCACCGCCCATTGTCGGACGAACACCGACAGGTCGACAGCGTTCTGTCGACCTGCGCGCGGCAATCCCCAAGTTTGGTTTTTCACCGGAGAGGCCGATTCCCGCGCCCAACGGAATAGACGAGCGAATCACGCAAAGCTCCGAGAGAGGGGAAACTTTGTCCAAATCGCGGTATGCCGGGTCGGGTTTCGGCAAATCCCTACTACCGGGACACGACCTCAAGTCCGAAGTGCACGCATTACGACAAGAAGATCTCGAAGAAGAAAGACTCGTCATGATCTGCCACTCCGGCCCGTTGTGGGACATCTGCGTCGACCGCGGCGTCACCCGGAGGCCGGGCGGAGTACGAGGCTGACGAAACCGAAAGCTTCCCGGTGGACGCGTAACCATTCTCTCGATGGGTGGCTGCCGCGGCAAGCGCGTGAGGACTGTCCGGACGATCGAGCCGGTCCGCCACGCCGAGATTCTGCGCGGTATGCGCAGGCTGTCGTCGTACCGACTCGTCCCCCGACGGTGACGCCACCGGATGACGCGCATGGGCAAGCCGGGAAATCCGTTCCCGTCGCGAACAGGACGCCGAGGACCTCAGACCTTGCGTCCGACCCCGGCGTAGACGTCGTCCGGTTCGATGTCACGGAGGCCGGGTTCGGGATGCCACTGTGGCGCGCTCACCACACCGGGATCGATCAGCTCCAGTCCGTCGAAGAGCGCGGCGACCTCGGCGTAGGGGCGGAAGTACATGGGATCCCTGCTGTTCTTCATCGCCTCGGTGACCGCCGCCATTTCCCGGGGCGCGTGGTCGGCGGTCAGATGCGACAGCGCGACCAGGCTGCCTGCCGGCAGTGCCTCCCGGTAACGGGCGACGATCTCGGTGGGGTGCAGGCTGTCCGGGATGAAATGGAACACGGCCACCATGAGCAGCCCGATCGGCTGGTCGGAATCCAGCAACGCCCGCACCGCGGGCGAATTCAGGACCGCCTGAGGCTCGCAGAGGTCTTCCTCGACAACGGCGGCGTTCGGGTTGGCGTCCAGGATGAGGCGGCTGTGGGCGACGGCGACCTTGTCGTAGTCGACGTAGACCACCTGACATTCGGGATCCATGTCCTGGGCGATTTCGTGCACGTTCCCGACCGCCGGGATCCCTGAGCCCAGGTCGAGGAACCGGGTGATGCCCTGTCCGACCATGTACTGCACGGCACGGCGAAGGAACGCCCGGTTGGACGCGGCGACCTGACGGCCAGAGGGCAGGACCGCCATGACCTTCTCCCCGACAGCGCGGTCGGCGTCGAAATTGTGGCTACCGCCGAGCAGCCAGTCGTAGACCCGTGCCGCACTGGGCACCCGGATGTCGACACCCTCCGGAACCCGTTCACCCGCCACGGACACCGCACCTCGCACTGTCTCGACTCTCGGTACACCGCTGTCGCCAGTACGGTACCGACTGCGACACCTCACCCGAAACCGTTTCGCACACCGGCCACTGAAGTACAGGAAGAACAAAGCCGGGCACGCGGACGGGCATATGGGGGCACGGCGGCAAGAAGAAGTTCAAGGACCGGTTCATCTCCACGACGAAGGACAACCGGGTCACGAAGAAGTGGCGTAAACCCGGTCAACGGACGGTCGCGATCGAAGGGGGTTCTCCTGGGCGGCGCGGTGCCGCCGTCGGCGATCATCCGGCTGTACCCGCGCTGAAGCCGCCGGCGGGTTGACCCTGACGCTGGGTCAACCCGTCAGCATGGCCGCCATGAGCACGAAAGACAGCTATTTCACGGTCCACCGGGACGGCGTCGCGATCGAGGTCTCCCGCGGCGGCCGGGGACGGCCGCTGGTCCTGTGTCCCGGGCTCCTCACGACTCAGGCCGACCTGCGCGAGCTGATCGAGCTGCTGCGCCGCGACCACGACGTGATGACCTTCGACCTCAGGGGTCATGGCCTCTCCTCGTCCGCGGACCGGTACACCTTCGAGGCGTTCCTCGGCGATTTCGGCGCCGTCATGGCGGAGTCGGAAGACCACGCGCCCCTGCTCGTGGGGCATTCGCTCGGCGCGGACCTGGCCGTGCACTACGCCGCCGGTCATCCGGACGCCGTGTCCGGGCTCGTCCTCATCGACGGCGCGAACCCGGTACCCGAACCGTTCCTCACCGAGGCCGACCTGCCGGGGTTCCGTGCGATGGCCGAGGGACTGCGGCACGAGTTCGAGCGGGTCGCGGGCACCGAGCGTCAGGTGCTGCTGACTCCTCAGGACTTCCTCGATCTGAACATCGAGATCGAAGCGGTGCGCTCCGGCATCCTCGACCGGTACCGGAAGATCGACCGCCCGATCCACCTGATCATGTCGGCTTCGATGGCCGGGAACAGCGACGACGATCAGGCGCGGCGGCGCAACGAGAATTGGCGGGCCGGAGTCGAACGGCTCGTCCGGGAACGGCCACACCTCACCACGTCGTGGCTCGACGCCGACCACCGGCTCGTCGTCACCCACGCCCGGGACATCGCCCGGTTGATCCGCGAGGCGACCTTCTGACCAGCACGCGGGGCGAGGACACTGGACAGATGCTGACCATCGGCGAGCTGGCGTCGTACGCGGGGGTGACGGTGCGCGCGGTGCGGCACTATCACGCCAAGGGCCTGCTGCCGGAGCCCGGGCGCGACCACTCCGGCTACCGGAGGTACGACGCCGGTGCCGTGGTCGAGCTGATCAGGATCAGGACTCTCGCCGAAGCAGGGGTCCCGCTGTCGCGGGTGCGGGAACTGCTCCACGCCGGGGAGAGGGAATTCGCCGCGGCGGTCACCGACATCGACAAGCGGCTGCGCGCCGAGATCCGGCAGCGGCAGCGGCATCGCGAGCGGATCGCCCGGCTCGCCTCCGGGGACGGTCTGGTGCTGCCCCCGGAGGTGGTCGAGATTCTCGACCGGCTGCGGGCGCACGGTGTCGACGAGCGGATCGTCCAGGTCGAGCGGGACGGCTGGATCCTGCTGGCCGCGCATTCACCCGAGCGAGTCCCGGAGTGGGCGGCGCGCAAGAGGGAGCAGATCACCGACCCACCGCTCATCGATTTCTATCTCACCCTGGGACAGGCTCTCGACCGGGCAGGCAACGATCCCGAACTGGTCGAGCTGGCCGACAAGCTGGCCGTCTACATCACGCGGATGGCCGACGAGCGGGACGAGGCCTATGTCGGCGACACCGAGGTCACCCCACCGTTCGCCGATCTGATGGACACACTGGCCTTCGACACCGCCCCGCCGGCCCGCCGCCTGATCGAGCTGCTGAGAACGCGAGGCTGGACCGGCTGGACGAAGCTGGAACGCGTGGCCCCGGCACCGGACACCGCCGTTCACCCTGGCCGCGGCACGAGAATCTCCTGTCACAGAGCCGGTTCATCCTGTCGCACGACCACACCGTCACACTCCCACCAAGGCGACGACGCCGAGTCCCAGCAAGATCACGCCCACGACCGAATCCAACGATCTCTTGACCGGCGGCCGGTTCAGGAACGGGTGGAGACTTCCGGCCGCGAACGCGAACCCGAACAACCACAGGGCGCTCACCGTGACATAGATGGCGAAGAGCACGAGCTCGGCGCCGAGGGCCGACGCCGCCGAACCCGGGAGGAACTGCGGAAGAATCGACAGATAGAACAGGCCGATCTTCGGATTCAGGCAATTCATGAGCAGTCCGCGCAGGAAGAAACCCGTGTTCCCGCGACCTTCCCGGTTCGGCGCGGGAGCAGGCGGCGACAGCGCGGAACGCAGAGCCATGACCCCGAGCCACATCAGGTAGGCCGCGCCGATCACCGTGACGACCCGGAAAGCCACACTGCCGTTGGCCGGCAACGCCGATAGCCCCACCACCGAAGCGATACCCCACAAGACGATGCCGAGCAGGACCCCGGCGGCGGTGCGCACCGCCGCCGGACGTCCGGCGGCGGCACTCGTCTGGAGCAGGAGCGCTTGGTCCGGCCCCGGAACGATGACGATGACCGCCGCCGCGGCCGTGAAAGCGAGCACAGTGAACAGTGTCAAGCGATCCCCCGGAGGGTTCAGAGGGCCGTACCGACATCGCCGACATGGGAAACACCGTGATCGTCGCACCGGCTCTGAACCTCGGCGAGCAGCACCCGCAACAGTGAGGCGAGTTGGGCCCGCTGCTCGTCGCTCAGCCCGGAAATCAGTTCGAGTTCCCGCTCGAGCACCCGGTCGACGGTCTGCTCCACCAGCGCGTGCCCGGCCGGAGTCAGTGTCACGTACACGCTGCGGCCGGGCGGTTCGGTGTGCCGCTCGACCAATCCGTCGCGTTCCGCGCGGGCCACCCGCTGCGAGATCGCTCCCGCCGTGACCAGGGTCGACCTCGCCAGTTCCCTGGTCGTCAACGAGTATGGCGGCGAGCTGCGCCGGAGCACGCTGAGCAGGTCCAACGTGGCCGAATCGACGCCGGAGTCGAAGAGGACGCGGCGGCGGTCCTCGCCGAACACCTTGGCCAGCTGCCACACCCGGGTCACGATGCCGATGGACTCGGTCGACGTTCCGGGCCGTTCGCGCTGCCACGCCGCCTCGATCTCGTCCGCCGCGTCCGGCGTCGGATCCTGTTCGGCCGCTGCACTCATCCAGACCTCCACCACGGTTGTCGCCACACGCCGCCCAGCCTATCATTTAGGTCTAAACGTGACAGGGATCGGCCAACACGAAGGAAGTCAGATGACTCGGACAATCCTGGTCACCGGTGGGGGCACCGGCATCGGCAAGGCCGTGGCGGCGAAATTCGCGGCATCGGACGCCGTCGTGCACATCACCGGACGGCGCGAGGACGTACTGGTCGCGGCGGCGGCCGAACTGGGCGGCTCGTCGGTCCGGCCACTCGTCTGCGACAGCACCGATCCCGAGCAGGTCGTCGCCTCGCTGGCCGAGCTGGACGGACCGATCGACGTGCTGGTCAACAACGCCGGCGGCAACACCGACTTCGATCTCCCCGAGCGGGATGGGCTCGCCGGAGTCCTCGCGCGGTGGCGCGCCAATCTGGACGCAAACCTGATCAGCGCGGTGCTGACCACCACCGCCGTGGAGAGCAGGCTGTCCGAAGGCGGATCGGTGATCCACATCGGGTCCATCGCCGCCGACCAGGGTGCCGGATCGTACGGCGCGGCCAAGGCCGGGCTGGCGTCGTGGAACGTCGACCTGGCCCGCCGGCTCGGCGCCCGCGGGATCACCACGAACGTGGTCGCGCCTGGCTACATCCGGGAAACCGAGTTCTTCCGGGACAAGCTCCCCGCCGAGCGGGCCGAGCAACTGGTCGACGCGACCTGCACCGGCCGTGCCGGGATTCCCGTCGACATCGCCGAAACGGTGTACTTCCTCGCTTCCGCGGGCGCTCGGCACATCACCGGACAGACTCTCGGAGTCAACGGCGGCGCCCACCCGAGCAGGTGAGGACCAGAACGGCGGCCCCCTCGTGGTCATCGGTTTGGACCCCTTGCACGCGGGTAGCCCCTTGCCAGGCCGGCAGACTCCCTGACGGCGGTGGTGTGCACGCGTCCCACCGCGTCACAGGGCGGCCGGCTTTCCCTTGGTGAGGGCGGAAAGTCCCGGGGGCAAGCCGGCCGTTCAGTGCGGCTCCGTCATCCTCACCGTCCTCGCGTCGTTCCACGACCTCCGTTCCCACGAGGCGAGGACGAAGCTGCCGTCACCGGCGTCCTCTCGTAGGGTTACTGTTCCGGGGCGCCGGCCCCGGAGTGGCCCAGGCGGAGAAGAAGCACGGCAGTGGATGGGCGGCGTCGAAGACCATTGTGGCGGGCCATCGCCTCCGCCGCCGAGGTGGCGGGTCGTCGTGACAGCTGGGCGCAGACGGTCTGTCTCGCCTGTGTGGAGACCTTGGGCCAGGTGGACGCGGCGATCCTGGCGTTGCGGGGTGGTTCACACGCCGAGGAGGTCTTGGGCGCCAGCGGACAGGGGGCCGCCGACCTCGCGGAAGCGCAGTACACCGTCGGCGAGGGACCCGGCGTGGAAGCGTTCACGAGCGGATCGCCGGTGCTGGTTCCGGATCTGAATATCGAGCAGGTGCGCTGGCCGGGTTTCGCGCAGGCGGGAGATCGACGGCGTGCTGGCGGTACGGGTCGAAAACGGCTACGTCACCGGCGCCTACCACGTCCGCAATCCCGAGAAACTTTCAAGCGTGACAAGGGAGATCACCGTGAGCCGGTGAACGGGGAAACGGCCCGCCCGCAGGAGAACCCGCGGGCGGGCCGGGCTTCACGGTGCCCGCCGGGTCACTCCCGGACGGCGGCCGGGGCCGCGTCCCTCGTGGGTTCGGGATCGATGGGCCCGGAGGGCACCTTGGCCACCGGCCTCCCCCGCCGCCGCCGGATCTCGAATCCGACGAGGATCAACGCGAGTGTCACCGCGCTGAGCCAGAACTGCGAGCGCGTCGACGGCAGCAGCGCCATCGCCAGGATCACCGCGGCCATCAGCGCGATGGTGGCATAGCTCAGCCACGGGAACAGCCACATCTTGAGCGTGAGCTTGTCCGGATCCTCTCGTTCCAGCCTGCGGCGAAGCCGCACCTGCGCGAGCGCGATCGAGAGGTACACGAACAGCGCGACGGCACCGTAGGAGTTGACCAGGAACTGGAAGATCAGATCCGGCGAGGTGTAGGCGGCGATGACGGACACGTACCCGATCGCGGTCCCGGCCAGGATCGCGCGCCGCGGCACACCGCTGCGGGAAAGCGCGGTGAAGGCCTTCGGCGCGTCGCCGTTGCTGGTGAGCGCGAACAGCATCCGCGACGAGGTGTACAGCGCCGAGTTCAGGCAGGAGAGCACCGCGGTCAGGACGATCGCGTTCATGATCGTGGCCACGGCCGGGATACCGAGCACCTCCAGCACGGCCGCGTACGGACTCACCGCGGTCGCCGGGTCGTCCCAGGACTTGATCGCGACGACGAGGAACACCGAACCCACGTAGAACAGCACGACCCGGAAGATGATCGACCGCATGGCCTTCGCGATCGCCTTCTTCGGTTCCGCGGACTCGGCGGCGGCGATGGTGACGATCTCCGCGCCGGTGTAGAAACCGATGCACGGGACCACCGCCGCGAGTACCGCGCCGATCCCGAGTGGCGCGAATCCGCCGTGAGAGACCAGATTCGTCAGTCCACCTTGGGCACCCGGCCAGAAGCCGAACAGGTACAGGGCACCGACGACCAGGAAGACGACGATCGCGACGACCTTGATCGAGGAGAACCAGTACTCGAACTCGCCGTAGGACCGGGCCGAGACCATGTTGGTGCCGGTGAGGATCAGGAGCAGGCCGAGACTGAGCACCCACAGTGGCACGTCCGGTACCCACAGCTGCAGGATCCGGCCGCCCGCGACGGCTTCGACCGCCACGACGATGACGAAGAAGTACCAGTACATCCAGCCGACGGCGAAACCCGCGCGGTTGCCGAGCGCTTCCCTCGCGTAGACGTAGAACGAGCCGAGCGCGGGTTTGGCGATCGTCATCTCCGCGAGCATCCGCATGATGAGCACGGTGATCAGGCCGGCGATGAGGAACGAGACCACCGCGGCCGGACCGGCCGACTGGATGACCACGCCGCTGCCGACGAACAGCCCGGCCCCGATGACGCCGCCGAGGGCGATCAAGTTCATATGTCGCTGCTTGAGCCCTGGTTTCAGGCCGCTGCTCTGTGCCGGGTCGGACGCTGAAGTCACGTCTCCTCCTTCTCGCACGCACCGCCGGGGCGGTGGCGCTGGGAGCTCCATTGTGGTTCCGGTCACCGTAGGAACAAGTCGGGCCCTGAGCGAGTGCCAGTTACGATGTGGGAAAGGGGTCCAGATACCACTCAGGACGGCTTGTGCGTCGCCAAGGCCAGCAGTTCCGCCGCCGGGCCGTCGAGGCGCCGTCCGACGGGCCAGACCGCGCGCAGGACGCGACCGAAGTGGACATCTTCCACCGCGACGACCACGAGATCGTGTCCGGCGACGTCCAGTGCGCTGATCACCGCGGGGCCCGCTCCCGCGAGTACGGCGTTGCGGACGGCGGACGCGGAACCCAGCTCCAGCAACGGTTTCACCGGCCCCACGCCGGCCTCGCGCAAGGCGGTGTCGACGGTCTCCCTGGTTCCGGAGCCGTGTTCCCGCACCACGAGCGGCGTACTCGCCAGCTCCGCCGGGGTCAGCCGACGACGTTCGCGCGCCCAGGGATGGGTGCCGGAGACGACCACCACGAGATGGTCACCAGCGACTTTCCGCGACGCGAGACCGGGCAGCGCCCCGGGCGACTCGACGAAGCCGAGGTCGACCTTGCCCTCGCGGGCCAGTACGGCCACCTGCTCCGAATTCGTGACCTCGAGGCCGAGGTAGAGGCCGGGGTTCGCGCGGTTGAGCTCGCCGATCCAGCCCGGGACCAGGTGTTCGGCCAAGGTCATGCTCGCCGCGACGCGGAGCTCTGCCTCGTGCCGGGTCCGCAGGGCCTCGGCGCCGTCGAGCAGCCCGTCGAGCTCGGCGAGCACGCGGCGCGCCCAGCCGGCGATCACGCGACCGTCCGGGGTGAGCGCGGAACCGCGGCGGGTCCGGTCCATCAGCACCAGACCGAGTCGTCGTTCCACAGAGGACAGCCGCTTGCTCGCCGACGCCTGCGCGAGTCCGAGGACGGCGGCGGCCTGCCCGATGCTGCCCAGTTCGCCGACGAGGACGAGCAGGCGCAACGAATCCAGCTCCGGTGCTGTCATAGCCAAACTGCATGATCTACCCGCCGTATTCCCGGCTACCGGCACCGTGCTTTCCGGACGACGCTCGTCAGCATGAGCACCACGTATGCGCGGCGGACGAAGCCGCATCTGATCGGTCTCGCCGTCACCGCGCTCGGTGTGGCCGTCGCGTATCTGCTGAGCACCGCCGTTCCCGTGCTCAGCGCCCTCACGCTCGCGGTCGTGCTCGGGGTGCTCGCCGGCTCGCTGCCGGTGCTCTCGGACGGCACCAGGCAAGCCATCGCGAAGGTGACGAAGAAGCTCCTGCGCGCCGGTGTCGTCCTTCTCGGTTTGCAACTCGCGCTCCCTTCGGTGCTTTCCCTCGGTCCTGGCACCCTGCTCGCGGTCGTGCTGACGGTCGGCCTCACGTTCCTCGGCACGCTCGGGCTGGGCAGGCTGATCGGCGTTCCGCGCGGTCTCGCGATGCTGGTCGCGACCGGGTTCTCCATCTGTGGCGCGTCGGCGATCGCGGCGATGGAAGGCGTCGTCGAGCGTGAAGACTCCGACGTCGCGACCGCGGTCGCGCTGGTCACCTTCTACGGCGGCCTGGCGATCGCGGCGGTCCCCCTCCTCGGCGGCCGGCTGGGCATGGACGCGCTGCGGCTCGGCGGCTGGGCCGGGTTGAGCGTGCACGAGGTCGCGCAGGTCGTCGCGGCCGCCACCCCGGCGGGGACCGCCGCCGTCGCGGTCGCCGTGGTGGTAAAGCTGAGCCGGGTCGTCCTGCTGGCGCCGATGGTCGCCGCGGTCAGCGTGCACGAACGCCGTCGCCGCCCGTCCGCCGGCGGGAAGCGCACGCCGCTGGTCCCGCTGTTCGTCCTCGGTTTCCTGGCGATGGTGGTGGTGCGCAGCACCGGGATCCTGCCGGGCGTCGCACTCGACGTCGCCAAGGTGGTCTGCACGCTGCTGCTGGCGGGTGCGCTCTTCGGGCTGGGCTGCGCGGTGCGGATCGGCACCCTGGTCCGCACCGGTGGCCGGGCGCTGCTGCTCGGCCTGCTCTCCACGTTGCTCGTCGGCACCATCGCCTACGTCACCCTTGCCGTGCTCGGCTAGCTTGGACGGCGCTCAAGAGCGCGAGCGTCTCGATGTCGGAGGCCGAGCAGCCGCGGGAGAGATCGTTGAGCGGCGCGGCGAGGCC
The DNA here is from genome assembly GCF_056435645.1 of Amycolatopsis sp. NPDC043889. Classification (NCBI taxonomy): domain Bacteria; kingdom Bacillati; phylum Actinomycetota; class Actinomycetes; order Pseudonocardiales; family Pseudonocardiaceae; genus Amycolatopsis; species Amycolatopsis sp. NPDC043889. The sequence goes on from NZ_JBWKEC010000002.1 coordinate 185,340, forward strand.
TTGAAGGATCGGGCCGAGCGCGACGGCGCCGCCGAGCCGTTCGGCGATCTTGTAGCCGATGTTGCCCGCGTCCAGATTGGGGAAGACGAGGACGTTCGCGCGGCCGGCTACCGCGGATCCGGGAGCCTTGGCCGCCGCGATCGACGCCACCAGCGCGGCGTCGAACTGCAATTCTCCGTCCACGGGAAGGCCGGGTTCCCGCTGCCGCACCAACGAAGTCGCCTCACGGACGACGTCGACGCGCTGATGGGCGGCACTCCCCTGCGTGCTGAACGACAGCATCGCGACCACGGGATCTTCGCCCGTCAGGCCGCGATGGGTCGCCGCCGCGGCGAGCGCGATGTCCGCCAGCTGCGCCGCCCCCGGCTCGGGTACCACGGCGCAGTCCGAAAAGGTCAGCCGCCGCCCGTCCGGGAGCAGCAGCAGGAAGCAACTGCTCAAAGTGGACACCCCTGGGGCGAGGCCCACGACCCGGAGTCCCGCCCGCAGGACGTCGGCCGTCGGCCGGGTCGCGCCGGCGACACAGGCGTCCACGACGCCCGCTCGCAAGGCCGCGGCCGCCACGAACACCGGATCGCGCCGGGCGGCGTCGAGGTTTTCCGGACGACGCGCGAATCCCGCTGTCAGCGCGGCCTCGATCCCGTCGTCGGCAAGAGCGTCCGCGAGGTCCACGATCAGGTCGTCCGTGGCCCCCGCCGTGCGAAGGCGCGCCCCGTCACCGAAGAGCAGCGGCCGCACGATCCCCTCGTCCCGCAACGTCAGTGCGGCGCGGACGGCGCGCTCGTCGTCACCGTCAGGCAAGGCGACGCGGAGATCCCGGCCGCGCAACGCCTCCCGCCATGCGTCGAGCGTGGCGTCCGGCGTGACCTCGGTGGTCAGGCTCATCGAAGTACCTCCACGGACGAAGCGGGGGCCGCCGCGAAACGGCGACCCCCACCGGGTGAACAGAGGATCAGGGCTGGACGGCCTTCTCGACATCGTTGAGCATCGCGTCGACGCCGTGGAGAAGCTCGGTGAGCACCTCGCGATCGGCGACGAGCGGCGGCGAGATCATCAGCATCGTCGCGCCGCGATCGTCACCGCGGAGGATGACGCCCGTGCGCCGGAACGCCTCCGGGAGCACCTCGCGAAGCACCTTCAACGACTCCGCCTCGGTCAGCTCCCGGCCGCTGTCGCGGTCGGCCATCAGCTCGATGGCGTAGAAGAACCCGGTACCGCGGACGTCCTTGACGCAGCGGTGCGCGGACTTGAGCGAGTTCAGCGCGGCGAACAGCTCCGGCCCCTCGGTGAGCACGTTGTCGAGCACCCGCTCGTCCCGCATCGCGGTGAGGTTCGCGACGGCGACGGCGGTGGCGACCGGATGCCCGCCCCACGTGGCGCCGTGGGTGAAGACGCCACCCTTCGGGGAGTCGTACAGCTCGGTGACCAGCTTCTCGCGCACGATCACCCCGCCGAGCGGCGCGTAGCCCGACGTCGATCCCTTGGCGAAGGTGATCAGGTCCGGCACGACCCCGGTGACACCGTGCCCGAACCAGTGCCCCAGCCTGCCGAACGAGCAGATGACCTCGTCGGACACAAGCAGGACGCCGTATTTGTCGCACAGGGCGCGCAAAGCGGGCCAGTACCCCTTCGGCGGCACCAGCGCCCCGCGGCCGTTCTGCACCGGCTCGGCGAACAGCGCCGCGATCGTCTCCGGCCCTTCCTCCAGAATGACCCGCTCGATCGCCGTGACACAGTCCAATTCGGACGCCGGACCGCAGTCTCCCAGCAGTCCCAAAGTGTTCGGCACGTGCCGGACGCCCGGCATGAGCGGGCCGAAGGGCTCCTTGATCTTCGCCAGCCCGGTCACCGAGAGGGCGCCGATGGTCGTGCCGTGGTACGCCATGTCCCGGCTGATGATCTTCGTTCGCTCGGGCTCCCCCTGGCTGCGGTGATACTGCCGGGCGAACTTCAGCGCGGTTTCGACCGCCTCGGAGCCCGAGTTGACGAAGAACGTCGTCCCGAGGTCGCCGGGCGCGAGCTCGGCCAGCAGCGTGGCCGCCTCGATCGCCGGGGTGTGCGCCGAACCCCAGTTGCTCGCGTAGGCCAGGGTGCCGACCTGGTCGGCGGCCGCCTTGGCGATGTCCGCCCGCCCGTGGCCCATGTTGACGCAGAAGAGCCCGGCGAGCCCGTCGAGATGACGGCGTCCTTCGGTGTCGATCAGGTAGCTTCCCTCGCCGCGTACGAACACCGGGAAATCCGAGGCCCAGGTGTCCTTGCGGGTGAAGTGCGGGCCGAGATGCCGTCGAGCCTGCGCTCGCAGCTGGGTGACGTCCACCGGAGACCTCCTTCGAGACACGAGTCTGTGCTTCGACTTTCGCAACCCGGCTGGCACCGGCCCAGCACCAGAGCGGCGACGATCGATGGGTCCAGTTGCCCAGCCATGGGTGGCCGGTCCGTGAAGGCCTCCTTCCCTACTCTCAAGGTAGGGAAGGAGGCCTTCACGGCGTGGTCGCAAGCAGAAGGGGAGGACTGGGGGAAAGTCCCCTTCACGCCGTCGCGTGCGGACGACCACCTCGCCGCCCGATGGGCACTTCCAGCTTTCCCAGCTGAACGCGCGTGAAGGCCCCCTTCACCTTCGACCGAGCCAAGAGGAAGGGGGCCTTCACGCGCAAATAACGAGACCTACACGTAGTCCTTGTACTTCTCCAGGAACCGCACGGGCTTGGACAGCGCGTCCCGGCGGAACGGGTCGCCCAGCTCGCGGGTGCACATGATCTCGATGACGGTGGTCTTGCCCTCGTTCATCTGAGCGTCGACGGCGCGCTGCAGGGCGGGACCCACCTCGTCGAGTTTCTCGACGACGATGCCTTCCGCACCCATCGCCTTGGCGATCCCCGCGAAGCTCTCGCTCTCCAGCTCGCCCGCGACGAACCGCCGGTTGTAGAAGTCGACCTGGTTCTTCTTCTCCGCGCCCCACTGCCGGTTGTGGAACACCACCGCCGTGACCGGGATGTCGTGCCGGACCGCGGTCATGATCTCACCCATGCTCATCCCCCACGCACCGTCGCCGGCGTAGGAGATCGCGGGCCGGTCTGGCGCGGCGGCCTTGGCGCCGATGATGGTCGGCAGCGCGTACCCGCAGTTGCCGAAGCTCATCGGGGCGAAGAAACTGCGCGGCTCCTCGAAGCGCAAGTAGCTGTTCGCGACCGAGTTGATGTTGCCGATGTCGGTCGACACCATCACCCGCGGCGGCATCGCCTTCTCCAGCTCCCGCAACACTTCCCGGGGGTGCAGCCAGTTGCCTTCCTCGCTCTCCTGCTCCGCGATCATGTCGAGGCTGAACGGGTCGGTCTCGTGGGTCCAAGCGTCGAGCTCGGCCTCCCACGCGTCCTTCTCCGCCTTGATCTTCGCCGCGCGAGCGTCCTTTGTGGAGTCACAGGCCAGTGTACGGTCCGCCAGGCGCCTGGTCAGCGCGACCGCCGCGTCCTTGGCGTCGCCGCAGATGCCGACGGTGATCTTCTTGACCAGGCCGAGCATCTTGTGGTCCGCGTCGATCTGGATGATCTTCGCGTCCTTGGGCCAGTAGTCCATGCCGTGCTGCGGCAGCGTGCCGAACGGGCCGAGGCGCGAGCCGAGCGCGATCACGACGTCCGCCTGCGAGATCAGTTTCATCGCGGCCTTGGAACCCTGGTACCCCAGCGGTCCGCACCACTGCGGGTGGCTCGCCGGGAACGAGTCGTTGTGCAGGTAGCTGTTCACCACGGGCGCGCCGAGGCGTTCGGCCAGCGCCTTGCACTCCTCGACGCCGTCGGCCATCACGACGCCGCCGCCGGAGATGATCACCGGGAACTCCGCCGTCGCCAGCAGCGCCGCGGCCTCGTCGAGGCTCCGCTCGCCGCCTGGGCCGCGGTCGAGCCGGGCGGGCTCCGGGATCTCGGCCTCGATCTCGCCGTAGAAGAAGTCGCGCGGGATGTTGAGCTGCGTCGGGCCGAGTTCCGAGTGGGCCCGGTCGAAGCAACGGCCGGTGTACTCGGCCATCCGCTTCGGGTTGTTGACGTGCCCCTGGTACTTCGTGAACTCCTGGAACATCGGCAGCTGGTTGGCCTCCTGGAAGCCGCCGAGGCCGGTGCCCATAGTGCCCGCCTCCGGCGTCACGATGACGACCGGGCTGTGCGCCCAGTAGGCGGCCGCGATCGCGGTCACGCAGTTGCTGATGCCGGGGCCGTTCTGCCCGATGACGACGCCGTGCCTGCCGCTCACCCTGGCGTAGCCGTCGGCCATGTGCCCGGCGCCCTGTTCGTGCACGACCGGTACCAGCCGAATGCCCGCCGGCGCGAAGATGTCCATCGCGTCCATGAACGCCGACCCCATGATGCCGAAGATGTCGGTGACGCCGTTCGCCACGAGCGTCTCGACGAAGGCCTCGGACGGGGTCATCTTCTTCCGGCCGCTGACGACCACGCGGCCGTCACCCGTCTTCCGTTCCGTCATGTTGCGCTCCTTCGACAGGCAAGATTTACAAAAAACGATACGTGGCGTTCCTGAAATCAGGATACGACCGACGATAGGACGCGGATCGCCGAGCGTCAACGTCGGATTCTGAAAACCGAGACGAACTGTGCTACTTTCCGGAACATGGAGCTGCTTCGCGAACCCGATCCGATCAACGGGGACACGCCGACCATGCGGCTGTTCTCCCTGCTCGAGCTGATCGCCGCCAAGGACCAGCTGGTCTCCCTGCAGGGCCTCGTCGAGGAGACCGGCCTGCCGAAACCGACTCTGCACCGCATGCTGCAGCAACTCGAAGGGGCGGGCCTGCTGGTCCGCCAGGCCGACGGCCGCCACTACGGCACCGGCCACCGGCTGCGACGGCTCGCGGAGAACCTGCTCCTCAACGCGACCCACCACGGCGCCCGGCACGCCGTCCTGCGCCACCTCGTCGACGAACTCGGCGAGAGCTGCAACGTGACCACGTTGTCGGGCAACGAGATCGTGTACCTCGACCGGGTGGAGACGCCGGAGCCGCTGCGGTTCTACCTCCGGCCCGGCTCCCGCGTGCCGATCCACTGTTCGGCCAGCGGCAAGATGATCCTCGCGCAGATGAGCCCGTCGCAGCGGCGGAAGCTGCTCGCGCACGCGCCGCTCAAGCGGTACACGAACAAGACCCTCACCGACCTCGACGCGCTCGAAGCCGAGTTCACCCGCATCCGCCGCGACGGGTTCGCGCTCGACGACGAGGAGTTCCTGCCCGGCTTGGTGTGCGTCGCGGTCCTCGTGCCCGGGCGCGCCAACCTCTGCGTCGCCGTGCAGGCGCCCGTCATGCGCCTGACACCGGACAAGGCGCTACAGACGCTGCCCGCACTCCAGCGCGCGGCCGAGGCGATCAGCCGGGTCGACGCCGAGGGCGCGTCCGAACCGGAAAGTGTTCCGTCGTAAGGAGTTCTCATGATCCCCGAGCTTCGGCTCCCGGTACGCGAAGTCTTCGGCATCGATTCGGACCTCGTCGTCGGCGCGTTCCGAGAGCGCGGCGAGCACGTCCCCGAGGTCGACGAGGCGTACCGCTTCAACCCGGACGTGACGCTGGCCCTGCTCGCCGGCTTCACCCGCGACCGCCGGGTGCTGGTGCAAGGTCTGCACGGCACCGGGAAATCGACCCATATCGAGCAGGTCGCCGCACGGCTCAACTGGCCGTGCGTGCGCGTCAACCTGGACGGTCACCTCAACCGCCTCGACCTCGTCGGCCGCGACGCCGTCGTGCTGCGCGAGGGCAAGCAGGTCACCGAGTTCCAGGAGGGCATCCTCCCGTGGGCGCTGCAGCGGCCGGTCGCGCTGGTGCTCGACGAGTACGACGCGGGCCGCCCGGACGTCATGTTCGTGCTCCAGCGGGTCCTCGAACGGGACGGCAAGTTCACCCTCACCGATCAGAACCGGGTCCTGCGGCCGCATCCGTCGTTCCGGCTGTTCGCCACCGCCAACACGGTCGGACTGGGCAACCTCAACGGGCTCTACCACGGCGCGCAGCGGCTGAACCACGCGCAGATCGACCGCTGGAACATCGTGGTCTCGCTGAACTACCTGCCCGCCGCCGAGGAGATCGCGATCGTGCGGGCGAGGGTTCCCAGCGTCTCCGAGACGCTGGCGGCGTCGCTGGTCGCGGTGGCCGCCCTGACCCGCAAGGGTTTCCAGGCCGGTGATCTGTCCACATTGATGTCCCCGCGTACGGTGATCACCTGGGCGGAGAACATCGAGATCTTCGGTGATCCGGCGACGGCCTTCCGGCTGTCCTTCGTGAACAAATGCGACGAAGCCGAGCGGGACCTGGTGGCGGAGTACTTCCAGCGCTGCTTCGACGACGAGCTCCAGCTGCTCTCGGCATGACTACGGGGCAGGCGGAAACCCGGCGCCGCAACCAGGTCGAGGAGTTGTGTGCGGCCGCGATCCGGGCGCTCAGCGGCGATCCGGCGCTCCACTTCCGGGCACGACGGCTGCACCGCGGACGCGAACCGCTCCCCCTGCACGCACCGCATCTTCGTCCGTCGGCCGACGACGATCCGCTGTCGTCCCGCGGCATCGCGGACGGGATGGCGCTGCGCCTGACGTCCTCCGACGCCGCCCTGCACCGGAGCCTGTGCCCGCGAGACCCGGCCGAACGCGGGATTTTCGAGCTGCTGGAACAGTTCCGCGTCGAGTCGCTCCCGCCCGCGGACCTACCGGGAATGCGGCGGAACCTGCGCCTCCGCCATCTTCGCTGGTCACTGGAGTTCCACCGGTCCGGCCTGACCGAGACCGCACGCGGACTGCTGCTGTACACGGTCGCGCAGATCTGCCGGTCACGGATCACTGGCGAACCTGTGGTCGAGGAGACCGAAGACCTCATCGAGGCGACCAGGTTCGCGCTGGCCCCTTCGCTCGGCCACGACCTCGCCGGGCTTCGGCGGCACCGGACGGACCAGAAGGCGTTCGCCGAACACGCGCTGGCGATCGCCCGGACGACCGGCGTCCTGCTCGCCGGGACCGAGCAGGACGCCGAGGACGATGGTGATCCCACCGACCCGCGGTTCAGCCTCGTGATCGACTTCGACGCGAGCCTCGGCGAGCAGATTCCCTCCGCGACCGCCGGTACCAGCCGGACGTTGGGCGAATCCGGTGCGGCGTACCGGGTTTTCACCACCGCGTACGACCGCGAACGGCGTGCGTCGGATCTGGTGCGCCCCGGACTGCTGGCCGAACTCCGCGAACGGCTCGACCGGCGGGTCGCCAGGCAGGGCGTCGGGCCGGGACGGCTGGCACGCGACCTCAAGGCGGTGCTCGCCGAGCCCGCGCGCGACGGCTGGGACGGCGGCCAGGAGGAAGGCCGGCTCGACGGCCGCACCCTGGCGCAGCTGATCAGCTCGCCCACCGAACGCCGGATCTTCCGCACCGAGCGGATCGAACCGGTGGCGGACACCCTCGTCACGTTCCTGATCGACTGCTCGGGCTCGATGACCGCGCACGCGGAACCCGTCACGGCGCTGGTTGACCTCTTCGCGCGCTCGATCGAACTCGCCGGCGCGTCCTGCGAGGTACTCGGCTTCACGACCGGCGCCTGGAACGGCGGCGGACCCGGGCGGGAATGGAGACGAGCGGGACGGCCGCGCCATCCCGGCAGGCTCAACGAACGCCTGCACCTCGTGTTCAAGGACGCCGAAACCCCATGGCGCCGGGCGCGCCCGGATCTCGCGGCACTGCTGAAAGCCGATCTGTTCCGGGAAGGGATCGACGGCGAGGCCGTGGCCTGGGCCTGTGGCCGGATGCGCGCGCGAACGGAGGCACGCCGGATCCTGCTCGTCCTCTCCGACGGCAGCCCCATGGACAGCGCGACGAGCCTGGCGAACGATCCGCACTACCTGGACGAACATCTGCGGGAAACGGTGCCGCGGGAGGAGAACACCGTCGAGATCCGCGGGATCGGCGTGGGGCTCGACCTCAGCCCTTTCTACCGCCGCTCCCGGGTTCTCGACACCTCGGTCACGTCCGGGTACGCGCCGTTCCGGGAAGTCCTCGGGTTACTGACCCTGCGGTGAATCCTGCTGCCCCTCGCCCGGCTGCTGCTCGCCGCCGGACTCGCCGAGGTAGTCCTTCGCCTTGTCGGCGGCCGAGTCGATCTTGTCGGAGTGGTCACCGAAGCGGGATTTCGCGAAATCGGCGGCCTTGTCGACGTGCTCCCCGCTCACCTTGTCCTTCATGCCTTCGAAGTCGATACCCATGAGAACTCCTCACCTATTGTGAATACGCCGACTACCGGCGCATAACTCCCATCAAAGTCCCTTCGCGCTCCATCGCAACTTGAGCCGGACGGTTGGGTGAGTCGCGTGAACTTCACCTCATTTACCCTTTGCGGGTAAGGAAATCGGACTCGACCACCGCGAACGCGGATCGCCGGAGGTAGCTCACTCGGGTGGACTTACCGCCGCTCCACCGGTTCACGATTGGCGCATTTAGCTCTTTCGTGTTCGTATCCCTGGGGTCACCAATGCGGACACGGCCAAAGGGAGTTCGAACTTCATGCGCAGGAATATTGCCCGGACGGTATCGGGCGTGGTGATCGTGGCCGGCCTGGTCGCCGCGTGCGGCTCCGAGGGCGAGAACGGTGCGGCTGGAACATCTGGCGCGAATGGAACCGCTTCAAGCGCGGCCGCTGCGCCGTCCTCCGGCGACGGGGCCCCGGCTTCTTCGGGAGCGGACGCGGGTCAGGCCGGCGGCGAGGCGGCGCAGAAGGTGACCGCGGCGATCCAGCAGGCACTCCAGCAGTCGCCGATCGCCTTCACCACGGAAAGCGCCGAACTGTCCGAAAAGAGCAAGGCGGCACTCGGCGAGATCGCCAAGGCCATGCAGGGCAACGACGTGAAGATCATGGTCGCCACCCACGCGGGTTACCCCGACGCGGAAAAGTCCAAGGCGCTCTCCGAAAAGCGCGCCGAAGCGATCACCGCCGCGCTCGAAGGAGCGGGCGTGGCCGAGGACCGCGTCAAGACCGAGGCGACCGGCAACGAAAAGGCGCAGGGCGACAAGGCGTTGGACACGCAGATCACCGTCGCCCAGTGACCCTCGACGGAAGCGCGGGTGGGCGGAACGATCCGCCTTCCCGCGCTTGTCACTATCTGATCGGCCCGAGCGGTTTTCCCAACTACGGCGACGAACTGATCGCCGCGACGTGGCTGCGTCATCTGGCGCGGACCGCGCCGGAGGCCGACGTCTGGCTGGACACCCATTCGCCGGGACCCGCGCAACTGCTCTTGAACGATCTGCATCCGCGCCTCCGCTGCACGGACACCCTGTGGCGGCTGTGCGGTGAAGCGCCGTCGGACGATCCGTGGGAGGTCGCGCGCTGGGTGCAGTCGGCGGTGGACGACCCCGGGCTCGCGCCGCGGTGGGACGCGGGCATCGACCTCCTCGGCCGGACCGACGTGGTGCACCTGATCGGCGGCGGCTACCTCAACGCGTTGTGGCCCCGGCACATCGGGCTGATCGCGGGCGCCGTGGCCGCCGCACGCCGATCGGGTGCCCGTACGGCCATGACCGGGCAGGGCCTGACACCGTTCCCGCCCGGGGCGACCGACCTCCTCCGCTCACTCACCGACCGCTTCGACGTCGTCGACGTCCGCGACGACCCCTCGGCGGAACTGCTCACCGGCGCCGTCCGGACGTGCGACGACGTCTTCCTGGAACCGCCCGAGCCGAGACCCACCGCGCAGGCGCGCGAATTCGTGCTGTGCGTCCAGTCCGACATCGGCGCCTTCGAGCCGTCCGCGCTGGCCGCCCAGGTACTCGGCTTGCTGCGCGCGTGGGAAGTCCACCCTGAGCAACTCGCCGTCGTCGAAGGGATCCCCCGGGTCGACCGCGCCGTTCCGGCACTGCTGGAACACGAACTCGCCGGCGCGGAATTCCACCCGTTCCGCGACATCTGGCGCCACAGCCTCCCGCTGGCGCCCGGGCAGACCTGGATCTCCAGCCGGTACCACCTGCACCTCGTCGCCGCGGCGGCAGGCGCGACCGGCCTCGCGATGAGCGTGTCGCGCGGGTACTACACGACCAAGCACCGCAGCCTGATCGATCTCGGCTCGGGCTGGACGCCGTTCGACGCCGAGACAGGCGGGACGCCGGACCGGCCGACCGGTAACGGGTTCCCGCCGCACGTCGTCCGGCGGTCCCGGGACTTGAAACTCTCGGTCGCGAAGGCGGTGTACGGAAGTCCGGTGGCCGAGGCGGCACAGCCCGCGACGCGACGCCTCGCCCTGCGCTCATGGCGGACCCGGTCGAGCTAGCCGGATGATGCGTGATTGGAGCCGGATCTCGCGTGCTTGAAGCCGTAAGACACGCGGTGCGAGAGTTCCGCCTTCAAGCACGCGAGTTACGCCTCCAATCACGCGAGTTTCGCCTTCAAGCACGCGAGTTACGTCTCTGATCACGCGAGATCGTTCGTGTCACCGGCTGAGGGAGGGCACCGCCTCGGCGTCCGAGACGCTGTCGGCCGACCGCGCCACCGGAACCCGGGCCTTGTCCGGCGCCGCCAGGCTCCAGACCGCCACCACGGCCAGGTTCACCCCGAGTGACACCAGCCCCGCGTTGAAACCGCCGAACGTCGCGCCGGTGACGTACAGGACGATCGCGGTGAGCACCCCGGTGACCATCCCGGCGGCCACCGCGGCGGTCCGCACCCGACGCACGAACAGGATCGCGAGCCAGCCGGGGACGACCTGAGCCAGCAGGTTGTAGGTCAGGTTCAGGATGGTGAGCATCAACGTCGACGCGACGAGGGTCAGTACCGCCGCCAGCACCAGGAAACTCGCCACCGCGACGACCGTCCACCGCCGTTGCGCCGCGGCCGGGACGTTCGGCGCGATGTTGCGGCAGACCATGCCGCCGATGGTGAGCGCGGTCGCGGCGAGCACCAGCACGCCCGACAGCGCGGCCCCGGCGGCGACGAGGCCCAGCAGCCAGTCCGGCAGCAATCCCTTGGCTGTCACCATGAACACCGTGTTCGGGTTCTCCAGATCCGGATGCGCGCGCACGCCGTAATAGGCGGCCAGCACCAGGAACGGGTAGATCAGCATGTACATCGGCATCCACACGGTCGAACTCTTCACCGCGCGTTCGGAACGGGCCGGGAACACGTAGGCGCCACCGAAACCGAGGTAGAACACGATGCTCTGGAAGAGGATCGTCGTCATCGCGAACGTGAGTTCCGAACCGCCCATGGTGGTCTGTGCCGCGCTCAGCACCTCGGGTCCGCTGACCTTCGCGGTGCCGCCTGCGGCGATCACGACGGCCACCCCGACGAGCACGACACCGAGCAGCATGAAGAAATCCTTGAGGATCGAGACGAACGCGGGCGACCGCACCCCCGAGACGGCGATGTAGACGAACGCCACGATGCCGGCCAGCACCACGCACTGCACGGGATCCAGCGGCAGCCCCAGATTGCCGAGCACCACCTGGAGGCCGATGAACTGGTACTGCCCCCACGGGATCAACGCGATCAGCATCGTGACGCAGGTGATCAGCTCGAGCCGCCTGCTGCCGAAATGCCGTCCGAACACGTCGGGCACGGTCATCGCGTCGTACCGTTTCGCCGCCCGCCACACCAGCGGCGCCAGGAAGTAGCCCAGTGAGTACGCGAGCAGGATGTAGCCGAGGAACCAGATCCCGTAGCTCGCGCCGTGCGCGTAGATCCCGCTGGGGAACCCGATCATCGTCCCGATGCTGTACACCTCGCCGACCGCGAGGAAGTACACCAGCCACGCCGGGAACGACCGGCCGCCGACGAGGAACTCCGAGATCCCGCCACCGCGCGTCGACCGTCCCGCCCACACCGCGAGCCCGATCGAGCCCGCCATCACCACCGCCACGATCGCGATCAGCATCAGTCGTCCTCCGGGTAGTGGGCGCGGTCGAAGAAACGCCAGCTGATCCACAGGCACAGGGTGGTCAGCGGGCAGCAGCAGAACACCCAGAAGAACAGCACCGGAATGCCCAGCACCGATGCCGTCGATCCGGAGAGCAGCAGAATTCCCGCCAGCAGGGCGAAAGCGGGAACGAACAGTCCGATGAGGACACTTGGCCAGCTGCGGATCATCGTCCTGCCCCCGTCGCCTCGCGCCGCCAGACGACCTCGCCGCCGCTGACGGTGGCGTCCACGGTCAGCTCGCGGATCCGGTCCTGGTCGATCGTGGTCGGATCGCCGGACAGCACCGCGAGATCGGCGAGCTTCCCGACCTCCAGGCTGCCCTTGACGTTCTCCTCCCCCGCCAGATAGGCGGCGTCGATCGTGTAGCCGCGCAGCGCGGCGTCCACGTCCACGGCCTGTTCCGGGCCGAGCACCTTGCCCTGCCTGGTGATCCGGCGTACCGCACACCAGATCCCCTCCAGCGGCGGCACCGGGGTCACCGGCGTGTCCGAATGCAGTCCGAAGTGGATTCCGCGCGAGCGGGCCGAGACCAGCGGGCTGATCCGGCGCGCCCGCTCGGGGCCGAGGAAGACGTCACGATGCCGGTCTCCCCAGTAGTAGACGTGTTTGACGAAGAACGACGCGAGGATGTCGTGGGCGGCCATCCGGTCCAACTGGTCTTCGCGCACCGTCTGGCAGTGTTCGATCCGATGCCGCCTGCCGGTTCCGCTCGGTGACCCCAGCCGCGAGTAGCCGTCGATGATCGCGTCGATCGCCGCGTCCCCGTTGCCGTGCACGGCGACCTGCCAGCCCACCGCGTCGAGCGCCGCGATCCGGCGGCCGAGGTCGGCGGGTTCGAGCAGCATCATGCCGTGCTCGTCCGGGTCGCACGTGTAGCCCTCCGCGAGGCATCCGGTCTTGCCCTGGATCGACCCGTCCGCGACGATCTTGACGCCGGTCATCGCGAACTTGTCGTCCACGCGGGCTTCCGGAGCTTCCGGGTCGCCCTCGTCGAGGCCGGGAAGCAGGCCGTCGAACAGGTAGCCGCGCACCCGGACGCGCAGTTTCCCGGCCCGCCGCAACAACGCGTACGCCTCAAGTTCCGCCGCTCCGCCGATGAGGCCGATCCCGGTGTCGTGCACGGAAGTCACGCCGTTGGCGAGGTATTCCTCGTCGGCGAGCAGCAGGGCTTCGGCCAGTTCGCCCGCGCTCTGACCGGGCAGCCGGGACGTGACGAGGAAGGCCGCCGTCTCGACGAGCACCCCGGTCGGCTCGCCCCGGGCGTCCCGCACGATGAGCCCACCGGGCGGATCCGGGGTCTCGGCGGTGATCCCGACTTCGCGCAGGGCGAGCGAGTTCGCGGTGCAGAAATGCCCGGAAACATGGGTCAGGACCACGGGATTGCGACCGGAGACGGGGTCGAGGTCCGCGCGCGTCGGATGACGGCCGTCCGCGAGCAGTGTGTCGTCGTAACGGAAACCGCGGATCCACTCCCCCGGTCCGAGGTCCTTGGCCGCCTGGGCGACCCGGCCGGCGATGTCGGCGATGGTGTCGTTGGGCGGGCTGCCGGCGTCGACCGGCGCGGCCAGTGTCATCCCGAAGAACGCCGGATGGTTGTGGGACTCGACGAAGCCGGGGATCACCGTGCGCTCGGCCAGGTCGAGCACGGTCGTCTCCGGGCCGATCAACCGCGAGATCTCCCGTTCGGCCCCCAGCGCGGTGATCCGCCCGCCGGACGCGGCCAGCGCGCGGACCCGTCTCCCCGCCGCGTCCAGCGTGAGCACGGTGCCGCCGAGCGCGACGAAATCGGCGGCATTCCGGGGATCTTCTCGAACGAACTCCACCACACGGACCTCCTGGCGACGTGTCCTGGCTCACGAAGGATCCCCAGACAGTGCGGCACATCTGGCCGCCTGAACAGGTCCAGAACGCTCCGGTGCGGTGGTACCAGTTGCGCGGTTCAGCCGCCGAGCAGGTCGCGGCAGGCCTCGCCGAGCAGCCGGATACCGGGGTCGATGTCGCGCAACGGCACCGCCGCGAAACCGATCCGGAAGTGGTTGCGCGGCGGCTCGTCCCCGACGAAGAAGATGTCGCCGGGCTCGATCAGGACGCCGTCGCGCTCGGCGCGTTCCATCAGCGCCCGGCAGTCCAGTTCGGACGGCCCGGTCATCCAGAGACTGACCCCGCCCGGCGGATACGCCGTCTGCGTCCACGGCAGGTGTTCGGTGACCGCGGCGCAGGTCGCCTCCCATTTCCGCATCAGCTTCGTGCGGTACCGCCGCAGGGACCGGTGGTACTCGCCGCTGTCGATGAGCAGTGCCAGCGCCCGCTGGAGGTGACCGGGCGGATGCCGCAGCACGTACCGCCGGATCTCCCGCAGTTCCCGCACCAGCTCACGCGGCCCGACCAGGTACCCCAGCCGCAGGCCGGGTGAGAGGAACTTGGAGAAGGTGCCGAGATAGATCGCATCGCCGGTGCCATCGAGCGCCTTGAGCGCGGGCGTGGGGCTGCCGTGGTACCGGAACTCGCTGTCGTAGTCGTCCTCGACGAGCACCGTGCCCGCACTCGCGGCGAGGCTGAGCAAGCGACGGCGGCGGCCGATGCTCAACGTCGCGTTCGTCGGATGGTGGTGGCTCGGAGTGAGATAGAGCAGGTCGACGCCGTCGAGTGTCTCCGGCGGGCGCAGGCCGCTCTGGTCGACGTCGACGCCACGCAGCCCGGCGCCGGTGCGCAGGAAGATGTGCCGGGCGTCGAGATACCCCGGGTTCTCCATCGCCACGACGCTGTCCGGTCCGAGCAGGGCGCGGCCGAGCAGGTCGAGCCCCTGCTGCGAACCGACGGTGATCAGCACCTCGGCCGGGTCGGCCTCGATCCCCCGCGCGGTGAGCAGCTGACGGCAGATCAGGTCGACCAGCATCGGGTCGTCCGAACCGACGCTGTCCTGGAGGCTCGGGAACACGTGCGGCCGGTACAGCGCGTCGCGCAGGCAGCGGGTCCACGACCGCGCCGGGAACGCGGTGACGTCGACCTGACCGGCGAGGAACGGGTACGGATAGGTGTGCCAGTCCACGCGTTTCTCGATATGTGGCACCCCGGCGTCCGGATACCGGCGCACCCGCGCGCTCCAGTCGATGGCCGGGCTGGTGCCGCGCTCCTGCACCGCGCAATGTGGCCGCATCTCCGCGTTGATGAACAGGCCGCTGCGCTCCCGGCTCTCCACGAACCCCTCGGCGACCAGCTCCTGGTAGGCGAGGTTGATGGTGTTGCGGGAAACGCTCAGTTCGGCGGCCAGCTCCCGCGAACTCGGCAGCCGGTGCGCCGGGTCGAACGTGCCGATCGCGATGCCGTGCTCGATCGCGCGCCGCACCTGCCGGTAGAGCGGCTCGGCGGACGTACGGTCGATTTCGATCAACGTTCGCGGCAACGGCACCTCCCTTTCGGCGACGGGGCCGGGATCTGAACCTAGCTCCAGATCCCGGCCCGCACCACCTAGCCGAGCACGTCGTCCAGCGAAACCGAGCCGATTCCGAGAGCCTCGCCGACCGGCGCGGACGTCAGCCGCCCGTCGACCGTGCTGACCCCGCCGCGCAGCTCCGGGCAGCGCGCGAGGGCGCCGGCGAGACCGTTGTTCGCCAGCTCCAGCGCGTAGGGCAGCGTGACGTTCGTCAGCGCGTAAGTCGAGGTGTGCGGAACCGCGCCGGGCATGTTGGCGACGCAGTAGAACACCGAGTTGTGCACGGCGAACGTCGGTTCCGCGTGCGTGGTCGGCCGCGTGTCCTCGAAGCAGCCGCCCTGGTCGACGGAGATGTCGACGAGTACGCTGCCCGGCTTCATCCGGGAGACGAGGTCGTTCGACACCAGGCTCGGCGCCTTGGCACCGGGCACGAGCACCGCGCCGATCACGAGGTCCGCCTCGAGCACGGCCTCCTCGATCGAGTACGCGTTGGCCGCGGCGGTGCGGATCCGGCCCTGGTACATCCGGTCGGCGGCACGGAGCTTGTCGACGTTCTTGTCGAACAGGACGACGTCGGCCCAGGTCCCGGCCGCGCCGGCGACCGCGTTCATGCCCGCGACACCGGCGCCGAGTACGACCACCCGCGCCGGGGCCACCCCGGAGACACCGCCGATGAGCACACCCCGTCCGCCATTGGCGCGCATCAGCGTCTGCGCGCCGACCTGCGGGGCCAGCCGTCCGGCGACCTCGCTCATCGGGAACAGCAGGGGCAGAGAACCGTTCGGCAGCTGCACCGTCTCGTAGGCCACCGACGTCGTGCCCGCGTCCAGCAGCGCCCGTGTGCACGGCTCGCTCGCGGCGAGATGCAGGTACGTGAACAGCAACTGGTCGCGCCGCAGCCGGTGGTACTCCTCCGCGATCGGCTCCTTGACCTTGAGCACGAGGTCTCCGGTCGCCCAGACGTCGTCGGCGCTGTCGAGTACCTTCGCCCCTGCCGCGGCGTAATCCTCGTCGCGCACGGAGGAACCTTCGCCTGCTCCACGCTCGACGAACACCTCATGCCCGGCCGAAGTGAATTCGTGCACGCCCGCGGGCGTCACCGCGACCCGGTACTCGTGGTTCTTGACTTCACGAGGGACACCGATCTTCATCTCACGCTCCCGTCTGTTCCAAAGGCAATGACGCTGAGCGTGCGGCACGGCTGGAACGGCCAGAAG
The DNA here is from genome assembly GCF_056435645.1 of Amycolatopsis sp. NPDC043889. Taxonomy (NCBI): domain Bacteria; kingdom Bacillati; phylum Actinomycetota; class Actinomycetes; order Pseudonocardiales; family Pseudonocardiaceae; genus Amycolatopsis; species Amycolatopsis sp. NPDC043889. The sequence continues at coordinate 201,919 of NZ_JBWKEC010000002.1, forward strand.
TGCCAGAACCCACGCGTTCGACGGGTCCAGTTCACCGCTCATAGCGTTGGACTATGACGTCTTCGCCGGATACCGGCTTCCGGCGTTCGCAAACCGGCTCCACAATGGACTTGTGGGAACCCTGGCCATGACCTCGCTGGCGGCGGCGGCCGGGGTGGTCGCCCAGCGCCTTTCCGGGATGGGGCTTTCCCTGCTGTGCGTACCGTTCCTGGCGCTGGCGCTGGGTCCGCTCGACGCCGTCCGGCTCACCCTGCTGCTCGGCTTCCCGGTCTATCTCGCGGTCGCGATCACCCATTGGCGGGCGATCAGATGGGCACAGGTCGCGTGGCTGACCGTGCCCGCGGTGGTGTTCACCCCGGTCGTCGCGCTCGTGGTCCGCGGTGTCCCCGCGCGGCCGCTGCTGCTCGCCGCGGGCGGCTGCTGCGTCCTGGCCGTCGGCGTGCTGGCCAGCGGCATCACCAGCAGACGGCTCGCGGGCAGGACAGGCGCTGTCGGCGCGGGCGTGCTGAGCGCGGCGATGAACTCCGTCGCCGGGCTCTCCGGCCCCGCCGTGGCGGTGTACGGGGCGAGCGCGGGCTGGGGCGCGGACGAGACACGCGGGACGCTGTCGATCTACTTCTTCCTGCTCGGCCTGGTGGCGTTGCCCAGTCTCGGCTGGGTGGAGGTGCCCATGAGCGTGCTCCTCGCGGTCGCGGTCGCCGCGCTCGCCGGCGACCTGCTGGGGCGGGCGCTGAGCCGCCGGGTCGGCGAACGGTCCGTCCGCTGGTCCGTTCTGGTGCTTTCGGCGGCGGGTGGCGCGCTGACGCTGGCGCACGCCGCCTGAAGGCGCGGCTCGGTCCCGACCCGCTCAACGCTGGCGTCCGTGAAGGGCCCCTTCACTACCCTCAGGGTAGTGAAGGGGCCCTTCACGGACACCGTCGGCCAAAGAAGATGCCGGTCCCGTTGGTCGTGAGTGGCGATTCGGCTTAGAACCCGAATCGCCACTCACGACCAACGGGACCACGCACCCACACTCACCGCCACCCGTTGCGAAAGCCACCTTCGCGACATGCTTCAGAGCAGCTTCCGCAACGCCTCCCGCAGCGCGGCAAGAGCGGCCTCGGGCTCATCCCAGAAGATCATGTGCCCCGCCTCCGGGATCTCGGCGAACTCGGCCGACGGATTGCACTCGGCCGCTTCAGCCGCACCAGCGGCGGTGACTACCGGGCTCGCGCCGCCGTAAAGGAAGTAGGTCGGAGCGGGCACCTTCGACCAGTCGTCGAAGAAGTCCTCGGATTCGAACCCGGCGTGGGTGGCGACGATCGCGGAGCGGGAGCACGAAGACAGCCAGCGGGCACGCAATTCCTGTTCCCGGCGCGGCCATCGCGGCCAGGACCGGGCCACCTCGTCGGCGTCGGTGCCCCGGCGGGCCTGCGCGAGTTGCCCGAGGAAGGCGTCGAGAGTGGTGGGATACGGCGCCCGTCCGGGACCGCTCAGCGGAGGGTCGGCCAGCACCGTGCCCCGAAGTGGCCGGGTAGTGGCGGCACGCGCGGCGATCCGCGCGCCCATGGAGTGTCCGAACAGGATCGGATCACGCAGCCCGAGTCCGTCCACGACCGCCTCGACGTCCGCGGCGTAGCTTCCCAGGTCGTAGTCGGGCGCGTCATCGGACAGCCCGCGCCCGCGGACGTCGAGCACGAGTGGCCGCACGAGATCGGTGAGTTCCCGTGCCACGAAGTCCATCGTGACCGCGGGGCTGGTGATCCCCGGCAGCACGAGCACCGGGACGCCGTCGGCGGGACCGTAGTCGAGCACGTGCAGCCGGACCGGGCCCGACGTCACCCAGCGGCTGGTCGCCGGAACGTCGCCGAGATCCGCCAAGGCGGGTTGACCGAGCGTGCGGCGATCCAGATCCGCGAGATACGCCAGGGCCTCGTCGAGATCGACGACGTCCGCGTATTTCGCTCGCAGGTCGAACAAAGCGGCATCGTGCGGTCCCTGCGCGCGGTCACCGCAGGCTTCCCGCACGACGAGCGTATTGAAGCCGGATTGGACGGCGTCGACGGCGGTCGCGCGGACACATCCCGAAGTGGTCGCGCCGCAGACGACGACGGTGTCCGTGCCCAGGCTCGTGAGGAGTGCCGCCAGCGAGGTCCCGTGGAACGCCGACGCGCCCTTCTTCAGGATCAGATGGTCGCCCTGCCTCTGGTCTAGCCGCGGGTCGAGGGCGACCGCTTCGCTTCCTTCGCGCAGCGCTCGCATCCCGGGCGCTTTCCGGAGCCACGCGACGGCGTCGCCGTCCGCTTCGGCGGGTGTGTAGGAGATCGCGGTGTAGATCACCGGCACGTCCCGCCGCCGGGCTTCGGCGACGAGAGCGGCGGTCGCGGTCACCTCGGCGGTGAGGTCGGCTCCGGACGGGAAGCCGGGTTCGGTGAACCCGCGGGTCAGGTCGACCACGACCAGGGCCGGGCGCGATCCGCGCGGCACGCTCGCGCCGAAACCGGCTCGGTCGTACACGCTGTCGAGACGTTCATCGACGGGCACGCTGCAACTCCTTGATCAGTTTGTCCTGAGTACGGATCCGGCCCAGCAGCCAGCCCTGGAACAACCCGAGGGCCGCGGCGGCCGCGATCACGCCGTAGAGTTTGACGTTGTCGGGAACCAGCATCGCCAGACCGTCGAGAGCCTCGCCGCCGCCGGCCGGAGCGGGTTTCGCCACCGGCGCGGGCCGCCCTTCCAGCTGGTCCGCGAGATTGCGGGCGAACTGGTCGAGCAGCCGGGTGGAGACGGCGCCGATCGCGCCCTTGCCGAATTGGGCGAGCTTGCCGCGGATCGACAGATCGGTGCGCAACTCGATGGTGGCGCCGCCGGGTGCCTCGCGCACGGTCAGCGTGACGTCGGCCTCCGCGTCACCGTTGCCGTGGGCGTCGGCTCCCCTGGCCACCAGCCGCAGGCTGCGGTCGGCGGGGGTGACGTCGGTGAACCGCACGGTGCCCGAGTAGGCCGCGGTGATCGGGCCGACCTTGACCTTGACGCGGCCGAGATAGGCGTCGTCATGCCGCCCGTCGAGGATCGCGCCCGGCAGGCAACCGGCCACCCGTTCGACGTCGTTGATCAAGGCGAAGACCGCGTCGGGTCCGGCCGGGACGGACAGTTGGTTTTCCAGGATCACGCTGTCGCCTCCTTCTTCGCGGCGTGGCACCGGCGGGTCGCGGTCGCCTCGATCGCGTCGACGATCGTCTGATAACCGGTACAGCGGCACAGGTTCGCCGAGACGGCCTCGCGGATCTCCTCGCGGCAGGCGTCCGGCCGCTGGGCGAGGAATCCTTCGGCCAGCATGAGGAATCCGGGCGTGCAGAAGCCGCACTGCAGACCGTGGTGCTCGCTGAAAGACCGCTGCAGATCGGAAAGTTCGCCGTCCTGCCCCAGCGATTCGACCGTGCGGATCTCGGCCGTCTCCGCCTGGACGGCGAACATCAGGCACGCCCGCACCGGCTCGCCGTCGACGAGGACGGTGCAGGCGCCGCAGACCCCGTGCTCGCAGCCGACGTGGGTGCCGGTGAGCCCGAGGTCGTGGCGCAACACATCGAGCAGGGTCTTGCGCGGCTCGACGAGGGCCTCGTGCGACTCGCCGTTGACGTTCAGGACGATCAGGTGCCGGTCGCTCATGATGGGACGCTCACTTCCTGGTGGATCTCCGCGTCGAGCGCGGCGAGCACGGTCTGCGGGTGGACCGGGGTCGTGTCGAGTTCGACCCCCGTACGGCGCAGCGCGTCGTTGATCGCGTTCAGCACCGCGGCCGGCGCGCCGATGGTGCCGCCCTCCCCCGCGCCCTTCGCGCCGTTTTCCGTGAAGGCGCAAGGGGTTTCGAGGTGGGTCACGGTGATGTCGGGGATCTCCGTCGCGGTCGGGACGAGGTAGTCGATGAAGCTCGCGGCCGACGGTTCCCCATTGCCCGCGTAGGTGATCTCCTCGAACAACGCGCCGGCGATGCCCTGCGCGATCCCGCCGCGGCACTGGCCGTCGACGACCTGTGGATGGATCACCACGCCGCAGTCCTCCACGCAGGCGTAGCGCAGGATCCGGATCTGGCCGGTGCCCGGATCCGCCTCGACGACCACGGCGTGCGTGGCGTTGGAGAACGTGCCGTCGCCGGGCACGTCGAAGCTCGCCGTGGCCGTCAACGTCGGTTCGACGTCCTTGGGCAGCAGATGACTGCGCAGGTAGGCCACGTCGGCGATCTCCTCGAACGACGCGCGCCGCTCCTGGTCGTCGATCTGGACGACGCCTCCGTCACCGTCGAGGCGGACGTTGTCAGGACTCGTTTCGAGCAGGTGCGCGGCGATCCTGCACAACAGTTCGCCCAGTTTCCCGGCCGCGAGGGACACCGCCGAGCCCCCGATCGTCACCGAGCGGGAGGCGAAGGTCCCCCATCCGTAGGCGATGCGCTCCGTGTCGCCCTGGCGGAGCTTGACCTGGTCGAGGTGCAGGCCCAGCCGGTCGGCCACGATCTGCGCCAGCGTCGTCTCGTGGGACTGGCCGTGGTTCATGGTGCCGCTGGTGACCACGACGGAGCCGGTGGTGTCCATCCGGATCTCGGAGATGTCGAAGCCGGGGACCACGGCCATCTTCCGCTTGGCGAAGGCGCCCGAGCCGTATCCGGTCCGCTCGGAGAAACAGCAGTAACCGATGCCGATGTGCCTGCCCTCGGCGGCGGCACGGTCCCGGATCTCGTACCACCCCTCGTCGCGGATCGCCGCCTCGGCGAGTTCGAGCGATTCGCGGTAGGTGCCGGGGTCGTAGGTGATGGCGTTGACGCCGGTGTACGGGAACTGCGTGATCACGTTGCGCCGCCGGATCTCGACCGGATCGAGGCCGAGTTCCCTGGCGGCGCGTTCCATGACCCGTTCGATCGCCATCACGTACTGAGGACGGCTGACCCCGCGGTAGGGCGCCGTCGGTGCCTTGTTACTCGCGATGGCGCGGGCACGAACGCGGTACTCGGGCACCTGGTACACGCTCGGCATCTCGGCCGACGCCATCAGCGGCTCGATACCCGCGGTGAACGGGTAACAGGAGTACGCGCCCATGTCGCAGACGACGTCGACGTCCAGCGCGGTGATCCGCCCGTCCTCGTCGAACGCCGCCAGCGTGCGGTAACGCTGTTCCCTGGCAAGGAATCCGGCCGTGAGCGCCTCGCGCCGGTCTTCGATCCATTTCACCGGCCGGTTCAGCCGCCGGGCCGCCGCCGCGACCGCGATCTCTTCGCGGCCGACGACGCATTTCTGACCGAAACCCCCGCCCATGTCCGGAACGGTGACCCGCACGGTGCGTTCGGGGACCCGCAGCGAACGGGCCATCGCCGTGCGCACCTGATGCGGCACCTGCGTGCACATCTGGACGAGCAGCTGGTCGTCGCGGTCGTCCCAGGAGGCGACCACTCCCCGCGTCTCGAGCGGGAGCGCGTTCTGCCGTCCGCTCTTCGTGACGACTTCGACCACGCGGCCGCCGCCCGCGCGGGCCGCCTCGAACGCCGCGTCGACACCGGGTGTGTCGAACATCGAGACGTCGACCAGCACGTTGCCGGGCGCCTCGTCGTGGACGAGCGGCGCGTCCGCGGCGAACGCCGACTCCTCCGACACGATCGCCCCGAGCGGCTCGTAGTCCACCACCGCTGCTTCGACGCCGTCCTCGGCGCTGTACGGATCGCGCGCGACGACCAGTGCCACCGGTTCGCCGGTGAACCGCACCTTCTCCCTGGCGAGGATCGGCATCGCGGTCGGCGAGAACTCCTCGGGCGGGCGGTCGAGCAGGGCGACGATGTCACCGAGATCGAGGTCGGCTGCCGTGTAGGCGGCGATGACGCCGTCGACCGCCAGAGTGGCCGACAGATCGATCCCGGTGATCGTGCCGTGCGCGACCGTCGAACGGACGAAGGCCGCGTGCAGCATCCCGGGCTGCTGGATGTCGTCGACGAAGCGGCCCCGGCCGGTGAGCAACCGGGGATCTTCGCGCCGGGGCACGGACGCGCCGACCCAGCGGCCGTTACGCCCGTCGAACCGCGGAGTCATCGCGTTTCTCCTTTCTCCCAGGCCTCGTGCAGCGCCCGGGTGACGAGGGTGCGCGCCAGCCGACGGCGGTAGGCGGCGCTCCCCGCCGCGTCGTCGGGCGGATCGATGGCCGCGGCCGCGGCCTCCCCGCACTCGGCGAACAGGTCCGGTCCCGGGACACCGTCGTCGAGCAGCGCCTCGGCCTCGGGCACCCTGACCGGCGCGGGCGCGACGCCGCCGAGCACGACCCGGCCCCCGTGCTCCGCGTCGATGCTCACGGCGGCGTCGACGATCGCGAAATCGCCGTGGCGGCGGGCGAACTCGGTCAGCGCGGCCCGGGGCGACGGGCGGGTGAAGCGCACCGCGGTCACGACCTCGTCCGGTTCGACGGCCGTGGTGTAGAAGCCGTGGAACATCTCCGCGGCCGGGATCTCCCTGGGCCCGCCCGGACCTTCGGCGACGATCACCGCGTCGAGCAGCAGGGCCAGCAGGCACCACTCCGCGGTCGCGTCACCGTGGACGACGCTGCCCGCCACCGTGCCGCGGGACCGGATCGGCAGATGCCCCACCCACCGCATCGCGCGGGACAGCACGGCGAAATCCGGTCCCAGCTCGGCGACCTCCACCGCCCGATGGGTGACCATCGCGCCGATCGTGAGGCTGGAACCGTTACGCCGGAACGAGTTCAGCGCCGGTTCCCGCCGCAACGGGCCCAGATCCACCAGCGCCGTCGGCCGGGCGAGCCGGAAGTTCATCATCGGCATCAGGCTCTGGCCGCCGGCGATGAGTTTCGGGTCCTCGCCCGCCGCGGCGAGTTCGCCGAGCAGGCCGACGGCGTCGGTGACGTCGTGGGCCCGGTGGTACCGGAACGCGGCGGGCTTCACAGAGCCGGCCTGGTCTCGGCGGCAGGCTCGGCCGGGTCGACGATCCGGTCGAGTTCGCGGCCGCGGGTCTCCGGCGCGCCCGTCATCATGAACACGGCCGCGGCCACCACGAGCACACCCAGCACGGTGAAGGTGAGCGGCAGCCCGAGCACCGGCCACAGCACGCTGCCGAACAGCAGGGGCGCGAAACCGGTGATCGCCCGGCTCGACGACGACGCCCAGCCGAACCCCGAAGCCCGGAGTTCCGTCGGGTACAGCTCGGAGACGTAGGCGTACATCACCGGGATGACCACCAGCGCGAACAGGCCGAACGCGCCGATCGCCACGACCGCCGCGGCAGGCGTGTCGAGCAGCAGGGAGAACACCACCAGCGACAGTGCGGTGAGCGGACCGGCGACCATGATGATCCGCTTGCGGCCGACCTTGTCGACCAGGAGCACGGCCACCGCGACACCCACGATGCCGGTCGCGTTCATGAGCGCGGTCGACGCGAAGGCGGCGATCTCGCCGAATCCCTGCGCCCGCAGGATGGACGGCATCCAGCTGAGCGCGGCGTAGTAGACCAGCATGACGCTGATGAACAGCGACCACGCCACCGCGGTGATCCGCGGGTTGAACGCCCACACCCGGCGCAACTGATCGAACGCGGCCGCGACCGCGCCACCGCGGGTGTCCTCGACCACCGCGGGCGGGACCGAGTAGGGCTCCGGTGTCGCGCCCGTGCGGCGCACGAGATCGTCGATCACGGCGCGTGCCTCCGCCTCGCGCCCCTTGCGCACCAGGTACAGCGGTGATTCCGGGACGCCACGCCGCACCCAGAACAGCAGCAGCGCCGGCAGGATCATCAGCACCAGCATCCAGCGCCAGTTCCCCTCGACCGGGAGCAGCAGCGTCGCGGTGACGGCGGCCAGCGTGGTCCCGATCGGCCACCAGCCGTCCATCGCGGACAGCACCCGGCCTCGATGGCGGCGCGGGGAGAACTCGCTGACGATCGCGTAATCGACCGGGATACAGCCGCCGAGTCCGATACCCGCCAGGAAACGCAGGGCAAGGAACGTCTCGACGTTCGGGGCGAACGCCCCGAGCACGGAGAACAGCGCGAACAGCAGCAGCGTGACACTGAACGCCCGTTTCCGGCCGATCCGGTCCGCGACCGTGCCCCAGGCGACCGCCCCCACGGCCATGCCGATCAGGTTCGCGGTCGCCACCAGCCCCTTCGCGCCGGCGGACAACCCGAATTCCGCCCCGACCAACGGGGTGAGGAATCCGTTCAGCGCGACGTCCCAGGCGTCGAACATGTAGCCCAGCCCGCCGATGAGGAAGATCTTTCCCTGCACGCTCCAACGCCAGGGCAGGTCCTGGACGATCTGATCACCAGTACGCATGAACCACTCCGATGCGATTGCCGGCCAGCGCGCCTCAGCGGGCGAACTGGTAGTGGATGGACTCGGTGTCGGGGTCGGTGAGCGGGCTGCCGTTCCACAGCCAGTCGTAGGACACGTCGGATTCGCCGTCGAAGCGCCGTAGCTTCTCGTCCCGTTCGCGCTGATCGGGACCGTCGGGCAGGTGATAGAAGTCCATGTTCTGCAGCGAGGCGTCCTGCACCATGCCCGCGTGCTTGGCGCGCCGGTCCACGTAGCGGATCAAAGCACCGTCGATCCCGTCGCGGGTGACGCGCCCCAGTTCCTCGGCCAGCACCGCGGCGTCTTCCATCGCCTGGGACGCGCCTTGCGCCTGATACGGCAGCATCGCGTGGCACGCGTCGCCGAGCAGGGCGACCCGGCCGTCGACCCAGACCGGGTCGCGACGGCGGCGGTACATCGCCCACACCGAGACGTCCTCGTCCTTCGCCTTGGCCAGCATCGTCGGTACCCGATCGTCCCAGTCGTGGTACTCCGCGGCGAGTTCGGCGGCGGTGGCCGGGCCGCTCCAGTCCTTGGCCACCGCTTCGGTGCACGGCACGATCGCGACCACGTTGAGGTACTCCCCGCCGCGGATCATGTAGTGCACCAGGTGTTTGTTGGGGCCGTACCAGATCGTGGAGTGATAGCGGTCGGCCAGGAAGCGGGTGGCCGGGTCCTGCGCGATGAGGTCGCCGGAGATCAAGGCCCGGTACGCCATCTCTCCGGAGAACGCGAGGGTGTCGTCGAATCCGGCGAGGTCGCGCACCGAAGACCGGATACCGTCCGCCCCGACCACGATGTCACCGGTGAACCGGCGTCCGTCGGCGGTGATCACGGTCGGCCGGTCCGGCACCGACCGGTCGAGGTCGACCACCCGCGCGCCGGTCGCCACTCGCACCACCGGACCGGGGACCTCCGGATCGAGGCAGGCGTCCAGCAGCACTCCGTGCAGGTCGGCGCGGTGGTAGTGCCAGTAGGGCGCGCCGTACTGGTCGGTCACGCGCCTGCCCAGCGCCAGCTGGGCGATGATGCTGCCGTCGGCCCAGCGACGGCGCACCTGGTCCTGCGGCTCGGTCCGCACCCGCTCGAGCCGGGCGCGCAGGCCGAGCCCGATGAGGATCCGGCTGGCGTTCGGCGCGGTCTGGATCCCCGCGCCGATCTCGCCCAGCTCAGGGGCGGCTTCGACCACGGTGACGCGCAGACCCCGTTGCCGCAGGGACAACGCGGCACAGAGCCCGCCGAGCCCGCCACCGACGACAACGACCTCAAACGACTGACTCGCGGCCATGCCCGCCTCCCGTCTTCGTCATAGCTTTCGCGCCACTGAGCAAGCTGCCGGCACCGGGCACCCAAGGCTCCACGCCGAGTTCCGAGAGGATCCGGAACGTCGTGGCCGTCGCCGCCGAGAGGACCGGGATCCCGATCTCGTCCTCCACCGGCTGGATCGCGGGCAGCGAAGGCATCTGGACACAGGCGGAGAGCACCAAAGCGTCCACATCGGACAGATTCAGTCTGCGGTGGTGCTCTCGCAGCCCGGCGGGATCCAGCCGGGCGACGGCGAGATTGTCCGCCACTTCGAGCGAAAGCGCGTCGGCGACCTCGAACCCGGCGTCCTCGATGTACTCCGCCACCGCCGTGGTCAGCGGCTTCATGTACGGCGTGATGATCGCGACCTTGCGGGCGCCGAGCGCGCTCAGCCCGGACAACAGCGCGCCGGCGCTGGAGACGACCGGTGACTCGCAACCCTCTTCGCGCAGCACGCGCGTGATGTCGTCCTCGGCGGTGCAGTGGTAACCGGGCCCCTGGGCCATGATCGCCACCAGGCACGCGGTGGCGACGACGTCGGGCCGCGCGTCGGCGAGTTCGGCCGCCGCCCGCCCGGCCTGGGCGTTCATCGCCCGCAGCTGTTCGGGTTCGACGTGCCGCATCCTGGCCCTCGCGGAGTGGAACACGAACCGGTCCCCCGGCTCGGCCTCCTCCCTGGCTCGCAGCATCCGCGGCAGCTCGGTCTCCATGGTGAGGTTCGAACTGGGGACGATCATCCCGATGTGGTGGTCGCTCATCGGCGGGCCGCCGGGCGCATCTCGGCGACGGTCAGCTCACCGTTGTCGACGATCAGTTCGTCGTCCAGGTAAAGGGAATTGCCGCGCATCGGGATGTCGAAGTGGCAAGGCGTGTCGTTCGGTCCGCCGAGCTCGTTGTTGGGGCCGATGGAGAACATGACGTTGCCGTAGAAACTCCGCAGCTCCATGCCCATCCCGCCGGGGAACTGGGTCAGGCCGTGCCAGTGCGCGCGCTCGTCGAGCCCCCAGCCCACGTGGCTCATGCCGTAGCCTCGCGGATCGTCGAAGCTCTCGATGTACGAGCGCAGCAGATCCGCGTCCAGCCCGGACGATCCGGCGCCGCCGCGGATGTCCCGGATGAACCCCTGTTCGATGGTGATCTCCACCGGTGTCTGTACGTAGGTGTTGAACGGCAGCAGCACATCCCCCGGCGAAAGCACGATCTTCCCGTCGACACCGTCGTCGGCCCCGCCGGTGAACACGAACGCCGCCGGCCAGTGGTCCCAGCGGCCGGGAGTGTCGGTGTAGCCGTATTCGGACAGCGTCGGGTACACGCCGAGCTGATAGGTGACGTCGGTGCCCGCCGGGCTGGTGATCCGCATCGTGCCCGCCTTGGCGAGAAGTTCCGCGCCGATCTCCACCCGCTCGCGCAGTTCCTTCGTCGGCATGAGCCGGGCCAGCAGCTCGGGCGGTTCGACGGCGGTGAGGATCCGGGTGCCCGCGTCCTGGATGGCGAACTGTTCCTTGCTGAACAACAGGAACGTGCAGTCGACCACCATGTCCACGCTCTTGAGCGCCTCGACCGCCAGCGGAATGTTCCCGAGCCCCGAGTCGCCGACCGCCCACGCCCCCGCGGCGCTGACCGGTGACGGCAGCCGCATGTGGTACGCCGAGGCACCCAGCTGCTGGGCGGCCCACAGGAACGCGTCGGCGTACTCCGCGCGCTCCCCGCCGCGGGTCAGCACCACCACGGTCTCGCCCTCGTGCACCCCCGAGAACGTCAACTGGCGCAAGCAGATGTCGTTGAACAGGTTCCGGTCCATCCTCGACCACCTCCATATTGATCCGAGCACGTACTATCCGGGTACGCAAGAGTTCAGCCGGACCTTCATCCGAACACGTACTATCCGGATACGCAAGAGGTGACCGTGGACAGATCTCGGCGGTCTGCCACTGAGCGACCGTCCGGACACGTAGGATCACCGCGGGGGCCCGGGCAGCGGGTTGGAGCCGACAAGGAGCAGCGATGGGTGAATCGGCGCGCACGGGCCGGCGCAGGGACGACACACCGGCCGTCACTCCCGCGCCGCCGTCGGACCTGCTGGCGGCTCCCGGCTACGGCGCCCGCAGGCTGTACCAGGCGTACCTCGCCGCGTGGAACCGCCATGTGGATCCGGTGTTGACCGGTCCGCAGTTCGCGGTCCTGTCGGCGGTCCGCGCCTATCCCGGCAGCGACCAGAGTTCACTCGCGGGCGCCGTCGCGCTCGACACCTCGACGATGGCCGATTTGTGCCGCAGGCTCGAACGGCGGGGGCTCATCCGGCGTGTCGAATCCCCTCACGACGCGCGGCGCAAACTGCTTTCGCTCACCGACGAGGGCAAGTCGGTCTTGAGCCAGGTGAACCGCCGCGCCCGCCGTCTGGACAAGGCACTCCTCGACGGCGACGACGACATCGACATGGCGGCTTTGCTCAACGCGCTGGGCGCCCGCTGGGAGCGGATCGCCGAGGTCGACAAGCTGCGCTGAGGCCGACACGCCGGGTTCCGGAGCTTGAGGGTTGACCTTGACATCGTGACAAGGTCTTCACTGAAGCGCAGGAGGTGGTTCCCATGAACCCGACCACGGACACACCGCTGCTCGACGCTCTCGGTGCCGAGGACTCGTCGACGCGGCTCAAGGCCGCCATGGCCGCAGGCACTCGGCCCGACCCGCGCTTCACCGACGCCCTGGTCGCGCGATGCGCGATCGAGCCCGACTTCTTCGTCCGCGACATGCTCACCTGGGCGCTGACCCGTCTCCCGCCGTCGAGCACGGTGCCCCGGCTCCTGGTGGAGCTTCGATCCGAGCGGGCGCAAGCACGGAGCCAGGCGTTGCACACCCTGTCGAAGATCGGGGACCGCGCCGCCTGGCCCGCGATCACCGCATCCCTGTTGCACGACGCGGACGACGAGGTGGCGCGAAGCGCCTGGCGTGCGGCCGTCATCCTCGTGCCGGAGGGGGAACGAGCCGGACTGGCCGCTGAACTGGCGATCGAGCTCGGCCGTGGTGACCGGAACAGGCGGCTGAGCCTCAGCCGGGCGCTCGTCGCGCTCGGGGACGCCTGCGAGCCGGCCCTGCGGAAGGCATCGGAGAGCCGCCATGACGCGGTGCGCGCGCACGCCTTCGCCACGGAACGCCTCCTGCTCGACCCGGAAGCGGGGTTCGACGTGACGGCGGACGAGGCGAAACGGATCATGGCGCTCGGTCCGCAAGGGGCCGGAGGATCGGCGTGCTGATCGGCGAGGTGGCGCGGCGTTCGGGAGTGAGCTCCCGGATGCTGCGCCACTACGACTCCCTCGGGCTGGTGCGGCCGACGGGACGCACCGTCGGCGGCTACCGGGAGTACCAGGACGAGGACATCCGCAGGATCTTCCATGTGGAGAGCCTGCGCTCACTCGGGTTGTCCCTGCGCCAGATCTCGCGCGCGCTGGAGGATCCGACCTTCACGCCGTCGACGCTGGTCGGCGATCTCATCCGTCAGGCGGAGGACCGGTTGAACCGGGAACGGGAGCTGCTCGCGCGGCTGCGTACGGTCGACGCGTCCGCCCCCTCGGACTGGCAGGACGCCCTTCGGATCGTGGAGCTCCTGAGAGGGCTCACTTCGCCTCACGCGGCGCGCCGCCAGCAGGCCGCCCTGAACCCCGCCGAAGAAATGCCGGTTCCCGCCGACCGGATCGCCGACGCGATCCTGACCGAGGCCGACCCGAACGTCGCCGGAGCCCTGCGCTGGGCTCTCGCGCGGGCGGGCGGCGACGGGGTGGCCGAGGTGGCGGCAGGACTGCACGCGGAGGACTCGGACGTCCGGCAGCGCGCGGTACTGGCGCTCGCCGAGATCCCTGGCGAGGAAGCGGGCAAGACGCTCACGGAGGCGCTCGGGGACTCCGACGCGAGGGTGCGCGGGCCCGCCGCGCTCGCCTTGGGCGGGAGGGGCACGACCGCGGCCATCCCCACCCTCGTCGGCATGGTGGTCGACGGCACGAACGACGTCGAAGCCGCAGAGGTCCTCGGCGCGCTGATGGAGCTTCCCGGCTCCGAGGAACGGATCATGGCCGCCCTGGCCGACGCGCTCGCGGCGCACACCGGGGATTCCGCGGTCCGGGTCCGCGTGGTCCAAGCCCTGGCGGAGATTCCAGGGGCCAAGGCGGGCGGCATGCTGGAGCTGCTGGCCGGGGACCCCGATCCGGCTGTCGCGCTGATCGCCTCCGCCCTCGCCGACCGGGACCGGTGACCCACTGGGGCGCCACAGATACAGGGCCTATAGAGGGACAAGGCAAACGTTGCGCGACCGCGAGGCCCTCTGCCACGTAGACCTTTTTTGCCGGTTTCGAGGCAGAGGGCGGCCTTCGCGCCCCATTCGTCCACAAGGGACACTTCATGGCGATTGAATGTCTGATTGATACCTATATGCAGGGTTCACGAGGGGGTCGTGAGTGGCGTTTCGGGCTCTAACCCGAAACGCCACTCACGACCCCCTCGTGAAAGCGCCTATCCGTGCATCAATCGGACATTGAGTCAGCGAAAAGTGTCCTTGGTGGACACTCAGGGGCGCAGTCGGCTCCCGTCGGCAAGGGCAACCGAGCGCGTGACCTGCGGCAACCCTCACCGCTTACGATCAAGACCCCCATTCAAGATCAACTTAAGCTATGCGGCATTGCGTTCTAACCTCAAATCGGGCACTTCCACCTCGAGAAGTGTCCCTTGTGGACGGTCGAGAAGATGTCAGCTCTCCTGCGTCCGGCCGCAGGCCGGCCACCCCTCGGCACGTGCTCCCCCACGCGGTACACGACCGCCGCGCAGCCGCACCATCAGACCATCGTCGACGGCCGGCCCCTGGCAGCGCGACCGTCCTTGACGAAACGATGATCATCCACCGGATACGTACCGTTCGTAGTGCAACACGGCGTCGAGCGGAAGACGTTCCCGCCAGCCGTGCCGCTCCAGATCGGGGACGGCGGGCAGGTCTCGCACCGGGCCGACGCACAACCACGCCACCGGACGGACGTTTCCGGGGAATCCCACCAAATCGCGCAGGAACTCTTCGCGGTAGAAGCTGACCCAGCCGACGCCGAGCCCCTCGGCGGTAGCCGCCAGCCAAAGGTTCTGAATGGCCAGGCACACCGAATACAGGCCGGCGTCGGCGATCGCGTGCCTTCCCAGCACGTCGGGCGCGCCGCGTGCCGGGTCGTAGCCGACCACGATCCCGGCGGAGGACTCGACGATCCCCTCGATCTTGATGTTCGCGAAGACACGGGCCCGCTCGACGTCCAACCGGTCTTCGAACACCTCGCGTTCGGCCAGCACGTGCTCGCGAAACCGCTTTCGAAGGTCCATATCGGACACCACGACGAAATCCCAGGGCTGGGACAGGCCCACACTCGGCGCGGCGTGCGCCGCGCTCAGCACTCGGCGCAGCACCGCTTCCGGAATCGGCTCGCCGGTGAACTCGCCCCGGGTGTCCCGTCGCCGGAAGATCGTGCCGTACACCGAACCGTCCTCTGTCTCACGCGTCATGTGCCTGATCGTGCCGGGGCCTCAGAGGGCGGCGAGGAACGGGGTCAGCAGGCGAAGCAGTTCCGCGGGCCGGTCCAGCGGGATGATGTGGCCACAGTCCTCGATGAGGTGTCCGGTGAGGTCGTCGGCGACGGGACGCAATTGCCGTTCCAGCGCACGACCGACCGGGTGGGCACCGATCGTCATGGTGGGCATCGTGAGCCTGCTGCCCGCCACCGCTTCACCGATCTGGCGGGCGGTGACCGGCAGTGCGCGATAGTAGGAGAAGGCGCAGCGCAGGGCGTCCTGCCCGGTGTAGGCGTCGACGAAGGCGTCACGGATCTCCGGCGGCACACCGCGTCCGAGCGTTCCCGCCGCGAGGAACCAGTCGATGTATTCCGCCTCGTGCCCGATCAGGACCTTTTCCGCGAGACCGGGAACGGCGTGGAAGCCGAACCACCACGGCCGCCCGCCCGCCAGGAAGTCCTCGGCGCCGGGCAGCGAACCCACCAGCGACTCCATCACGACGAGCCGCCGCACCAGATCCGGCCGCCGCAGGGCGAGCAGGAAGGCGACCGGCGTGCCGGCGTCGATGGCGACGACGTCCGCCTCGGTTTCGCCAAGGGCGTCGAGGATGCCTTCGGCGTCGGTGACCAGCGTGCTCGCGTCATAGCCGTCCACGGCGCGGGTGCTGTCACCGAGCCCACGCAGATCCGGGGTGATGACCCGGTGATGCTCGGCCAGCGGGCCGCTGATCTCACTCCAGAGCCGCCAGGTATGCGGGAAGCCGTGCAGCAGCAGGACCGCGGGCCCACTGCCCGCGATGGTCACGTTGACCTCGATGCCGTTGATGCCGATCCGTCGCAGCTGGGGCACGTCGCCTCCGTAGTGGTTACCATTGGTTACCAGAAAACCGTAGGTAACTTCCGGCGTGCCGCCAAGGCGGCACTTTCCCCACAGGTGGTGAGCTCCAGGTGACCTCCCGGCAGCCGCGCTCGACGACACGGCGCGGCGATCTGTTCGACCCCGAGTGCCCTACCCGCCGTCTGCTGGACCGCATCGGCACGAAATGGACGTCGATGGCGGTCAAGGTCCTCGCGGAGGCGGCTCCGCACGAGGTGCGTTTCGCCGAGCTACGGCGCAGGATCCCTGGCGTATCCCAGAAAATGCTGTCGGTGACCCTGCACAGCCTGGTCCGCGACGGCCTCGTCGCCCGCCGGGTCGAGCCCACCGTGCCGCCCCGCGTGCACTACCGGCTGACCGACCTCGGCCGGTCGCTCGACGTGCCGCTGGCGGCCCTCCGGAACTGGGCCGAAGAGCATATGGCGCGGATCGACGAGGCCAACGTGATGGCGGACGACACCCCGGCTCAGAGCGGCTCCAGATAGGACCTCTCGGACCAGTCGTCGTCTTCGTCGTCCCGGGGACGACGGTTCCGCGCGGGCGGGTCCTGCGCCGGCGCGGACAGCTTTTCCAGCTCCGCGACGGCGTCGTCGACGTCCAAAGTGGCCAGTTCGCCGACCTGCCGCTCCAAGGACGACCAGGCTTCGCCGGCGAGCCGCTGACGTTCCTCGGCGGGCAGCGCGTCGATGACCTGCCACCAGCCTCGCGCCTCCTGGACGAACTCGTCCAGTACCGGGCCGTGGGCCAGCAGTTCGTGCGGCCGCCGTCGCCCGGCGAGCACCTCCCCCGCGAAGTCCCCGGCGGCACCGCCGGTCGCCGCCAGCAGCCGCATGGCCGCCTGCCGCGCCCGCTCGCCCTGCTCGGAGCCGAAGAGCTCGTGTCCCGTCACAGCCGCACCCGCCTGCTCTTGACCGGGCACTCGGCGTCCCGGTGTTCGTAGTCCTGCGGCCACTGCGGCGGTTCGCCCATCGCGATGGTGGCTTCCAGCAGTTCGTCGAGCGTCTTCTCGCCCGCGAAGGCGTGTGCCAGCCCCAGCGCCGCACTGATCCAGGTCTGGATGATCCCGACGATTTCGTTGAACGACAGCACCAGGTGGATGATGTCGCGCAACTCGGGGTCCTTGAAGATGTTGACGAGCTTGCCTCGGCGTCCCAGCTCGGACAGCGCTTCGCTGATCACCTCCGCCACCCGGACCCCGCGCTCCAGCCCGAGTTTCTTGCCCTTGGTGAGGATCAGCAACGCGATGTCGATCGCCGAGCTGTAGCCGTGCCTGATCTCCTGCATCATGTGGTACGCGAGCTTCGCCAGTGCCTGGATAGCCCGGCACGCGCCATGGAAGTACTGGGCCAGCTGCAGCACGCAGGCGCGGTAATCGGCCAGCCAGTTCTTCGCCCGGTCGGCGGCCTCCCCTGCCCACACCCCCTGGATCCCGAACCGGCCCTGGTTGATGTTGGCCGCGATGTTCTCCAACCCGGTCGCGGCGTCGTGGTAGAGCACCGCCTGCTCCTGCAGCACGGTCCAGTCGCCGACGAGCAGGTCGGCGAGCATGGTGATGAAGTCCTTGTCGGCCCCGGTGAGCATCTTGATCACCTCGGCGACATCGCCCAGCGATCCCCCGAGATCGAGAAGCTTCTCGCGCTCCTGCTCGGCCTTCACCGGCCACCAGGTCGGGTCGGAGATGGCCGCCGGGTCGGGTCCGCCGTAACCGACCAGGACGGCGTCGCGGAACGCCGCGGCCCCCGCCGGGTCGCGCACCTCGTCCGCCGGGATCCGCGGGGCGTCCGGCTCCGGGTTGAGCCGGTCCAGCAACTCGGCCGCGTGTGCGTCCACCACGCCGTACCAGTGCGCGACGCACCGCAGCTCGTGCCCGCCGCCCGCGGCGAGATCGGCCGCGAACCGCGACTGGCTCAGCGCCGTGCGCTGCCACTCGTCCAGTTTCGGCCAGGCGGCGGCCAGGAACCCTTCGCCGCGTTCGGTGTCGAACCCGGCCCCGGCACCGACCAGCCGATCGAACCACTGCCGATAGGTGTCCGCGCCCGCGCCCGCCCGCAGGACCAGGTCTCCGAGCGCGCGCACCGCGGCCGGCTCGACCGAGAACCCCTGCCCCATTCGTCCCCCTCGTACTCCGGAAGTGTTCCTTCGACGCTCCCGAAGTCTGACAGGTTGCCATGAAATGTCACATCACTGGAACGGAGTACCGCGTGCGAAACTGGCCCGGTCGACGGCGAAAGGAGACCACGCTGTCTCGCCAAACGGCTCGGATCTGGCTGTCCGAGCGCCGCAGGAGCGGCTTGAGCGTCGCGTTCGCGCTGGTCATCGCCGCGTTGGCGGTCGTGTTCCGCGAGGACGTGCTGTCGATCGCGATGGTCGACGCGGGTGTTCTGGTCCTTCTCGCGTATCTCGTCGGCTACCTCGTCGTGACGGTGGCCGCGTTCGGCGCGGCGACCTCCGAGCAGATCCAGGACTGGGCACGCCGGGTGCGCGCGTGGAAGTCGCGGTGGCGCTGGTCGTCGTCGGGTGGATCTGTGTCCTGGTGTCGTTCGCGATCGCCTACCACGCCGACGACGTGGTCGAACGAGGCAACGCCCTGCGGTTCCCCGGCGACGTTCGGGACGACCGACGTGGACGTCGTCTCCCGGGAGATGCGCAGGACGGTGACCACCCACGCGGCCATCGCCTTCGTGTTCAACACGGTGACCGTGGCGGCGGTCGTGTCCACTTTGAACAGCGGCTGAAGCCTCAGCCCAGTTTCAGCAGGACCGGGCTGCCGGTGACGGTGACCTCGGCGCCGGGTTCCGCCGGCGTGACGGCCCCGTCGAGGTCTTCGACCGACGTGGTGCCCTGAGCCGCCGGGATCCGCTCTGACCGGTCGATGGTCCACCAGATCAGGAAGGCTTTGCCACCCTGATCGAAACGGCACTGCCACAGGTGATCGGGTAATCCGGCCGCGTGCCCTTGCCCGCAGGAATGGATCCGGCTGCCCGACAACCAGGTGTGCAGGCGTTCCACGTGTCGCGCCGCCTTGGTGTGCGGGCCGCCTGCGGGCTGCAGCACGATGGGGACCTTGGCGCTGCCCCAGTTGTAGAAGTACATGCGGCGGTATTGCGCGTAGAGGCCGGAAAGGAAGAACCGGACAGCGTGCTGGGCACCCCGATCGGCGTCGACGGGCCGCTGCCTGTTCACGTCGTAGGCAGAGCCGGTGCTCCACAACCTGATGCCGGCGCCGGCTTCATGCAACACCTTCTCGATCTCCTGTGCCAGCGGCAGCATCGTCTCCGGTGGCTCGGAGTCGTTGCGGGGAGCCAGTTTCATCGCGGCGGCGTCGCAATGGTCGTAGCCGCCGAGCTTGGCGAACCGCCGGAACCCCTCGAACGCCGCGGGATCCCAGAGCTCGCCCATGGACGGGCAGACCACGGTGGCGGCGGGGTCGGCGGACTTGATCACCTGGCTCCCCTTGCGCGTCATTTCCACCAGTCCGGCCATCGAACCGGAGAAGAAGTCCTGATGATTGGCCATGTCCCACAGCTCGTAGGCGTCGATCCGGCCGCGATACTGCTCGACCACGGCCCGCACGAAACGTTCCCAGTCGGCGAGGTCGTCGGGCGGGCCGGTGCGGGAGTCGTCGGTGTAGACGGATTTCGGGCTGCTCGGGCTCGCCCAGGACGGGGTGCCGCCGAAGGTCAAGGCCACCGGGAAACCGGCACCACGGGCACCGTTGACGAGCCGATCGAGCGTCTTCCAGTCATAGCTGCCGCGGGCGGGCTCCAGGTTCTGCCACCGGGTGCGTGTGTTCCACAACCGGACGGATCCGACGCGGAACGTCGGCATCAGCCCGGTGTTGGAGTTCGCCGTCACCCCGACGAATTCCGGATCGAGTGTGCGTGGCGCGCTCGTCCACATCGCCGCCTGGACGGCGGGTGCCGTGACCGGCGCCTGCCGGTCCGGCGGGTTGGCCACGGCGCCTCCGGCGAGCAGGACGGCTCCGAGGACCACGACGAGCGCGACATGGGTCAGCGGCCGTCCGCGAGCGGGCTCCGCCACGTCGATCTCCCGGATGACCGGCGGCTCGGACACGGGGGTTTCGCCCAGGTCCGCACGCTCCCACACCCGGTACAGCTTCGCGAGATCCTCGCGGCTCGCGCCGCACACCGTCGCGATCGCCTCGATCGGCGCGAACGTCGTGGGCACGTTCCTCCCGGTGCAGTAGCGGTGCACGGTCGACCGGCTCGAATGCACCTTGCGCCCGAGCTGTTCGTAGCTCAGCCCACTCCGCTGTTTGTACTCGGTGAGAAGTGCCGCCAGCGTGGCAGCCGCCTCACTCGCCATCCCGCTGCGCCCCCTCCGCGCCATGTCCTGGACGGATAACAGTGTCCCATCGCGGGCCATTCGCCGCGCGAATTCGCGAGATCACGTCTCCCGGCCCGGCGTCACCGCAGGTCAGCGGCGGAGTTTCGTCCCAGCGTCCCATCCCGGGCGGTTTCGCTTGCCACGATGGGGCCGCGCTGGGGAGCGTGGACCCGCCAGCAGATCCGGCCATGGGGAGGGAATCGGCATGCAACCGCACAGGACGACCGCGCTTCGAGGAGCACTGGCAGCCGCGCTACTGGTGGCGGCGACCGGCGTCCCGGCCACCGCCGCGCCGTCGCGGCTGACCACGCGCGCGGATTTCAACACACCGGGCGGCGGCCAGATCGTCCAGCACCTCGAAAAGCTGATCCGGGGCGCACCCGAGAACTCGACCATCAAGACCGCGCAGTTCCTCTTGCGGGACAAGCCGATCACGGAGGCGCTCGCGGACGCCGCGGAGCGCGGGGTGCATGTCCAGGTCCTGGTCGACGGACGGGCGACGGACCATCCGAACTACCAAGACCTGAAGAACCGGCTCGAGAAGACCGGCGACAAGAACTCGTGGGCGAAAAACTGCGAGAACGGCCGAGGGTGCAACGGCGGGAACGCGATGCACGACAAGTTCTTCCTGTTCGACCGGACGCTGGACGCGCCGTCGGTGGTCGCGACCGGATCGGCGAACCTCAGCGAGAACACGACGGGCGGCATGGGCGGCTGGAACAGCTACTACACCGACGTCGGGAATGTCGGCCTGTTCGCCAGGTACAACGACTACTTCGCCGACCTGCGCAGGGTCGCGGACGGGGGCACGGCGAACCCCGGCTACTACGAGGCCAATCCGCCCGTCGTCACCGGCAACACCAAGAGCTACTTCTATCCGCGGCTCAAGGACGCGGGGAACGACACCGTCGAGAACTCGCTGAAGGAGGTCGGCTGTTCGGCGGAGAAGTCCAAGATCCGCATCGGGGTATGGTCACTCACCCGGATGAAGATCATCGAACGGCTGCGAATCCTGGCCACCTGGGGCTGCTCCGTGGACATAGTGGCTTTGCGGATGACCAAGGGCTCCTGCGAAGCGCTGATGAAGGGGCAGCCGGACCGCGTGCGGCTGCGTGGCTTCAAGAAGGGGAACGAGGCAGGCATCCACGAGAAGAACATGATGATCGAGGGTGACTACCTGAAGCCGGGGACCAAGGTCGTCTTCACCGGCAGCCAGAACTTCAACAACCCGTCCCTGCACGAGAACGACGAGAACGTCATCCGGGTCTTGGACAACGACGGGATCTACCGGAGCTTCGTGCGGAACTTCGAGCAGGTGGCCCAGGCCGCCGACGAGGAGATCAAGTCGCCTGGGGACTGCGGGAAGATGGTGCCGACCGACTGATCCGGCCGCGGTTGATCCCAAGCCCGGTCCGTGAAGGCCTCCTTCCCTACCCTGAGGGTTGGCAAGGAGGCCTTCACTACCTTGGTGACTGCCACGGTAGTGAAGGCCCCTTTGTTGCGCCTGGCGCAACAAAGGAGGCCTTCATGTACTCGGGCGAGCACACGACACCGATGTGCGGGTGACGGTTTCACGTGACTGGACGGACGACTCGCGGGTGGCCGGGGATCACGCGAGTCGTGAGTGGTAAGGGCGGCCGGAACCGTCCTTACCACTCACGAGGACTCAGGGCCGCCAGGTGTCGTTCAACGCCATCGTGCAGCCGCCCGAAGCGGTGCCCGCCCGGTTGGCACCCGATTCCCACGTGACGGTGCCGCCCTCCTTGCGGATGTACTTGTACTGGAAGGCGACTCCCTTCGGCATCGAGACGTTCGCCGTCCACAAGGGATAGTCGGCCGACGCCATCGGGACGGCGTTCGCCGGGTTCCACGCACCGAGTTCAGGCCGGTCGCCGACGACGAAGATGTTCTGGCCCCACGAAGTCGTGGCGTTCACTGTGAACTTCGCCGAAACGGCCGAGCACGCCGCGCTGTACCGCTGCTTGACCACCGACGGCGTCTCGACCGGGGCACCCGCGTCGATCGAATGCGCCAGCCGGACGAACTGCGCCATCGACCAAGCCAGCGGCGTCGCCGAGCCGGTGCCTTCGCCGAAGGTGAAGCCACCGGTGCTTTGCCGGTCCCAGACCTGTTCCGGAATCAGGAAACCGGAATTCGCCGAAGCGGCCATGGCCGCCAGATGCGTCGTCGCCGGGCGGCCGTTGGCCAGTTCGTACTCCCCGCGTTCGCCGGTGAGCAGCGGCCACAGCCGTCCGACGCCGGCGCCGGTGTACGGACCACCGGAAGCGGTTTCGCCGTAGCCGTCGTGATTGTAGCGGTACCACATCGGGCCGTTGGGAGTATTCACCTTCAGCGTCGAGTCCACTTCGGACAGTGAAGCGGCGACATCCGGATCGGCGGCCGGTTTCACGCCGAGGCGGACGAGGTCCAGGAAGCCCGCGTCGATGATGGCGCGTTCGTCGTGGTTTCCCCCGCCGTTCTGCAGGAAGACGTTCTGGCCGTCGTTGGGATTGCCGTTGCCGTCGATGCGGTGGAAGTACCGGCCGTCGCCGAGCGGACCGGACGTGGTGAACGTCCAGGCGCTGACCTGCGCCTGCCACCGGTCCGCGGTTTCGCGGTACCGGGCGGCCGCCGTCGTGTCGCCGTTGCGTTCGGCGATGTCGGCGGCGCAGATCAGTCCGGCGATCTCCGCGGCGATGGTGGACGGCGAGTAGCCGCCGTTCTCCTCCCAGCGTTCCTGCGGGGTGGAGGGACCGTTCGCGACGAGGAAGTCCGCGGACTTCTTCACCTTCGCCCACATCCCCGCGTCGGACCGGCCCAGCTGCCACGCGAGCACGATCGGGAAGGCGACCTCGTCCATCTGCAGGCTGGTCCAGCAATTGGTGCCGTCGAGCCGGGTGTTCTGCGGGAACGAACCGTCCGGCCGCTGCTGGACGGTGAACAGGTAGTCGACCGAACGATGGGCCGCCGCCGAGTCGCCCGCCGCGATCTGCGCGGTCGAGACCTGGTAGAGATCACGGGACCAGACCGCGTGGTACCCGCAGTCCCCCGTGCCGTTCGCGTCTTTCGCCTCACCCCAGGGATTGGTGAGCGAGGCGACGTTCGCACCCGCGTAGGTCTTGTCCTCGTGGGCCTTGAGGGTCATCAGCGCCACGTTGTACTGCGTGGTCAAGCCGGCGCCGGTGATCGAACGGGGTACCGCGGCCAGTGAGGAGAGATAGCCGCTCCAGCCGGACCGGTACGCGGTGTCCGCCGCCCCGAAACCACCGGCGAGCGAGGCCGTCGCGTTCGCCGACGCGGCGCCGCGATCACCGCCGAACCCGATCGCGAGAGTGAAGGTGGTGTCGGTCCCCACAGGGATCTGCCCCAGCTGCACCAGGTTCCCGGGCGTCGAGGCCGAGTCGTACTGTGCGCCGAGAACGTGATCACCGCTCAGGTCGACGTAGCCATCGCTCGCGGTCCCGCTGTAGCCACTGGTCGCCTTGACGAAACCGGTGGAGGCGGCCAAGGCGCTGGACACCGGCCCGTCCGAAGCGACCAGCTGCCCGCCGGCGGTGGCGCCGGTGTCCCCCATCCCGCTGTTGTTCAGGGACGGGTTGTACAACGCGTACAACTGCAGCGGCCCCCCGCTGAGCACCTCGAACCTGGTCTGGATCAGCACGGTGGACCGGGCCGGATCGGCGGTGTGGGTCTTGGTGATCCGGTACCGGCCGTTGGTGGCGGTGTTGATCTGCCGGTAGCTCAGGGAACGCGGATCGGTGAGCACCAGCTGTTTGGTGGTGTGGTCGCGTTCCAGCTGCGTGAAACCGGCACCGTCGGACACCACGTACTGCAGGTCTTGGACGTTGGCGACGTCCACGGTCGGGTAATAGATCTCGTGATTGACGCCCTGGCCGAGGGTGAACCAGACCTTCGACGCCGCGTTGGTGGCGGTGCCGAAGCCCTCCTTGCCCCCGGTCGTCCAGGCCGCCCCGGTACCCGGTGCGCCGGGCGCGTCCGCCAGCGGTGCGGCACTCACCGGCGTGGACGCCAGGAGCGCCGCCGCGGTCAACAGCGCGACTGTCGCGCGACGCCGCTTCGGAGATTTCATGTCGATCCTTCCCACAGGCTTCATCGACGGCAGGATTTGTTGTTAGCGGCAACTTATTCGCTGACCGTCTTCACCGGCAGGGCCGATCGGAGTAACCCGGACCACTCGCGCTGGTGGTCCGGTCGAGGCGGCGCGCGCCTCGGCTCACGGACCGGCGAATCGACTGGGGTCGCTGGGCGGGCCGTTGAGAATGAGATCCGCCGCGCGGGCGAGGACCTGTTCACGAGTCCGGCCGTGATGGTCCGCGGCGAGGAAGTGGCTGCCGATGGCCGCACAGAAGGCGAGCAGGGCACGGGCTTCGACCTCGTCGGAGGAGGCACAGAAGGTGCTGATCCCGTCGCGGGCCAGCTGCATGCGCCGGTTGTCCACGCGCCGCAGGCGTTCGGCCACGGCCTCGTCACGTCGAGCCCAGTCACGAACGGCAAGGTCGATGGGCAGCAGCCGGCCACCGGAGAAAGTGAGCCGACCGGCCAGCCGGACCTTGTCCCGCGCATCGCACCCCTCCCGCTCGACGCGAGCGAGGATCTCGTCGACACTTTCGTACTCCCAGGCTTCCAGCATCGCCTCCAGCAGGGCCGCACGGTCGGCGAAGTAGCCGTAGAATCCGCCTTTGGTCACGCCGAGCGCCTTGGCCAGAGCCTCGACACGCACGGCGTCCACTCCACCCTCGGCGAGGGCCCGCAAACCTTCTTCGATCCACTTCTCACGCGGTGTGCGCAATGCGCCCATGCCGTGGCCCACCTCACCTCTCCACTGGTTGTACGCCGCCGTATAACCGGTCTAACCTGAACTTATACGCCACCGTATAACATGGGCTGGGGAGTTGACATGATCAAATGGGCAGGCTGGCTCATAACGCTGTTCGGCGCGGCGCACACCTTGGGCGCCCTCACGGTGATGAAAGCCGCTCGCCATGCCGGCACGTGGTTCAGCGGGACATTGTGGAGGGACGACCTCGCCGCCATGAACCCCGCGAACAGCGCCTTCTGGCTGAGCGCGGCCAGCTTCGGCGTGCCGCTCGTCCTGGTCGGCCTGACCGTGCTGTGGCTGGACCGGCGGGGCATCACACCGCCCTTGTTCATCGCGTGGGCATTGGGGATCTGGACCCTGCTCATCGCCGCGGTCCTCCTTTTCACGCCCTGGCCGATCCTCCTGGTCGCGACCGTTCTGCTGCTGCTCGGAATCCGCCGCGGCACCCGCCCTGGCGACCCAGCCCCGGCCCACGCCGGACGATGACGGGATCCGGCCCCGCCGCGAGATGCGACGGGGCCGGATCAGGGCTTTCGTGGGATCAGCCGACCGGACGCGGCTTCAGGTTCACCTCCACCGTGTTGCCGGGACCGGAGGCGACACCGCTGACGATGTCGTTGAGGAATCCACAACCCTGCAGCGGCGGCAGGGTGTAGGAGCCGGTGAGCTTGCCACCGGCCAGCGGGTCGAAGCCGGCCTTCGACTGGAGCGGGATCTGGGCGGGCGTCTTCGTCTGGCAGGCCGGGCTCGCCGAGACCGGGAAGCCGAAGACGCTGATCCGCGGCAGCTTGACCGTCACCGCCGAGGTCGACTTGAGCACCCCGTCGGCCAGGGTTCCCGTGGTCTTGCCCGCCGAAGCGAACTCGATCTTCGCCTTGACCGGGACGAACCCCCAGAGCGTGAGGTTCGCGCTCGTCGGGTTCAGCGTCAGGTCGGCGTCGAAGGTCCCGTTCGCCAGCGTGATCGCGGCGTTGATGCCGCCGCGCAGGTCGATCGGGCCCGCGAGCTTCTTCAGCTGCGTCTTGCCGGTCAGGTCGTAGCTGTACTTGACGACCGGGGAGGTGTTCGGCTGGGTCTTCGCCGTGACCGGCGTGCTGGCGGCCGACTTGTTCCCCGCGGCGTCCTTGGCGACGACGGTGAACGAATACTCCGTGTCGGCCGTGAGACCGTCCACGATCACGGAGGTGCCGGTCACCGACTTCACCAGCGCGGAGCCGTTGTAGACGTCGTACCCGGTGACACCGACGTTGTCCGTCGCGGCATCCCACTCGAGGCTCACGCTGGTCTGCGTGGTTCCCGTGGAGCGCGGGTTGCCCGGCACGCTGGGAGCCACCACGTCGGGCGCGGCCTGCGTCCGGACGGTGACGGCGGCGCTCGGAGTCGAGAGGTTGCCCGCCGCGTCCTTCGCGACCACGGTGAACGAATACTCGGTGTCCGGCGCGAGACCGTCCACAGTGGCCGAAGTCCCCGTCACCGACTTCACCAGCGTGGTGCCGTTGTAGACGTCATAGCCGGTGACACCGACGTTGTCCGTCGCCGCGGTCCACTCAAGGCTCACGCTGGTCTGCGTGGTCCCGGTGGAGCGCGGGTTGCCCGGCGCGACGGGCGCCTGGGTGTCGGGCGCGGCCTGCGTCCGCGCCGTCGCGGCGGCACTGGGCGCCGAAGCGTTGCCCGCCGCGTCCTTCGCGACCACGGTGAACGAATACTCGGTGTCCGGCGCGAGACCGTCCACAGTGGCCGAAGTCCCCGTCACCGACTTCACCAGCGTGGTGCCGTTGTAGACGTCATAGCCGGTGACACCGACGTTGTCGCTCGACGCGTTCCAGGACAGCGCGACACTGGACTGGGTGACGTCTGTCGTGGCGAGACCAGCCGGAACGCTGGGCGCTTCGGTGTCGGGGACCGTGGCGGTCCGGGCGGTCACCGCCGCGCTGGGCTCCGACCTGTTGCCCGCCGCGTCCTTCGCGACGACGGTGAAGGTGTACTCGGTGTCGGCGGCGAGACCGTCGACGGTGGCGTTGGTTTCCGTCACCGACTTCACCAGGGTGCCGCCGTTGTACACGTCGTACCCGGTGACACCGACGTTGTCACTCGACGCGTCCCACGCCAGGCCGACGCTGGAGGCCGAGGTACCGGTGGAGTGCAGGTTGCCCGGCACACCGGGAGCCTGCGTGTCGGGCGCGGCCTGCGTCCGCGCCGTGACCGCGGCACTGGCGGCCGAAGCGTTGCCCGCTGCGTCCTTCGCGACCACTGTGAAGGTGTACTCGGTGTCGGCCGTCAGACCGTCGATCGTGGCCTGCGGTTCCGTGACCGACTTGACGACCTCGGTGCCCTTCAAGACGTCGTAGCCCGTGACACCGACGTTGTCACTCGACGCGTCCCAGGCCAGCGTCACGCTGGTCTGGGTGGATCCGGTCGAGTGCACGTTCGCGGGTGTGGTCGGCGCCTGCGTGTCCGGGGCCTTCGCGGTCCGGGCGGTGGCAGGCGCGGTGGCGGGCGAGACGTTGCCCGCCGCGTCCTTCGCCTTGACCGTGAACGAGTACTCCGTGTCCGGGGTGAGACCGTCGATCATGGCCGACGTCCCGGTCACGGACTTGACGAGGTTCGCACCCTCGTAGACGTCGTAGCCGGTCACGCCGACCTCATCGGTGGCGGCGCCCCATGACAACGCGACGCTGTTCTGGGTGACTTCGCCGACTGTCACCGCACCGGGAGCCGAGGGCGGGGTCGTGTCCGCGGCCGCGGTGACGGTGAAGGTGTGCAGCACGTTGGCCTGGCCGTTCGCGGGAGTACAGTCCGCGACGAAGGTGCCGAGGCCGGTCTCCGCGCCGGAAGCCGTCAACGGCGTCATGGTGAGCACCAGATCGTGCACCGAAAGCGTCGCCGTCCCCGGCTTGTCGAACCGCAACGACGGCGCCGCACCGCTCGCGTTGACGATCAGGTCGTTGCCCGTCGGTGGGATCGGCTGCAGTGGGACGGCTGTCGGCACGCCGACCGCGAGATGTCCCTGCGGGCTGGAGACCAGCGAGGTGGCCAGCGCCGATCCCTTGATCTTCTCGGCGCCGACGAGCCGGAGCCCTTCGGTCGCGGTCTTGCCCGCGTTGGAGACGGCCGTGATGTCGATCCTGGGCGTGAACTGGCCGACCGGGATCGTGTCGGGCAGCGTAGCGTTGATGTCGACCGTGACGTCCTGGTTCCCGATCAACGGGAACGGGCAGCTGTAGACCTGCCGCAGCGGCGGGTGGTTCCCTGTGCCGACAACGGCTTCCGGGGTGACCGGCGAGCCGGTCACCGTGTAGGTCTGCAGGACGGTCTCGGCCCCGGCCGCCAGTGTGCAGTCCGAAGTGAAGGTGCCGAGACCGGTCGGGGTGCCGTCGGCCTTCAGCGGGGTCATCACCAGCTGGAGGCCGGTCACCGCGAGCGACGCGGTGCCCGGCTGATCGAACCTCAGCGCGGGCGCGCTGCCCGTCGCGTTGACGACGAGATCGTTGCCCGCGGGCGGGATGGGCTGGTTCGGCACGTCGGAGTCGACCTTCACCGTCATCGTGCCCTGGCTGCCGGGCATCGTCACGGTCGAAGTCGCCTTCGCGGTGCCCTTGATGGACTCGGCGCCGACGAGACGAAGGCCTTCCGTCGCCGTCTTGCCCGCGTTGGACACGGCGGTGATCTCGATGGCGGGAGTCAGTTTGCCGGTCTCGATCGTCGAAGGCTGAGTGGTCTTGATGGTGACCGAGACGTTCTGATCACCGATCAACGGGAATGGACACGAGTAATTCTGCGTGAGCTCACCCGGAGCCGCGGCACTGGTGCCCGACCCTATCGCGAGTCCCAGTGCCACCAAGGCCGCCGTGCTGACGACGGCGATGCCCCCAGTGGCCAGTCTTCGACTACGTCTTCTGTGTTTCACAGGTACCTCTCCAACACATGGACCACGCCCGCCGAAACCACCGGACAAACGATTAATGCCCGCTTTCGCGGGCTCTTCCCAGCGGGCGCGTGCACATATTCACGGGTATGCCACAGGGAATTAACACACCCGCGCGGCACGCCAGGCAAGCAAAATCACAGAGCCCGCGCGACCATTCTTCGTCTTTGTCATGCGCGGTCGATTCACCGTTCGCGAATCTGTCAGCCACGACCCCAAAACGTCCGCCGCCATCTCGGCGAGGGTGGTTACTGGCCAACATGGCCGCGATCAGGTCAAGGGAGAGGGGCCGCTCCCCCGGCTTCGCCCGCTCACTTGGCCGCGCGCCAGGGCGGCACCCAGCCGAGCCGTTTGCAGACCGGGTCGGGGTCGGTCAGGCTCCGGCGGTCGGAGAGGTTCGCCGACCGCGGTCCGAGGATCTGCATTCTGTCGACGACGGGCTCGCACATGGCGCGCCTCCGCGCGGAGATCCGTTCGCGAACCTGGTCGGCGCTCTGCACGCGGGTTTCGAGACGGCGCGCGGCCAGTGCGAACATCCCGGCGACCACCGCCGCGGAGACCGATGCGACCGCTGCGATCACGGCGACGACGATGGCGGACATGTGGTCGATCCAACCATGGATCGGCGGCGGGACACCGGCCGTCGCGTCAGGTGGTCGCGTCGATCGGCTCCCGGATCGCGGCGATGCCCCTGGCCACCCGGTACGGCGACTCCGTGCCCACGGAGATGCGGACATACCGGTCGCACGACTCTCCGTACGCGATGCCCGCCACCACGCTGACCGCGCTTTCCCGCAGCATTTCATGAACCTACGAGGAAATCGAAATCGCCCATGCGGCAACGGCATCACGCCACGAGGCGGCCACCAGGACACTCGAAGACGCCGATGCCCCGCGGCGAAGGCCTTCGAGCCTTTCGCGGCGGGGCGGGAAGACCAGCGCCTGGCCCGAGCAGTCTCGGCGCGTCGAGCATGTCATCCGGTACCGACGAACCACACTTGATCATCGCGACGTTCTCTCCGCGTTCTCGCCCGCCGCGTTGCAGCGAGGCAGCGGATTCGGGCCACCATTGTCCGGATACAGGTGCCACGACGTGATCCGACACCAAGACCGTTCCGAAGCCGACGTGAACGCCAAGCCGAATGCCCGTTCCGGCTCACGGATAGGAGCCGGGAGTGCATGCCCCGTTGGCCCAGTCCCTGAAGTTGACGCCGGTGAAGTAGATCCGCTTCAGGCACAGGCCGGATTTGGGTTCAGGTGCCGGCCAACCTTGCCCGCACGAATTCGGTCCTGGCACGGGCACGAAATCCCCAGACGTCGCTACGGAGTCCTCTACCGCGCCTGACCTCGCCAGCACCATACAAAGGTTGTAGTCAGGGAGGTCGAAGGGTGCGTCATAGACCTGATCGGGAGGTCGTCCGGTCCACTGTGTAGTGGCCAGGAGGTAGACGTCCTGCGGATTCAAGATCGTGCCACTGGGGATCTGGGCGAGCATGAACATTTCCGGCCCGTGGCGAACCAGCACGCTACGGCCACCGATGTCGACCGGGACGGAGTGACGATTTCCGATTTCGATGAACTCGCCGTACGGCGGACCGGCGGCAGAGATTTCGTGCAGGTGCCCGCCGAGTGGCTGCGCTTGCCTGTCAGGCATTGCCGGGGTCGAGGCGCCGGCGGTACCTGGCGCGAGCAGCATGACGCAGGCCACGGCAAGTGCGGCATATGCGCGTCCCATGACAGAACCCCCTAGATCTTCGGCACCCACGTGCCTTTCATCGATCAACTCTCGCGGACACTTTGATCCGGTGCGCCTGAACCGTTCCGGTACCTCGGGAAAGACTGGCGCCAAATCCAGTGAGCGTTCAGAAAACCGACAAGCATAGAGGCCATGTTCCGGGCCATCCTCAAACCCCTGGCCCCGGCGCCGGTCTCGGTGTGGTCCGGGTCGACGACCCCGAGCGGCTCCGCGAGATGTTCGCCTTCACCCGCGACACCAAGGCGCCCGTGGACGCGGACGATCCTCTGCTCACCGACTCGACGTTCACCGCGATACTGCGGGACACCCACACCGCGCTGAGCTTGCGGGACGGCTGGACGCACACCGAGTACATGCTGACCGGCGACCGGCGTCGCCCCCCGGCATCCTCGCCGGCGGCGCGGCGTGCGGTCACGATCTGGACGTGCGCCCCACCAGGTGGCGAGTGGCCGGGATCCGTTTCTGCTACGTCGACCGGCGCGACACGGCCATCGCGTCGAGTCCCCGGCGACGCTACCGTCCACAGTGGACCAAGCGGTCGACGTCGCCCGGCCCGGCGCCGTGGTGCCCCCTCCACCGAAGGGAACGGTCTGGGGCCGCGTCGCCTACGTCACCGCTGTCGCCGATCCGCTCGGCGAATGCGCAAGGACGCTCGATGCCGCCCAGGCGTCGCCGCGCATCACCACCGCGTGTTCAGAGGACTGAGGATCTCGCCCAGGACGCGACGCGCGTCCACGGCTTCCTCGTCGGCGCGGCCCCTCGTCCGAGCGCAGGTGACCAGCGTCTTCCACAGCGCCCAACCGCGCCCTCGCGCCCACGTCGCACTGTCGACCGAAAGTCGTTCGCGGAACGCCTCCCGGCCGTCGGCGGTCAGCAACGTCCAGGCGATGGCCATGTCACAGGACGGATCGCCGACGCCGCAGGTGCCGAAGTCGATGACGGCCGCCAGTTCCCCGCCGTCGAGCAGGAGATTCCCCGGCGCGATGTCGCCGTGGAACCACCGGTCCGCACCGTCCCAAGGGGTACGCAGCGCGGTCTTCCAGCTCTCGCGGGCCGAGCCGACGTCGATCTCGCCGTCCAGCGCCGAGAGCGCGCGCTCGGCCAGTGTGTCGTAGGTGCGCAGGGTGGCTCCACGGAACCAGTTGTGCTTACCTGGCTGAGGACCGTCGGCGATATCGACGTTCCGCAACGCCGCGAGGAAACCGGACAGGTCGAGAGCGAACCGGACCGGGTCGGAAATACGGTCCGCGCTCGCGGGCTCACCGTCAAGCCACCGGTAGATCGACCACGGGAAGGGATAGCCAGCGCCGGGGCGCCCCTTCGCCAGCGGGACAGGAACAGGAAGCGGGAGCCTGGGAGCCAGCACCGGAAGCCAATGCTGTTCCTTGTCCACCGCCAAGGCGTACTCGGCGGCGCTCGGCAGCCGCGCCACCATTGCGTCGCCGAGACGGAAAGTGAAGTTGTCCCAACCGGACCCGGCCACAGGCCGGACCGGAAGACCGGCCCACTCCGGGAACTGCTCGCCGATCAACCGGCGCACCTGCGCCACGTCGACGGTGATCCGCCGCGGCATCGGACCGAGATCCGGCGTGCTGCTCAAGACGACTTCCTTGCTCGATGGGCTCCCCACCAAGTCTCGTCATGCCGTCCAGCGGATATTCGGCGGACTCGGGCCCGGCGGATCACGGTCGCGCCGGCCGGGTCGCGGCCCGGCCGGCGCGACCGGCAGCGTGTCGTCCGTGCACACACGTGATCAGGCGGACGGCACGCTCATCGAACGGACTCACAGGACAGCGCTTAGCCGAGTGTCCAGTACACCGCGTGGGACTTCCCGGCGGCGTTCGAGGCGACTCCGACGACGCGGCCGTTGTCGGTGATCCGATATCCCTGGCCGCGGGTGCCGCCGGGCAGCGTGCCGAGCTGCCTGCGTTCCCCGTTCCGGAACCAGACCGTCGCCTGACTCCGGAAAGTGCCGGCCACGGTGCCCTGCGCGTTGACCGCTTCGGCCTCAGCGCCGAGACCGTCGTCGGGCAGGGCGGCGACGTGGCCGTCGAGGTCCCAGATCAGGGCCGATCGGCGAGGCGGGTTGAGGTACCCGGAACCGACGACGTAACCGGTGGGGCCGATCCCGTAGATCCAGACCGAGTGGGGGCTGGGCCAGTCCATGGGATGGATCACGCCGTCCCGATCCCACTTCGCCGGGACAGGGGGCCCGCTGCTGGTCTCACGCAGGACTCCGGCGGCCACGCCGTCCTTGTTGATCCGGCCCGCCCCACTGCTCACGCCCTGCGGCGCCAGCTCGGTGATCGGCCCGCCGTTCACCCACCGCACGGCTTGGTTCGCCGCGGAGC
This sequence comes from Amycolatopsis sp. NPDC043889, assembly GCF_056435645.1. Taxonomy (NCBI): domain Bacteria; kingdom Bacillati; phylum Actinomycetota; class Actinomycetes; order Pseudonocardiales; family Pseudonocardiaceae; genus Amycolatopsis; species Amycolatopsis sp. NPDC043889. The sequence goes on from NZ_JBWKEC010000002.1 coordinate 235,170, forward strand.
GGACGGCGCTTCCGGCTATGATGGTGCCGTCGCCGGAGATGCCCTCGGTCATGCTCCAGGTCTCGCCGGGCAACGTGCCCAGGTCGGTGGCCGCGCCACCCGAGTCCCAGCGGAACCCGTGGAACTGGTTGTCCGGCGTCAGCCAGTTCCCGATAACGACGCCGGTGTCGCTGATCGCCCACGCGGTGGCGTTGTGATAGCCGGGCGGAAGCTGCAGCGAGGTCGCCTGGCCCGCGGCGTCCCAGCGAACCGGCACGGCGGTGGTCGCGGTCAACACGTAACCGGCGGACGCCCCGTGACTGTTGATGTCGCGCACCTGTCCCTCGGTGCCGCCTGGCGTGGGCAGCGCCATGATCCGGCCGTCGGCGTCCCAGCGAACCGGATGGCTGCGTTTCGGGGTCGGGCCCGCCAACGACAGCCCGACCATCTCCCCTTCCTCGTTGACCGCGAGGACCGTACTCTCGTCGTCCCCGGGCAACGTACCGAGATCCACCGGCCCCACCGGGGTGGCCCGCGCGGTCCCCGTCACCGCGCCGGTGACCACGACAAGAGCCGCTACCAGCGAAAGCACCCGTCTTCGCGCAACTGGCACACAATTCCTCATCACGATGACTCCCCAATCTCGATCCAGTGGCGTGCGATGTGCGGACCCCCGGTGCGACAGTAGTGCACTCCCTTCACGAATAGCTTCCACGGCGATCGCTTTCCACACGAACAGCCGACTGGTTCCGTCTCAAGGTCGTTCCTCTGACCGACGCGAATATTGACAATCGAGCTCCCGTCTCGCCGAAACCCAGCACATTCGTGACACAAGAAGGGCGGGATACCCGGAAAACGTCGTCGGGAAATACAAAAGACCGACAGCATGATTCCGGTCGGCGACCCGCCCGTTCCCGAAGCAGTGAACCCATATCGGAAATCGAGCACCGCCGTGACACGCCACGAGGAAACAAATTTTTCCGTCTGCCAGGCGTAACCTTCGGCAATGCGTCGTACGGTTTGCCGACGATCGCCGTGGACGGGCCCGCCGACGAGGCGGCCGCCCGCCAGGCCCGGAGCAGGTACTCGCCCGCCGGACTCGCCGAGATATTGAGGGGTAGGGCAAAGGTGGCATGTTGCGAAAGCCTCTTTCGCAACGTCGTGGCGGCAGGGGTGGGCGGTCGTTCCAGGTGGTCGGCGCGTGAAGGCCCCTTCACGTACTTCATTCAGGCGATCTGAGCGGTGCCGCGGTGGGCTGGTGCGGGTGTGTCGACCGTCGGGTTCGAGTGGCACCGCCTTGATCAACGGAGGATGGGGGACGTTGAGCGTCCCGGATCTTCCGTTGAGCAAGGTCCGGGACGGGGGTCACCTCGCGTCGATGAAGGAATCGGGACGTTGAGTGTCCTGATTCCTTCATCAACGGTCCCGATACCCGCGGGGATCGTCGCCCTCCTGCGGGTCAGCAGCAGGTAGGCGAACACCGGCCCGTTCCAACCGTCCTTAACACTCACGAGCCCTCGCCACCTAAGCCACCTTTGCCCTACCCCTCAACAACACCCGGCCGGGGGTGCTGGAGACCATGATCTCCGCGTTGCACGGCGAGAGGTCAACGTCATCGCGACCATCGGCCGCGACCGGGAGCGGTTCGGAGCGCGGCCCGCCGGGGTGCGTATCGAGAACTTCTTTCGCCAACGACGAATACTGCCGTATGTCGACGTGCCGCTGGTGGTCTCACCGCTGGCCAGTTCGACATGGCCGCCCGGATCGCCGCGATGCCGGAACCGCCTCCGTCCTGGATCAGCTGCCGAAGCACGCGAACCTTCCCTGAAGCCGTCAGGTGCTCGCGCCGAGCCTGTCCCCCTGCACGAGTTCGGCGAGGAGCGCGGACTGTTCCCGCCGGTAAGCCTCGACGTTCGCGAGTTTGATGTCTTCGTATCCGCGAACGAGATCGGGCAGCTCGGCCAAGGCGAGGATCCGGCCGCGATCGGCGCCTTCGGTGTTGAAGGCGGTGAGGACCGTGTCGCGGTATTGGGTGATGAGTTCCCGTTCCACCTTCCGGACCTGTGCTTTGCCGAACGGGTCCCAGCGGGTGCCGCGCAGCTTCCGCGCTGCACGTAGTGCGACGAACACCGGGCGGAACTTCGGGCCGAGTGCGATCTTCCGTTTCATGCCCAGCGCGCGCAGGAAGGGCGGGTGCAGGCGGTAGGCGTAGCGGCTGCCCACGCCGAACTCCGCCTCGATCCCGGCGAGCACGGCCGGGTCGAGCGAGAGCCGCGCGACCTCGTACTCGTCCTTGTAGGCCATCAGTTTGTGCAGATTGCGGGCCACCGCTTCGGTGACGGCGGTCGTATCCCCTTCCAGGACCCGGACTTGTTCGACGAACTCGGCGTACTCCCGCGCGTACCGCACGTTCTGATACCGGACGAGTTCGGGGACGCGGATGTCGAGCAGCCGCGCGAGTTCCGAACCCGGCTCGGCGTGGACGAGCGCGCGGGCACGCAGCGCGGCGGTCGACGGGGCGGGGGTCGCGGCGACGGTGGGCGGGGCGACGGTGGCGTGCAGGGTGGCGGGGTCGGCGACGAGTTGCCTGCCGCGCCGGAACGCCTGGAGGTTGCCCGCGACCGCGACCCCGTTGAGCTCGATCGCGCGCTCCACGCTCGCCGCGTCCAGCGGGATCGCACCGGTCTGATAGGCGGCGCCGAGCTGGAGGATGTTGGCGAACTGGTCGTCGTCGAACAGGGTTTCCGCCAGCGCCCGCGCGTCGAGCGCCACCGTCCGCGCCGCGCTGTCGGAGATCGCCCCGCGCACGGCCGCCGCGTCGGGAAACGACACGGTGGTGTCGACGACCATCCGGCCGGTCGGGACCTCGGTCGTGGAGACCACCGCGATGGTCCGGCCGGGATCGGTCACCGACAGATGCGCCGGGTCGGCGCCGACGAGGACGTCACAGGCCAGGTAGAGATCGCATTCCCCGGCCGCGAGTTTCGGCGCCTGCGGCACCGGCTCGGTGGTGATCTTCAGATCCGAGACGACAGCACCGCCCTTCTGCGCCAGCCCGGTCATGTCCAGGGTCCGGACCTGCTTGCCCTCGATCACCGCCGCGGTGGCGAGGATCTGCGCGACGGTGACCACGCCGGTCCCGCCGACCCCGGTGATCCGCACCGTGACATCAGTGCCGCCGGTGGTCTGCGGTTGGGGCAGTTCCGCGGCGGTGATCTCCCCTGGCTTGCGGTGCTGTTTCCGGCCGGTCGGTATCACCGTCATGAACGACGGGCAGTCCCCCGCCAGGCACGAGTAGTCCACGTTGCAGGACGACTGGTGGATCGCGGTCTTGCGGCCGAACTCCGTGGCGACCGGCTGCACCGACAGGCAGTTCGATTTCTCGCCGCAGTCGCCGCAGCCTTCGCAGACGCGTTCGTTGATGACGACTTTGGTGGCCGGGGTGGCCAGCTTCCCCCGACGTCGTTTGCGGCGCTTCTCCGCCGCGCATTCCTGATCGTGGATGAGCACCGTGACCCCGGGAACGCGAGCCAGTTCCTCCTGCGTGCTCAGCACTTCGTCGCGATGCCGGACCTCGACACCGTCGGGCAGCCGCACCCGGCGGAACCGGTCTGGCTCGTCGCTGGTGATGACCACCCTCGCCACACCCTCCACCAGCAGCAGCGACGCCAGCCGGTCCACCGGCAGCCCGCCGACCGCGTCCTGACCCCCGGTCATCGCGACGGTCGCGTTGTAGAGGATCTTGTAGGTGATGTTCACCCCCGCGGCCACCGCCGCCCGCACCGCGAGACTGCCCGAATGGGTGAACGTGCCGTCACCGATGTTCTGCACGAAATGCGAGGCCGCCACGAACGGCTCCATCCCCAGCCACTGCGCCCCCTCACCACCCATCTGCGTCAGCCCGACCACATCCCCGACCTGCTCCGGCTCCATCAACAACGCCATCGCATGACAACCGATACCGCCGCCCACCACGGTCCCCTCGGGCACCTTGGTCGAGGAGTTGTGCGGGCAACCGGAACAGAAATACGGCGTCCTGGCCAGCAACGGCACCGAAATCCGCTCACGACGACGACGCTGCCGCCACGCCGTCACCGACGGGATCTCATGATGCTCACCCAACCGCCCGGCCAGCACCCTGGCGACGGCGTCCGGGTCGAGCTCACCGAGTTCGGTGCACAGGGTGCGGCCGTCCGGGCCGGTCTTGCCGTACACCGGCGGCGCGCCGACAGTGCCGTACAGGATTTCCTTGATCGCCGACTCCACGAAGGAACGCTTCTCCTCCACCACGACGATCTCGCTCAGTCCGCCGGCGAACCGGCGGACGATCGACGGTTCCAACGGATGAATGACGCCGAGTTTGAGGATCCGGATCCCGTGCCGGGACAACGCTTCGGAGTCCAAGCCGAGCAGCCGCAACGCTTGCATGAGGTCCAAATAGGACTTCCCGGCGGTGACGATGCCGATGCGGTCGGCGGGTCCTTCCTGGACGATCCGGTTCACCCCGCTCGCGCGCACGTATTCGACGGCCAGCGGCAGCCGTTCGGTGTACAGGCTGCGTTCAAGCGCCATCAACGTGGTGCCGAGCAGCCGGGAACTGGGCTTGTGCCGGTACGCGGGCAGCGCCAGCTCCGGCGCCGTCCACCGGGGGCGGACGTGGGCGGTGGACGCGGCGTCGGCCACGTTCGCCACCAGCTTCATCGACGACCACAGACCACTCGCCCTCGACAACTCCACGGCGTGCAGCCCGAAATCCAGCACGTCCTGCGAATCCGACGGAAAGAACACCGGCATCGCCAGGTCGGCCAGCGCGAGCTCAGACGCACACGGCACCGACGACGACTTCGCGTTCGGATCATCACCCACCAGCGCCACCGCACCACCCGCCGGATCCGTGCCCGCGAGATTCGCGTGCCGCAAAGCATCCGTCGCCCGATCCAGGCCAGGAGCCTTGCCGTACCAGAACCCGGTCACCCCACCCAGCGACGACCCCACCGACGACGTCAGCTGACTCCCCATCACCGCCGTCGCGGCCAGCTCCTCGTTCAAACCAGGGCGGTGCACGACGTCATGCTTCTCGAGCAGGACGGAGCGGCGGCCGAGCTCGAGGTCGTATCCGGCCAGCGGGGATCCCTCGTAGCCGGAGACGAACACGGCGGGCGAGGCCCCGGCGGCGCGGTCATGCCGCACCCGGTCGAACAACATCCGCACCAGGGCCTGGACACCGCTGAGATAGACGGTGCCGTCCTCCCGCAGATACCGGTCCTCCAACGTGAACTGCTCCACCAGACCTGCCTCCTTCGGCACCCCCGCGCGACGTCACGACAGGAGACCCGACCTCGCGGGCCGCCGCAACAGGCGGCAGTCTATTGGCGCCCGGCACGCAAAAAATCCGGCCCATCTTCTCCGGTGGCCGATATCTGTTGCGTCTGCGTACCATCCTGGCTTATGGCGGACCAGCTCATCGACGAGACCGATCGCGAGATCCTCGAACTGTTGCGGGAGGACGCCCGGCGCACGCTGGGCGACATCGGGGCCCGTGTCACGCTGTCGACCGCGGCCGTCAAACGCCGCATCGACCGCATGCAGGAGAATGGCGTCATCGTCGGCTACACCGTCCAGATCGACCACGCCAAACTCGGCTGGGCCATCGAGGCGTTCACCGAGCTGCGGTTCACCGGTACCACCAAGGTCGGCGAGATCGTCCGCACCACCACCCGGATGCCCGAGGCCCAGGCGGTGTTCACCATCGCCGGCGACCCCGACGCGCTCGTCTGGCTGCGGGTGCGGGACATGGGCCACCTGCAGCAGACCATCGACGAGATCCGGCGACACCACCAGGTGACGGGCACGAAGACGCTGATGGTGCTGGACTCCTGGACGCGGGGGCAGCAGTGGCCCCACCCGGAACACCCGTGATCCCAGCCGGAAGACACGGCCCCAGCGTGTTCGCCCTCCAATCACGCGAGTTCCGTCTTCAAACACGCGAGTCGCGCCAAAGCCACGGCGCCGGTCAGTCCCGTGGGCCGGGTTTCGTGCTCCCCCGCATCAACCGGTCCCCCGTTCGCGCGAGGTACTCGCCGAATTCCGCCGGTTCCTCCACCGTGAACCCGATGTCGGTGAGCAAGAGGACGACGGCCAGCCACTCGAAGGAGTCGACATGGGCGACATACCGGCACCTGTCGTCGCCCAGGGCTTCGAAACTCCCGTCGATCCGATGCAGACGGGCGGCGGCCTCCTCCGCGCCGACGTCCAGGGTCAGCGTGATCCGGAGCGATTTCGGGCTGTGAAAGCGTTCCTGTAGGTGGGCCGCGACGTCGTCGACCGGGAGCTCACGCGGCTCGAACGCCACGTCCGTCGTCCTCGGCCCGGCGATCCGGTCGAGCCGGAAGCTCCGCCAATCCCGCCTGCCGAGGTCCCACGCGTACAGGTACCACCGTCTGCCGAGCTGGACGAGGCGCATCGGCTCGACCGTCCTTGACGACGGGCCGCCCTTCGCCGTGTACGCGAATTCGAGGCATCGACGAGCCGCGATCGCCGCGGCGAGGACGTTCAGGACGTCTTGGGTGACCCGCGGCTGTTCACCGCTCCCGAACTCGACCGCTGCGAGCATTTCGTCGGTCCGCCTGCGCAGCGCCGCCGGCAGGACACGCCCGAGTTTCGCGGCGGCGCGGTCCGCCGATTCGGCGGTCAAGTCGACGCCGGTGCCGCCCGCCGCGGCGAGCCGCAGCCCGAGCACGGTGGCGATCGCCTCGTCGTGTTCCAGCATGAGCGGCGGCAGCGCGCTTCCCGCGACGAGCCGGTAGTTGCCGCCAGGGCCGCGGCTGCTCTCCACCGGATAGCCCAGACCGCGAAGGTGGTCGATGTCCCGGCGAAGCGTGCGCGGCGGGACTTCCATGGCCGTCGCGAGTTCGGCGGCGGGCCACGCCCGGCCGGACTGCAGGAGGGACAACAGCCGCAGCATCCGTTCCCGTGGTGCCGTCACGACGCCTCCCGTAATTGTGGCCGAAAACCGGCCACATCTCATCGTAGCCTCGGTTCATGGCGAAAGTTCAAGCAGACCGTGGCCGGTGGATCGCGGTGGAAGGTGCCCGGACGCACAACCTCCGCGACGTTTCGGTGCGGGTGCCGAAACACCGGCTGACGGTCTTCACCGGTGTATCCGGGTCCGGGAAGTCGTCGCTGGCCTTCGACACGATCGCGGCCGAAGCCGAACGCCTGGTCACCGGGAGCTATCCCGCCTTCGTGCGGAACCGGCTGCCCCAGCATCCGCCCGCCGACGTCGACCGGATCGACGGGCTGGTCTTCACCACGATCGTCGATCAGCGGCGGTTCACCGGCAACGCGCGGTCCACCGTCGGCACGGCGAGCGACATCGCGCCACTGCTGCGTCTGCTCTTCTCCCGCGTCGGCGAACCGAACGCCGGATTCTCGCCCGCCTACTCGTTCAACGATCCGGTCGGGATGTGCCCGCGCTGCGAAGGGCTCGGCGTGGTCGACGAAATCGATCTCGACCGGCTGCTCGACCGCTCGCTGAGCCTGCGCGAAGGGGCCGTGCGGTTCCCGACGTTCGCCCCCGGGACCTACCGGTGGAAACGGCTCGTCCACTCCGGACTCGTCGACCCCGATGTCCCGTTGGAACAATTGCCGTCGGCGAAGGTCGAAACGCTGCTGCACGCCGAAGGACTCCCCCTCGACTCCCCTGGCTCCGACTACCCCAAGCACGGTCTCTTCGACGGTATCGTCCCGCGGTTGCGCGACACGTACCTGCGCAAGACCCCCTCACGACTCACCGCCGAGGAACAGGAAGGGCTCGCCGGAGTCGTCACCCGCGGCGTCTGCCCGGAGTGCGCGGGAACCCGCCTGTCCGACGCTGCGCGCGGCAGTCTGATCGACGGACGGTCCATCGCGGACTGGTCGGCGCTGCCGGTCGGCGAATTGCGAGACGTCGTCGCGAAAGTGTGCGATCCGTCGGTGGCGCCGCTGCTGCGGGCGATCCGGGAACGCCTCGACGCCCTGGACTCGGTCGGTCTCGGCTACCTGAGCCTGTCCCGCGAGTCGAGGACGCTGTCCGGCGGCGAGGCCCAGCGCGTCAAGATCGTCCGCCATCTCGGCAGCGCGCTCAGCGACGTCTGTTACGTGTTCGACGAGCCCAGTACCGGCCTGCACCCGCACGACGTGCACCGTCTCCTCGAACTGCTGGCCAAGCTCCGCGACGCGCACAACACGATCCTCGTGGTCGAGCACCATCCCGCGGTCATCGCGGCCGCGGATCACGTCATCGACCTCGGGCCCGGCGGTGGTGACGGCGGAGGGCGGATCCAGTTCGAAGGCAGTCCCGGCGAACTCATCGCGGCGGGCACCGAGACCGTGCGGATTCTCGGTACCCCGCTTCACTTCCGGCAGCGGACGCGCACCGCGCGCGGCGCCGTGACGATCTCCGGCGCCCGCAGCCACAACCTGCGTGACGTCACCGTCGACGTGCCGCTCGGCGTCCTGACCGTCGTCTCGGGTGTCGCCGGTTCCGGCAAGAGCACCCTGATCACGGGTGAACTTCCCCGGCAGCATCCCGATTTCGCCGTCGTCGACCAGGCCCCGCTGCGCGGTGGCATCCGGTCCACACCCGCCACGGTGCTGGGCGTCGCCGAACCCATTCGCGAAACGTTCGGCAAGGCCACCGGGAAAAATCCGTCGTGGTTCAGCGCCAACGGCCGCGGCGCGTGCCCGGTCTGCAAGGGGAAGGGCGTCATCATCACCGATCTGGCCTTCCTCGACGACGTCCAGACCGGCTGTGACGCCTGCGGCGGCACCCGGTTCAACCCGGACGCGCTCGCCGCGCGCTTGAACGGCCGGACCATCGCCGACGTCCTGGCGATGAACCCGGCGGACGCCGCCGCCCTGTTCGGCGAGCGGTCCGCCACCGGCAGGCGGTTGCGCTGGCTGGACCGGGTCGGGCTCGGCTACCTGACCATCGGACAGAGCCTCGACACCTTGTCCGGCGGCGAACGGCAACGGCTGCTGCTCGCCCGCCATCTCGCCGACGCCGGCCCCGCGGAAGAACTGCGCCTGGTGCTCGACGAACCCACCGCCGGACTGCACGGCAGCGACGTCGACCGGTTGCTCGCCCTCTGCGACGAACTCGTCGACGGCGGCGCGACACTCGTCCTGATCGAACACGACCAACGGGTGATCGCGCACGCCGACCACGTCATCGACATCGGGCCGGGCGCGGGAGCCGACGGCGGGACAGTGGTGTTCGAGGGCACGCCGTCGGCACTGGCCGAGGACTCCGCGTCGATCACCGGGCGTCATCTGCGAACGCGTTCCCGGCGCCGGACGGCGCCGGGAACACCCACCCGCCCGGGAACAGTTCCCGGGCGAGCGCGATGATTCCCCATCGGGCTTTGCCCGGCACGCCGGTACCGAACAGTTCTTCGCTCGATCCCGTGTGATCTAGGCGACCAGCTCGCACTCCTGGTTCGCCTTCATCGCCTGGTCGAGCCGGGCACCTTGCCGGTCTCGACCGCGGGCACGTGCGTAACCAGGTCGACCCCGCTCAGGTCGAGGGCGGCCTTGGCGTATTTCACCCGCCCCTCGGCGGCAGGGTGCGGTACTCGGTCACTTTCCCCTGGAGTTCCCGGGAGAAGGCGAGCTCTGTCGTACCCCTAGGCCAGGCTGTAGACGACCAACCGCATGTCCTTGACCGCACCGCAGTACCCGCCCACCCAGGAGACCAACGCCGGATCCGGGCTGCTCGAAGACGGCGAGCGCCACGATCACCCGAATGCACGCTGTCATCCGGCTCTTCCTCCGGCAGACCGTAAAGCTGCGCGGCGGGACCCGTCCCGGCGGGAGGACGAAATGACCTGGTCGGCTACGACACCGAAAAGAACCGGTTCGCTCTCACCTGGCTTCCTCCCTGTCGACGATCCTGGTGAGGAAATACTGCTGTCCCAGCGTCCACACGTTGGTGGCCAGGAAGTACAGCAGCACCCCGATCGGCACCGGGAAGAACGCTCCCGAGACCAGCATGCCGATCGGCGCCAGGTACATCATCAGCTTGGTGATCCCCGCCGCCTCGGGGGCGGTCGCGGTCTGCCGGGTGAGTCCCGAGCGCATCGAGAAGAACGTGGCCAGGCTCGCGATCAGCATCAGCGGCACCCCGACGGCGATCATGTGGACGTGATCCGTGCCGAACGCGGCCAGCTCCCCCGCCGGTTGGGAAAGCCAGTTGCCGAGCTTCGCGCCGAAGAGGTCGGCGTTCAAGAACGACCGCACCCCGGCGTCGTCGAACACGTGGTTCGACTGCGCGCCCGGGGTGAAGTCGCGCAAAACCCAGTACAGGGAAAGGAACACCGGCAGCTGGATCAGCGCCGGGAGACAACCGCCCAGCGGGTTCGCACCGGTTTCGGCGTGCAGTTTCCGGATCTCTTTCGTCATCCGCTGGCGATCCTTCCCGTACTTGTCCTTGATCTCCCGCATCCGCGGAGCCAGCGCCTGCATGCGGCGGCCCGCGCGCAGCGCGGCGAGGGCAGGTTTGACCAGCAGCAGGCGCAGGGTGAAGACGAGGAAAACGATGGACAGCACCCAGGCCACACCGGAGTCGGGACTCGAAAAGACGCCGAAAACCTTGTGCCAGAACCAGAGAATGGCGGAAACGGGGTACAGGAAGACATCGAACATGACCAGGTCACTCCGTCGGTCGAAGGGGTATGGGCAGGAGTGACTGCCTCACCTTCGGACGGAAGGTCAGGCAGTCGCGATGCCCAGTGACGGAGCTCGGGGCCGGACGCGGCCACGCGCGTCGGGATCGCGCAGGCTCAGGAACAGCTGCGCGCGTTCGCGCAGGCTGATGGCGCGCACCCGCATCGCGGCGGCGGCCGGTTCCAGGCGGAAGTGCGCCGCCAGCGCGAGCAGGACGGCGGCGAGGGACGCGGTCAGGGCGGCGGCCAGGCCCAGCGGGTTGATCCCGCCGACGACCGGGAGCACGACGAACAACCCGGGCAGGAACAGCGCAAGCACCAGCTTGAGCCGCACGCCGAAGTAGGTTCGCTCCACGTCACCGACACTACCGGAGATATCGCGTTGCGTGATTCCCGGCGGCGCGGGCAGTCTGTCGAAATGGGTCACGTCGAGGTCGCGCACGTCGAGTACCACCTGCCCGACGGACGACTGCTTCTCGACGATGTCTCGTTCCGGGTCGGGGAGGGCAGCGTCTGCGCGCTCGTCGGCGCCAACGGGGCGGGCAAAACGACGTTGCTGCGGCTGATCTCGGGGGAACTGTCTCCCAGCAGCGGCTCGGTGACCATCAGCGGCGGGCTCGGGGTGATGCCTCAGTTCGTCGGCTCCGTGCGGGACGAACGGACGGTGCGGGATCTGCTCGTGTCGGTGTCGCCGGAAGCGCTCCGCGCCGCCGCCCGCGCGGTCGACGAGACCGAACTCGCCTTGATGGAACGCGACGACGAAGCGAACCAGATGGCGTACGCGCAGGCGCTCGGCGATTGGGGCGACGCTCGCGGCTACGAAGCCGAAGTCGTGTGGGACAAGTGCACGACGGCGGCGCTCAACCTGCCGTACGAGAAGGCGCGCTGGCGCGAGGTGCGCACGCTGTCCGGCGGCGAACAGAAGCGGCTGGTGCTGGAGGCGCTGCTTCTCGGCGGATCCGGCGTCCTCCTGCTCGACGAGCCGGACAACTACCTCGACGTCCCCGGCAAGCAGTGGCTGGAAGAGCGGCTGCGTGAGACCCAGAAGACCGTGCTGTTCGTTTCGCACGACCGGGAGCTTCTCGCGCGGGCCGCGAACAAGATCATCAGCGTCGAACCCGGGCCCGCCGGCGGCGACGTCTGGGTGCACGGAGGCGGCTTCGGCGGCTACCACCAGGCCCGCGCGGAACGCTTCGAACGCCTCGAGGAACTCCGTCGCCGCTGGGACGAAAAGCATGCCCGGCTCAAGAAACTCGTGGCCGACATGCGGCAGTACGCCGCGCGCAGCGACGAGATGGCGTCGCGGTATCACGCCGCGCAGACACGTCTGCGGAAGTTCGAGGAGGCCGGAGCGCCCGCCGCTCCCCCGCGCGAACAGAAGATCACGATGCGCCTGCGCGGCGGCCGGACCGGTGTCCGCGCCGTCACCTGCGAAGGGCTCGAACTCCGCGGCCTGATGAAACCCTTCGATCTGGAGGTCTTCTACGGCGAACGGGTCGCGGTGCTCGGTTCGAACGGCTCCGGCAAATCACATTTCCTGCGACTGCTGGCAGGCGAGGACGTCGCGCACGACGGACTGTGGAAACTCGGTGCCCGCGTCGTCCCCGGCCACTTCGCGCAGACGCACGCCCATCCCGAACTGCTCGGGCACACGCTTGTCGACATCCTCTGGACCGGCTACGCGCGAAGCCGCGGTCCCGCGATGAACATTTTGCGGCGCTACGAACTCGACGGCCAGGGCGACCAGCGGTTCGAGAAGCTGTCCGGCGGCCAGCAGGCGCGGTTCCAGATCCTGCTGCTGGAGATCGGCGGCGCGACGATCCTGCTCCTGGACGAACCGACCGACAACCTCGACCTCGCCTCGGCGGAAGCGCTGCAGCAGGCGTTGGAAGCCTACGAAGGCACCACGATCGCGGTGACGCACGACCGGTGGTTCGCGCGCTCCTTCGATCGGTACCTCGTGTTCGGCTCGGACGGACACGTACGCGAAACCGCGGAACCGGTGTGGGACGAGCGGCCTGTGCAACGCGCCCGGTGACACACTCGGGCCAGGAAAGGCGACACACCCGCGGGAGATGCGCCCAGCGGTTCCGCCGTGTGTTTGAATGCCGCCGCACCGCGTGCCGACACCCGAGTGCCCGCATCGTCCCCAGGCTGGAGTTCTCGTGAAGGCCGCTGCAATCCCCTTCGCCATCGCGGCCTTGTGCTGCGCGGCGTTCCTCGTGAGCTTCCTGCGCGACCGACGCCGGCTGCGGAACGGCTTTTACCTCTTCTTCGCGCTGCTGTTCCTCGGCGTGACCTTCATCGCGCTGCTCGCCTCGGTGTCGCCCGAGGCGGCGGGGTTCGTCGCGGTCGGCGTGATCCTGATGATCATCCCGACGGTTCTGGCGCTCACGGTCTTCCTGATCTGCAACGGGATCACCATGCTCCGCCGCGAGGGACGGCGGCTGGCCAACGTCCTCTCGCTGCTGACGGGGCTCGGCATCTGCGCGCTGATCGTCTTCAACGCGACGGTCACGCAACTCGCCTGGGAGCCGCTCGACATCGTCCGGGGCATCCTGAACGGAATCGTCGTCTACTTCTCGTTCCTCTTCGTCTGCTTCCTCCTGTACTCGGTCGTCTACGGCCGCATCCGCACCGAAAAGGGCGTGGACTTCGTCGTGGTGCTGGGTTCGGGCCTGCTGGACGGGCACCGGGTGCCGCCGCTGCTGGCGGGCCGCCTGAACCGGGCCAAACGCGTCATCGACGCCGAAGCCCGGCGCGGCCGGGAGCCGATGGTGGTCACCTCGGGCGGGCAAGGACCCGACGAGGACCTGCCGGAGTCCCATGCCATGGCGGGCTACCTGGTCGAAAACGGACTGCCGAGGGAGCGGATCCTCCTCGAAGACCGCTCGCGGACGACCTTCGAGAACCTCACCTTCAGCACCGAGATCATGAAGCAGCGGAAGGCGGACTACCGATGCACGGTGGTCACGAACAACTTCCACGTGCTCCGCGCCGCCCTCATCGCCCGCCGCGCCAAGGTGAACGGTCAGGTCATCGGATCGCCGACGGCCTGGTACTTCTGGCCGAGCGCCACCCTTCGCGAATTCGTGGCCATCCTGGTGGACCACAAGTACAAGAACCTGGTCTTCTGCGGGCTCATCGTGCTTTCGCAGGTCTCCCGTGCCTTTTCGTGAGTGGGTACCGTGTCTCAGGTACGTACTGCCAGGTCTCGTGAGTGGTAAGGACGGTTATTGAGGGAAAGGTCAAATGTGGCGTTCCGGAGTTGGCGGCAGGAGCGGGACTCGCCGACCAGGCACCTTTCCAACTGTTCATAACGGACTTTTTCCACGGTGACAGCGTCCGACTTGGGTTATTTGCACGGTTCGGCGAGGGGGTCGTGGGGGGGGGTTTTGGGTTTTCCCCCCAAACCCCCCCCCCACCCCCCCCCTCACCCCCCCCCCCTCGAAACCACCCCCACA
>NZ_JBWKEC010000002.1:249325-458764 GCF_056435645.1 Amycolatopsis sp. NPDC043889
ACTTCCCGTTTGGGTTTTTCGCCGGGTTTGGGGGGGGGGGGGGGGGGTGTTTTTTGGGTCCCCACCCAAAACCCCCCCCCACGACCCCCTCGTGACATCGCCCATCTGGACATCAATCAGACATCGAGTCAACGAAAAGTGTCCTTTGTGGACACTCGGGGGCGCGGCCGGCTCCTGTCGGCCAGTCCAGAACCCACGACCGCGAAGGCCGCCTCTGCCTTGAGCCAGTGAAGGGTCCTTCACCGCAGAGGCTCGGTCACGCCACATTTGCCCTTCCCCTCAATAGAACCGTCCTCACCACTCACGAGACTGATAAATCCCCCGCATCCGTTTGACAACACCGTTCTCGCGGGGCCATCGTCCTGGGCATGAGCGCTTACACCCGGCAGGCGATGGCGCGGCTGTTCGATCGGACGGCGGAGACCTACGACGCGCTCGGCGTCGACTTCTTCGGCGCGTTCGCCGCGGAACTGCTCGACCGGGTCGGGCTCGTTCCCGGTGAGCGCGTGCTGGATGTCGGCTGCGGACGGGGCGCGGTGCTGTTCCCCGCGGCCGAGCAGGTCGGTCCGGAAGGATCGGTGCTGGGGATCGACCTTTCCGCGGAAATGGTCGAGCGCACCGCGAAGGATATCGAGGCACGTGGTGCCAACGCCTCGGTTTCCCTTATGGACGCCCAAGAACCGACGCTGGACGACGCCGCCTTCGATGCCGTCCTCGCGTCGTTCGTGGTGTTCTTCCTGCCTGTTCCGGTCGACGGCCTGCGGTCTTGGCATCGCCTCCTCGCACCCGGCGGCCGGCTGGGTGTCACCACGTTCGGCGCCGACGATCCCCGGTGGGCGGGCGTGCGCGAGGTGTTCAAACCGTTCGTTCCGCCGGAGCTGGCCTGGACACTGGCCGTCAGGGCGGGACTGTTCGCCACCATCGAAGGATTCGGCCAGGCCGTGGAGTCGGCGGGTTTCACCGGTGTCACGTCCGTGGAACGCGTCTATCCGGTGAAGTTCGCCGACCCCGGGCACTGGATCACCTGGTCGTGGTCGCACGGCCAGCGGATGTTCTGGGAGCTGATCCCGGAAGACCACCTCGACGCCGTGCGCCAGGCCGTGCTCGCGGAGCTCGAACCGCTTCGCGAGCACGACGGGAGCGTGGTGCTGGCGCAGACCGTGCGCTACACCCTCGCCCACCGCGGTTGACCGGTCACAACGCGAGCCTCGGCCAGGACACCGTGTCGCGTGACAACTGCCGGTCGTGCGTGGCGATCACCACCGCGGCCGGGGTCGTTTCGAGCGCGGCGGTCAGCTCGTCGACGAGTGCGGCGGAGAGGTGGTTGGTCGGCTCGTCCAGCAGCACGACGTGCGGACGGCGAGCCAGCACCAGTGCCAGGTCCAGCCGACGCCGGGCGCCGACCGACAGTTCGGCCACCGGCCGGTGCCGGTCGTAGCCGGCGAGCAGGCCCAGCTCGCCCAGCCCCGGCCCGGGGATCCCGGCCCTGGTGAGCTGTTCGTCGTACAGCTCCATCGCCGTCCGCCTGGCCGGCAGCTCGGATTCCTGGCCCAGCCTGCCGATCCGCGCGGACCGCGAACGCGTGACCGTGCCGGTCCCGGGCTCCAGCTCCCCGGCCAGCACGGACAGGAGCGTCGATTTGCCCGCGCCGTTGCGGCCGGTGACGACCAGCCGGTCGCCGCTTTCCAGCACCAGATCGACCGGACCCGCGAGCCGTCCGGCCACCGTCACCCCGGCGGCACGCAGGAGCGTCGCGCCTCCGTGCGCCGGTAGCTCGGGCATGGCGAACCGGGCGGGTGGCGGCGGAACGGCGACCACGTGCTCGGCCAGTTCTTCCTGCCGCCGGTGGACCGCGCGGACCAGCCCTGGCGCGCGTGTGGCGCGGACGTGCCTGCCGGTGCCCTTGGGCGGCCGCCAGTTGTCACGCAACCGGTTCCGCGCCGCGGACAGGTCGTCGGCCAGCCGTTGCCGCTCGGCGATCTGCTCGGCGTGCGCCGACTCCCAGCGGGCGCGTTCGGCTCGCCGGGCCTCGACATAGGCCGCGTATCCGCCGCCGTAGACGCGTGGCCGTCCGTCGCTCGACGGATCGAGGTCGATCACCGTGGTGGCGACGTCCGCGAGCAGGGCCCGGTCATGGCTGACCAGGACGATCACGCCCGGATGCGCGCGCAACCGCTCGGTGAGATGGTCGAGCCCCGCCGCGTCGAGATGGTTGGTCGGCTCGTCGAGCAGCAGGACCGGGTGCCCGGCACCGAGCAGGCAGGCCAGCCGGACCCGGTGCCGCTGGCCGACCGACAGTGTCCCGAGTGGACGGTCGCGGTCGTCGAAGGCGTTCAAGGCCGCCAAGGACACTTCGACACGCCTGTCGGCGTCCCACGCGTCGAGGGCCTCGGCTTCTTCGAGCGCGGCGGCGAACGCGTCTTCGGCTCCGGAACGTCCGTCGCTGAGCGCCTCGGTGGCGGCCTCGAGCCGGGCCAGCGCGCCGCGGACGGCGGCCAGTTCGAGGTCGATCAACGCGCCGACGGTGTCGGTCGCCCCGAGCGGGATCTGCTGGTCGGCGACGCCGGCCGAACCGGATCGATGCACCTCGCCGCGGTCGGCGGCCAGGTCACCGGCGAGTACCCGGAGAAGAGTGGTCTTGCCGCGACCGTTCTCCCCGACGATGGCGACACGTTCGCCGGCCGCGGCGACGAGGTCGACCCCGGACAGGACGGGCCGTCCCCCGAAGGAGAGGTGGACGCCGGACAGGCGGACGTGCGCCGCGCGCACAGGCGCGGGCGAAAGAGGGGATGACATGAAGGAACTGCCTCCGGTGAAAGTGATGAGCAGGAAGAACGAAGTCCGGTACCGCGGCTCGCGGTACCGGTGGAGGCGTCGTTCCTCAGAGGAACAGCAGTTGCTGCATCACGATCACGAGGGTAGGTCACGTCCGGAGAGCGCCGCATCCGATTTTCGGGACCACACGTTCGCACCATCCCCCACGACTAGCGGTCACCCCATGGAGACCCCCTTTCACCTGCGGCGACACGCCTCTCCTAGCCCGCGATCACGGCTTCAAACCCCCACTTTCAGGGGTCACCCTCAGGGGCATCACGACGGTTGCCATGATCACCGGCCCGTTCGACGGTGGGCTTCTCAGCAGGCATCTTCCGAGAGGAGCGGGACCGATGGCGAAGACCATGCAGCCGCAGGAACTCATCGACAGTGCCGTGGTCGACCCGACCGGCAACAAGCTCGGCAAGGTGGGCAACGTCTACCTCGCCGACGCGACGCGCCAGCCGGAATGGATCACCGTCAAGACGGGCCTGTTCGGCACCAAGGAGAGTTTCGTCCCGCTGTCCGGAGCGCACGCGGACCAGGACGGCGTCCACGTCCGCGTCGACAAGGACGCGGTCACCGACGCACCCCGCATCGAGGCCGACGGCCACTTGTCCGCGGAGGAAAGCGCGCAGCTCTACCGGCACTACGGGCTGCCGATGCCGAGGACCTCGCCGGACGGCCGGATGGACGACCGGGCGCAGGGCCGGGGCGACGCGGGCCGGACCAGGGCAGGGATGGACACGGGAACGGACACCGGCAGGAAGCACCGGGACGCCGAGCCCACCATGACCCGGTCCGAGGAGCGGCTGAACGTCGGCACCGAGCAGGTCGAAACCGGCCATGTCCGGCTGCGCAAGTACGTCGTGACCGAGGAGCAGCAGGTCACCGTTCCGGTCAGCCACGAGGAGGTGCGCATCGAACGCGAGCCGATCACGAAGCCGGGCGGTGAGCGCGCCGAGATCGCCGAGGACGAACAGGAAGTCGTGCTCCACGCCGAGAAACCGGTCGTGAACAAGGAAACCGTCGAGGTGGAACGGGCGAGGCTCAAGACCGAGACCGTCACCGAGGACCAGACCGTGTCCGGCAAGGTACGCAAGGAACAGTTCGAGGTCACCGACGACGAAGGCAAGCACCGCAAGTCGTGAGCCCGCCCCCGGGGTCAGCGCATGCGGCGGGCGCGGGCGGCCGCGACCACGAAACCGGTCGCCACGGCGCCCGCGATCGAACAGCCGACACCGAACAGCACCGCGGGCTCGTGCACTCGCAGGACCGACACGCACAGCCACGCCGACGCGCCGAACAGCAGGCCGAGCACCGGGCCGCCGACGAGGGCGCCCCGCCAGCGGTGACCGTTCCGGATGGTCCGCAGCCCGGATTCCAGGTACGCCAAGGCGAACAGGGCGAGGATCAGGCTGCCCGCGCCGAGCGCGCTCGCGAGCGGATGCTGCCGCGTGACGACGGCGAAGGTCCTCGGAACGCCGTCGGCCGTCAAGGTCGCGGTGACGGCTCCGCCGACGATCCAGCGGGTGACCCCGGGAAAAGCGAGATCGGCACGGAAGCCGTCGCCCTCGGGTTTCGGCACCGCCGACGCGGATCCGAGCGGGATCCCGGCGGCCGAAAGGGCGAGGGTCACCTGTTCCGGGCGCCCCTCCCCCGTCACGGCGAACGTCTTGCTGAGGTCCACCGGCGCCGACGAGGCGGCGACACCGTCGATCTTCAGTGTCGTGGCCTCGTGCGGCAGGCGTTCCGGGGTGAGCAGCGTGAGCACCACGAGCGCGATCGCGGCGGCCGCCGCGGCCAGTCGGAACCAGAGCACCGCACCGGACCGGGACTCGGGCTCGAAGCTCGCGCGGGTCGCCGACAGTGTCGGATCCGGTGCGGGGCGGTGCACCGGTCTTGTCGGACCGTCTCCGGCCGGGACCGGCGCGCCGAACGCGGAGATCACCCGAGGGGTGAGGTGCCGCACCGGCACGCGGGAGCGTTCCAGCCAGCCCGGTCCGTACACGGCGGTGGCGGCCGAGGCGAGGTCGGCCGCGAAGGTCTCCGCGTCGCGATACCGGGAGTCGAGCTCGCGCGAGAGGCTGCGCATGACGACCCCGGCGATCGGCGACGGCACGCCGTCGATCGGGCGCGGATCGGTGAACATGTGCTGGCGCATCATGCTGATCGCGCCACGGGTGTTGTCGAACGGCAGCTTCCCGGACAGCAGTTCGTAGAGCACCGTGCCGGCCGAGTAGACGTCTGCCGCCGGGCTCAGCGCGTTGCCCATGGCCTGCTCGGGCGCGATGTAGGCGGGTGTGCCGAGGACCTCGCCGCCGTGCGTGACAAGGGTGGCGCCCTCGCTGATCACCTTCGCGATGCCGAAGTCGGCGACCTTCATCACGCCTTGTGTGGTGAAGAGCAGGTTCTTCGGCTTGACGTCCAGATGCAGCACGCCCGCTTCGTGCGCCGCGTGGAGCCCGGCGAGCATCGCCAGCCCGATCGCGCAGGCCTGCTCCCCGCCGATCTCCCCGCTGCGGAAGCGGCTGTACACGGTGCCGCCGTCGAGGCGTTCCATCACCATCAGATGCTCGCGGCCGGTGCGGACATAGTCGTACACGGGCACGATGTGCGGATGGTCGAGGCTGGCCAGCACACGCGCTTCGCGGTCGAAGAGCTCACTGCTGGCGGCGTGGTTCAGCACGTCCCACGGCAGCTGTTTGATGGCGACGTCGCGGCGCAGCGAACGATGGACGCCGGCGAAGACGACCCCCATACCGCCCTGGCCGATCGCCGGCCCGATCTCGTACTGCGGCAGCGCGGCGACGACCTCGGCGGGTGCGCTCATCGGTTGAATTCCTTGGTGGAGTCGGGAAAGCGGACCGTCTCGTCGACGGCGGGCCCCGGCGCGGGATGCGGGGTCAGGTAGCCGAGCAGGAACGCGATGACGGCGGCGCCGAGCACCACCGGGATCTCGATCGCGGGCTCCGGCGGGACGAGCCGCAGGACCGACAGCGAGACGACGGCGACGAGGCCGGTGCCGAAGCCGGCGGGCAGGAAACGCAGGCCGCGACGCCACCGGTTGGCAGGGAGGCGATGGCGGGCGAGCGCGAGCAGGGCCGTCAGCCACGCCAGCACGGTGAGCACGAGCATCGCGAGCCCGAAGGCGCCGTAGACGGACCAGAAGGATCCGCGGATGTCGGCGACCGTGGTCGCCTCGCCGAGGGTTCCGCGCCGGGCGTCCAGCAGTTCGACCGTCGACGGGAGCAGCCCGATCGCCTGGCCGGAGAGGTCGGCCATGTCCAGTACGAAGGTCCTGGTGACGCGACTGTGCGCGGGCACTTCGAACGGCGCCGTGGTGTCGTAGGCGAAGAAGGTCAGGGCGAGCGCCACTCCGGACACCCGCACGCTACGGACCTTGACGGCGGTGCCGCCGCTGTTGGTCGCCGTGACGGTGAGTTCTAGTTGCTTCGCCGGATCGATCACGACCGTGGCGTTGGTGATCGGCCGGTCGTCGAAGGTGACCGCCAGGTCGAGTCCGCCACTGTCCGCGACGGCCGGTGGCGAGCCGAGGAGGACCGCGCACAGACCCAACGCAACCCCTGCCGCGATGACACGTCCCATTTTGCGCATCCCCTGTTTTCCTTATCCGACTGGTCCGGAATGCTACAGCGAGTACTTACCGGAGAGGGACGTCCCAATGCGTATCGTGGTTCGCCTGATATTCGGCACCGTGACCGGGTTGTTGTTCCTGCTTTCCCAGGTGGGAGCGGGAAACGCGCAGCAGTCCCCTTATCAGTCCACGGTTGGTTTGAAACCTTCGAGCGGCCCCGCCGGGAGTTCGTTCACCATTTCCTGGAATTTCTCTCCGTGCAAAGGCCCGATTTCTTTCACCTGGGAAGAAACGGCCATTACGTCGGTCAGCGCCCCCAGTGGACAGACCGGGGCGACGGTTCCGGGCAACGCGACACCCGGCGGCCACACGGTCACGGGCACCTGCACGAACGCGCGGACCGGTCAGCCGTTGACCGGAAACGCGACCTTCCGGGTGACCGGGACCGTGACGACGGCGCCACCGACGACGAAGGTGCCCCCGACGACGAAGCCGACCGTCCCGGTGACCACCACGACCAGACCCGGAACGACCACCACCCCGGTCACCACCACCCCGGTCACCACGACGACGCCGCCGTCCACGACGACCCCACCGTCCACAACAGGCACTCCCCCGCCGACGACGACGGACGTCCCCTCGTCCAGCAGCACGCCGCCGGGCCCCGACGACCTGATCCTCGATCGGCCGATCGTGAAGCCCGGCGACGCACTGTCCGCGACCGGCAAGGGGTGCACGCCTGGCGAGCGGGTCACGCTGACGTCGGACGGCGAGCGCGTCGGCGGCGCCTATGCCGACGCCACCGGCGCCTTCACCGCGGCCGTCGAGTTCACCCGGATCGAGGCGGGCAGGCATACCGTCGTCGCCGACTGCGGCGTGCGGCTGACCGGCGCCGTCGAGCAGGTGGTGACCAGTTCGTCAGGCGGGCACAGCGGCACCCTGGTGGTACTCGTGTTCTTCGTGCTGGCCGGCATCACCGTGATCCGCTTCCCCTGAGGTCACCGAGGTGGCCGCATCGCCGCGAAGACCAGGAACACCGCGGCGA
Source organism: Amycolatopsis sp. NPDC043889 (assembly GCF_056435645.1). Classification (NCBI taxonomy): domain Bacteria; kingdom Bacillati; phylum Actinomycetota; class Actinomycetes; order Pseudonocardiales; family Pseudonocardiaceae; genus Amycolatopsis; species Amycolatopsis sp. NPDC043889. The sequence continues at coordinate 256,783 of NZ_JBWKEC010000002.1, forward strand.
GGAAGAGGGCGGCGACCGCCAGGTCGACCAGGAAACCGACGACGAGTGCGGTGATCATCGCTCACTCCTGTGCCGTCCTGGCGGCTTCGCGGCGGCGCGCGTACAGACTGGTGAACGAAACCGTGACCAGGACGGCGATGATCACGCCCAGCGACGCCGGTGTGGGGACCTGCGGCACCGACGGCCAGATCCCGTGTGCCCAGTGCAGGACCAGCTTCACCCCGATGAAGGCGAGGATGATGGCGAGGCCGTGGTTCAGGTGGACCAGCTTCGCCAGCGCCGAGTGGAGCACGAAGTACAAGGCACGCAAGCCCATCAGCGCGAAGGCGTTGGTGGCGAACACGAGGTACGGGTCTTCGGTGATGCCGTAGACCGCGGGCACCGAATCGACCGCGAACACCACGTCGGTGGCGAACACCGCGACGACCACGACCGCCAGCGGGGTGAGCGCGCGGCGCCCGTGTTCACGCACGGTGAGCCGGGTGCCGTGATAGTCGTCGGTGACCGGCATCAGCCGTCGCAGCAGCCGGACCGACCGCAGCTGCGAAAGATCCAGCTCGTCCTTGCCGCCGGACATGGCCTCGCGCAGGATCTTGACCGCCGAGACGAACAGGATCACGCCGAACACGAGGAACGCCCAGGTGCCCGCCGACAGCATCGCGGCACCGGCCGCGATGAACACGCCGCGAAGCACCAGCGCGCCCACGATGCCGTACAGCAGCACGCGTTGCTGCACGGCCGCGGGGACCGCGAAGGCGGCGAGCAGCAGCATGAAGACGAACAGGTTGTCGACCGACAGGGACTTTTCGACGACGAAACCCGTCATGAACTCCAGCGCCTGGCCGCTACCGAACTCGAGCCACAGCCAGAGCCCGAACACGACCGGGAGCGCGAGGTAGAAGACCGACCAGCCGACGGCCTCCCGCATCGACACCTCGTGGGGACGGCGGGTCACCACGAAATCGGCGACGAGCAGCGCGACCAGGACGGCGATGCTGATCGCCCACAACCCCGGCGATCCCACGGTTGCCACGGACTCGGGCATGAAGCCTCCTCGAACTCGAAGTTCGAGGTCTCCTTCACCCCTGCGGGGCGGTCTCCCGGGGACACCAGCGGAGTGTCCGTATTGACCGGGCAGACCCTTGGGAAGTACTCCCCTCGCCGGTCCAGTATCGCACTTGGTAAAGAGTTATTAAAGGTCGGGTCAAGCCGGGCCCTCCCTCAGCACGCCGCGCACCGCGTCGACGGACAGGTCGTCCCAGGGAAATTCGGCCATCCACCAGGTCGCGCCCGCTCGTTCGTAGGGCGCGAGATCCGTGCCCACGGGGACGCCGATGGCGAAGTCGTACGGCTTCTCGCCGTCTTCACGCAGCGCGGTGATCGTCTCGACCACCTCGGCGAACTCGTCCGCGTGCGGCAGATGCACCGGAAAGAACCCGTCGTACCGCGCGGCCCTGCGCATCGGCTTCGGCTTCCCGGGGAAGCCCGCCAGCCACACGGGAATCCGCCGCGCCGGCCGAGGCAGGAAGGTGATGTCGTCGACGGTGTAGTGCACGCCGTGGTGCCGCACGGGCTCCCCCGACCAGGCCGCGATGAGGATCTCGAGCGACTCGTCGAGCATCTCGCCGCGCTTGCGGTCGTCCACTTCGTCGCCGGTCTTCGAGAACTCGCCGCCGAAGCGGTCACTGCCGAGCCCCGCGCCGAGGATCAGCCTTCCGCCGCTCAGCTGGTCGAGGGTGGCCGTTTCACGCGCCAGCTTGACCGGACGGCGCCTGGCCAGCGGCGTGACCATCGGGCCGATGGCGAGGTTCTCGGTGGCGGACGCGACGGCGGCGAGGGTGATCCACGGATCGGCGATCGCCCGCACCGGCTCATGCCATCGGACGTGGTCCCACACGAACAGGCCGTGCCAGCCCGCTTCTTCGGCTTCTGCGGCGAGACGCGCGATGATCACCGGATCGGCCAGTTCGTCGAAGATCGGCAGCCAGAGTGCTGAGCGCAGAGTCATGAGTGCGACCGTACGGACCGACACCGACACTCGCGGCGAATTCCCGACGTGCGCTAAGCCGTAACTCGCGTGCTTCCAGCCGTAACTCGCGTGCTTGGAGGCGGAACACACGGCACCGGCGTGTTACGCCTCCAAGCACGCGAGTTCCGTCTTCAAGCACGCGAGTTACGGGTCTGGACACGCGAGTCACGCCTCACCGCTTGACACGACCACTAGAGTTCAACCAGTAAGTTGATTAACCTTGTGGTTGATTGCCCTGTGGAAGAGACTTCGATGACCGACCTGACGATCACCCGCCTCCTCGACGCTCCCCGCGAGCTCGTCTTCCGGGTGTGGACCGATCCGGACCATCTCGCCCAGTGGTGGGGCCCGGTCGGATTCACCACCAAGTCCTGCACCGTCAACCTCACCGAGGGTGGCAAGTGGCGCACGTGCATGAGCGACGGCGAAACCGAGCACTGGGCGTCGGGCGTCTATCACGAGATCGTCCCGCCGGAGCGGCTCGTCTTCAGCTTCGCCTGGGAGGAACCGGAAGGCTCCCGCGGCCATGACACCCTCGTCACGGTCGTCCTCTCCGACCTCGACGGCAAGACCGAAATGGCGTTCCACCAGGCGATCTTCGAGACCGTGGCGGAACGCGACAGCCACGTCGAAGGCTGGCAGTCCTGCTTCAGCCGCCTCGCCACCCACCTCGCGGAGCAACGCTAGCCGAGTTCCCGCAGGACCTCCCGCGCCCGCGCCACTCCGTCCTCGTCCCGCAGCCGCCCGGCTACGTACTGGGCACCGCGGCGGAACAGCAGGTTGCCGGACAGCTCCAGCAGCCGCGCGGTCAGCGAGTCCGCGGTGAGGTCCCGGAGCGGCAGCGGTCGCGGCCCGGCACCGAGCCGGAACACCCGGTCTCCCCAGTAGGGCTGGTCGGAGAACACCGGGCAGACCAGCGCCGGGACCCCCGCGCGCAACGCGGCCGCGGTCGTGCCCGCGCCGCCGTGGTGCACCACCGCCGCCGTGCGCGGGAACAGCCACGCGTGCGGGACGTCCTCGACCGTCAGCAGATCGTCGTCGCCGGACGCGGCATCGGTACCTAGCAGGCCGCGCAACCCCGCCCGGCGCAACGCCGTGCGGACGGCGGCGAACGTCCGCTCCGCCTCCGACGGCCGCATGCTGCCGAAGCCGACGTACACCGGAGGCGGCCCGGACGCGAGGAAATCCCGCAGTCGCGGGTCCGGCCGCCACGCGGCGGGCGCCTCGAGAAACCAGTACCCGGTGACGTGCACCCTCGACGGCCAATCCTTCGGCCGCGGCACGACCGCGTCGGAAAAACCGCACAGCACCGGGGTTTCCGATCGCCGGGGTCCGCGGAGACCGGCCGCGGGCAGCCCCAGCGACCGCTCGCGCCACCGGTCCACCTCCGGCCTCAGCACCTGCCAGGCGGCGGCGTCGACAGCGCGGAAACTCAACCGCCTGCCGCACGGCCCGGCCTTGGCCGCCCACGGCACCAGCGGATGCGCGAACGCCCGTGTCGGCACGCTGGGCTGGTAGTGCAGCTCGACGTCGGGGACACCGAGCGAGGCACCCAGGTGCGCGCCGAGGAACCCGAGCGTCGGGGCGAGGACGAGGTCCGCCCCCGCCGCTCCTCGCTGGACGTCGGCCAGCAGACGCTCCATCACCGGGGCCAACGCACCGCGCAGCCCACGCAGGAAGGTCGCGGACGTGCGCCCCTGGGTCCATTCGCGTCCGCCGTCCGATCCGAGGATCTCGCTCGGGTCGGCGGAGAGCGGCGCGAAATCCAGGCCGTGCCCGGTCACCAAGGTGCGGAACCGCTCGGCCGCCAGCACCCGGACCCGGTCGCCGTCGAGACCACACCCCAGGGCGATGCACGGCTGGACGTCGCCGCGGGAACCCGGAGCGACGATCACGACGAGCCTGGTCATCGCTTCGCCGCCGTCAACCAGTAGCGGAGGCGGAACGGCAGCTTCGCCAGTATCGCCGCGATATGCGCGTCCCTGCCGACCAAGTACCGCGGCGCGACCCGCCGGGCGGTCAGCGCGTGGACGACGACCCTTGCCGCCCGCTCCGGCGGAACACCGTTCCGCGCGGACCGCTCCGCGCTGCGTTCGGCCTCGTCCAGTTGCGCCGCATATCTCTCCCGCGCGGCTTCCGGCAGGGCGGCACGCACTTCTTCGGCTGCGGCGCGGGCGCGCGGCCAGATCGACGTGGCGACGGCACCGGGCTCGACGAGGACGACGCCGATCCCGGACGGGGCCAGTTCGGCGCGCAGGCTGTCGGTCAAGCCGACCAGGGCGAACTTCGAGGTGTGATACGGCCCGACCATCGGCCCGGCGATCCGCCCGCCCATCGACCCGACCGTCACCACCCTGGCGGCCGGCGCGGCGCGCAGCGCGGGCAACATCGCCTGCGTGACGGCCAGCTGACCGGTGACGTTGACCTCCAGCTGCTGCCGGAAGTCTTCGAGCGGGACGTGTTCCAGCGGTCCCGGCCGGGCCATCCCGGCGTTGTTCACCAGACCACGCAGCGGCCCCGCCGCCGCGACCTTCTCACCGCACGCCGCGATCGACGCCGGATCGCGGAGATCCATCCGCAGTACGGTGACGGCCTCGCCGTGAACACGGGCGAGTTCCGTTTCGTCCGCGTCGGTACGCACACTGGCCCAGACGTGGGCGCCCCGCCGGACGAGTTCGGCCACGCATGCTCGGCCGATCCCACTCGACGCCCCGGTGACCACAAAGGACGGACGGGTCACGATGCCTCCCCCTGCTTCACCGGCGCGGAAAGCGCCCGCAGCATCCTCGGCCAGGTCTTGTGCAGCTGGTCCTGCCAGTACGCCCAGTGGTGCGTGCCCGGCCCGTAGAAGTCCGTCATGACCGGGACGCCGAGCCGGTTCAGCCGGTCCGCCATCGCGGTGGTCTGGCCGGAGCACAGGAATTCGAGCAGCATCGCGCCGGGCAGCACGTCGATCGGGAGTTTCCCGTCGAACGGCCCCGGTAGGCCGTTGCCCGTGGACAGATACAGCTCGGTGCCGCGAAGGCGGTCGGCGTTCACCAGCGGATCGTGCGCGTCCCACCGGGACGACTCGCGCCTCCGGTCGCCCCAGAGCGCTTCGGGATCCTGCCGGGCCGAGGCGACGATCGCGCTGGTCAGCAGCTCGCCGTACGGGCCGGTGGGGTTGAGATTTCCGCTGAACGACCCGGCGAAGCGGAACACTCCCGGCCGCCGGGCGGCGAGTTCCACCGCGCCGTATCCGCCGAGCGAGAGCCCCGCCGCGACCCGCCGCCCGTCCCCGCGATAGCCGCGATCGATCAGCTGCGGGATCTCGACCGCGGTGAACGTCTCCCACTGGTTGAGCACGACGTTCTTGCCGTAATTCCACCAGTCGGAAAAGAACCCGGCGGAACCGGAACCCGGCATCACCACGAGCGCACCCGAGTCGTCGGCGAGTTTCCGGATGTCGGTATTGGCGGTCCACCCGCGGTAGTCCTGGAGGCGCGTCTCACCGGCGAGCAGGTACACCGCCGGCCACTTCCGCTCCGGTTCGGCTTCCCACCTTGACGGCAGGATCAGCCGGACCATCGCGTAGCTTCCGACGCCGACCGAGCGCACGGTGAGGTCCAGCATCCGCGGGTCACCGTCCACAGTGGTCTGGGCGACGACGTGCGAGCCGTCGTCGGCACGGGCGTCCGGGACACCGCTCTCGGCCCGCGCCGGTGCGGCGGCGACGCTCGGCAGCAAGCACATCGCGACCGCCAGCGACGCGACGGCCCGCAGCCGCCTCGAAGTAGTGCGCATACGTAATCCTTTGTCCCGGTCGTTCGATCGAATTCGAAAATGTGACAGCGATTACCCGAGAAAGAAAATCAGAGGTGGCGACACGTTAAGCGGACGGACCCCTTCCAGGCAATTGTCCTGCCCACAATCCGGGAGGACAATATGAATGCCAGGGAAACAAGAAATGCCCCCACCTCCCCCATCAGGGTGACCCGTCGCTCACGGACAGTGAAGAACTGTGGCACGGGAGTACCAGACCGGCTCGCGCACCAGCGAAAATCCCGGAACCCGCAGGTCACACCCAGTACACGAAGGACATTTACGTTCTCTTGACACCTTCCGGTATTCGATTTCCCGTCGTAGCCTTCGTCGTGCCGCCCGGGTTCGGCGTCCCCTCACGCGACCCGGCGCCCCGCGTCCCACCGAAGGGACCAGACCCCATCAGGACCCTTCCGAAAGGGCTATTCATGGCTGCCCGAATTCGCGCCCTCGTCTTGTCCGCAGCAGCATTGCTGACCATTTCCGGCACACCCGGAGAATCGATTCAGGCCGCGCCCGCGCCGCCTTCCCCCACTGTTCCGCCCGCCGCCCTGCTACCTCCGGAAACCGTCCCGGACGCGTCCGCGCGCGACGGTTTCGACGTGGCGTCGGCACTGTCCACCTCGGACCGCGGGCGAAGCGGCAAGGTCGACGTCGGCGGATGCGAGGACGTCGTCCACGGCAGGCTGGTCGGCGCCGGTGCCACCGGCCAGGGCTTCCAGTCCGCCGTGCCCGGCGGGCAGGTCTCCGAACTCGTCGCGCGTACGACGAACCCGCCCGATCTGGCGGCGTGGGCCGCGCAGGCCGGACGGTGCTCGAAGGTGACGGTCGACGACGCGGCCGGTAACGCGGTGTCGACCGTCACCGTCCACCCCGCTCCCGCCGTTCCGGGGGCGAAAACCCTTTCCTACCAACAACTCCTGACACTACCCGGCCAGCCCCCCGAGCTGCCGGGACTGCGTCTGCGCACCGTCGCCATCGCCGCCGACGACGTTTTGGTCGTGCTTCGTGACGCCGGAACGACCGGCCTCGATCTCGACGCCCTCGCCGTCGCCGCCTGGCGGCACGCCGCAGGGCCGCTCGGCCGCTGAATCCCCCCTGAAAACCCCGAGGAGACGCCATGTCCCTGGCCCCCGAAAACCTGCCCGCCACGGCCGGCCCCACCCTCCCCGCCTGCCTCCGGCACTGGGCGGACACCGACGGCGACCGGGCCGCGCTGACCTTCGCCGACTTCTCGGCCGATCGCGCCGGACGACGGCGGACGTTGAGCTGGAAGCAACTCCAAGAACGCGTCGACGCCGTCGCGGCGGCTCTCCCCGTCGGGCCCGGTGACCGGGTGGCGGTGCTGTGCCCGCAGAGCGCCGATTACGTCGTCGCCTTCCTCGGCGCGATCACCGCGGGCGCGATCGCCGTGCCGCTGTTCGATCCCGGGTTGCCTGGGCACGCCGGACGGCTCGCCGCGGTGCTGACCGACTGCTCCCCCACCGCGGTCGTCACCACGTCCGCGTCGGTGGACGCGGTCCGCGAGTTCCTGGTGGGCCTGCCCGGTGGCGAAGACGTCGCCGTCGTCGCGGCCGACAAGCCCACCGCCGGGCCCGGCCGCGCGTGGCCCGCCCCGGCCCCGGCGCCGGACGACGTGGCGTACCTGCAGTACACGTCCGGTTCGACCCGCAGCCCGGCGGGAGTGGTGCTGACCCACGCGAACGTGCTCGCCAACGTCAGCCAGGCGGTGCACGGACTCGGGATCGACCCGGCGGGGACCACGGTGTCGTGGCTGCCGCTGTTCCACGACATGGGTCTCGTCCTCGGCCTGATCACGCCGCTGGCCATGGGCATGCGGTCGGTACTGATGGACCCGCTGGCCTTCATCGAGCGCCCGGTGCGCTGGCTGGAGTTGCTCGGCGACCACAACGCGAGCTGGAGCGCCGCCCCGAACTTCGCGTTCCACTACGCCGCGAGCCGGGTGCGCGAGGAGGACCGCGCCAAGCTCCGCCTCGACCGCGTCGCCGCGATCGTCAACGGCGCGGAGCCGATCAACACCGGAGTGCTCGACCGGTTCCATGACACCTTCGCCGAAGCCGGGTACACCCCGGACAAGACGCGGCCCGCGTACGGGCTGGCCGAAGCGACCGTCTTCGTCACCACTGGCCCCGGTGTTCCCCCGCGTGTCACCACGTTCGACCGCGTCGCGCTGGGCGCGGGAACGGCGCGGCAGGCGGACACCGGTCTCCGGCTCGTCGCCTGCGGTGTCCCGGTGGGTCAGCACGTGGCGCTGGTCGATCCGGAAACCGGCGTCGCGCTCGAAGACGGCGCGGTCGGCGAGATCTGGGTCCACGGACCCAACGTCGGCACCGGCTACTGGCAGAAACCGTTGGAGAGCACCGAAACCTTCGGCGCCCGGTTGACGGGCGACCACGGGGACCTTCCGGCTGGTCCGTGGCTGCGCACCGGCGACCTCGGCGTCCGGCACGACGGTGAGGTCTACATCGCGGGACGGATCAAGGACCTGCTCATCGTCGACGGCCGTAACCACTACCCGCAGGACGTCGAAGCGACCGCCGCCTCGGCCGACCGCGACATCCGCCCCGGCAGTGTCGCCGCGTTCGCCGTCGAAGGCACCGACACCGAAGCCGCGGTGGTCGTCGCCGAGCACCGCGGTCACACCGCGCTGACCACGGAGGACGAACGAGCCCTCGCCGCCTCGATCCGACGGCTGGTTTCCGACGCGCACGGCCTCGCCCTGCGTGACGTCGTGCTCGTCCCGGCGGGCCTGGTCCCGCGGACCTCCAGCGGCAAGATCGCGCGGAGCGCCTGCCGCGACCGCTACCTCGCCGACGATTACGGAAAGGCCTTGGTGCGATGAGAAACCCGACGTTCGACGCCCCGGCGCTGCGCCGCTGGCTGCTCGACACCGTCGCCGAGCACACCGGCGTCGACGCGGCCCGGCTCGAAGCCGACCGCCCACTCAGCGACTACGGCCTGTCCTCCCGCCAGGCCGTCGGTATCGCCGCCGACCTCGAAGATCTGCTCGGCACCCCGCTCCCGGCCACCCTGCTGTGGGAGAGCCCGACCATCGATCACCTGGCCCGCTCGCTCACCGGCGGCACGGAGCCCGAGGCGGAGCAGACGGGCACGGACCGCCGCCGGACCGACCCGATCGCCGTCGTCGGCCTCGGCTGCCGGTGGCCGGGCGCGGACGGCCTCGACGAGTTCTGGGATCTGCTGCGCAGCGGACGGGACGCCGTCCGGACCGCTCCGCCGGGCCGCTGGAACGCCGACGCGGCCCCGATCGTCGGCGGCTTCCTCGACGACGTGGCCGGTTTCGACGCCGACCACTTCGGCATCACCCCGCGCGAGGCGTCCACAATGGACCCGCAACAGCGGATGCTGCTGGAGGTCGCCTGGGCCGCGCTCGAACACGCCGGGATCGCCCCGGCCTCCCTGCGCGGCAGCCGGACCGGCGTGTTCACCGGGATCTCGACCCACGACTACGGGCATCTCACGATGGCGGGCGGTGGCGTCGACCTCTGGACCGCGACCGGTGCCGCCGGGAGTATCGCGGCCAACCGGCTCTCCTACGTCTACGACCTGCGCGGGCCGAGCATGGCGGTGGACACCGCCTGCTCCTCGTCGCTGGTCGCGGTGCACCACGCGGTGCGCGCGCTGCGCGACGGCGAGGCGGATCTGGTGTTGGCGGGCGGGGTGAACCTCATGCTGCTGCCCGGTCCGACCGCCGCGTTCGCCGCCGCCGGCCTGCTCGCCGGGGACGGGCGGTGCAAGACGTTCGCCGCGGACGCCGACGGCATCGCGCGTGCCGAGGGCTGCGGTGTCGTCGTGCTCAAGCGGCTGACGGACGCCGAGTACGACGGCGACCGGGTGCTGGCGGTGATCCGCTCCACCGCGGTCAACTCCGACGGCCGGTCACAGGGTATGGCGGCGCCGAACCCGGTCGCCCAGCAAGACATGCTGCGCACGGCGTACCACGGCGCCCGGCTCGATCCGTCCACTGTGGACTACGTCGAGGCGCACGGCACCGGCACGTTGCTCGGTGACCCGATCGAGGCCCGCTCGCTCGGCGCCGTGCTCGGCAAGGACCGCCCGGCCGACGCCCCGCTGCTGATCGGCTCGGTGAAGACGAACATCGCGCACGCGGAGGCGGCCGCGGGGATCGCCGGGCTGATCAAGGTCGTCCTGGCGATGACCAGGGACGAATTGCCACCACAGCTGCATTTCACCGCCCCCAATCCGCACATCCCGTTCGACGACCTGCGCCTGAAGGTGGTCACCGAGCCGACGCCGTGGCCACGCCGGTCCGGCCGTGCCACGGCGGGAGTGTCCGCGTTCGGGTTCGGCGGGACCAACGCGCACGTCGTCCTCGAACAGGCGCCGCCGCTGGAACCGGCGCCGGATCGGGCCGACGTCCGGATCGGACTGCTGTCCGCCCGCACCCGCGACCGCCTCACCGAACGGGCGGCGCAGCTGGCGGACTGGCTGGACTCCACGCCGTCGCTTTCCCTCGCCGACATCACCCACACGTTGTCCCGGCGTGACAACGGCGGATCGCACCGTGCCGCCGTCGTGGCAGGCGACACCGCCGAACTGGCGGTACTGCTGCGGGCCGTCGGTTCCGGCGCCGATCCGCTTCCCGCGGGCGCCGTCACCGGCACCGCCGTGAGCACCGGCGGCGCGGTCTTCGTGTTCTCCGGTCACGGCTCGCAGTGGCCGGGGATGGGGGAAGGGCTGCTGCGCGCGGAACCCGCGTTCGCCGCGCAGGTCGACAAGCTGCACGACCTGTTCACCGAGCACACCGGCCGATCGCTTCGCGCGTTGCTCACCAGCGCGGATCCCCTGTCCCTGCCCGAAACCCAAACGGCCATCTTCGGGACGCAGGTGGCGCTGGCCGGCCAGTGGGAGGCACTCGGGGTCCGGCCATCGGCCGTCGTCGGGCACTCGCTCGGTTCCGCGGCCGCCGCCGTGGTGAGCGGCGTGCTCACCACCGACGAGGCCGTCCACCTGGTCGCGACCCGTGCCCGACTGCTGGGCACCCTCGGCCCGGGTGGCGCGATGGCGGCGGTCGAACTGGCGCCGGAGGAACTGGAGCTGTACCCCGACATCGAACTCGCCGTCGAATCCGCGCCGGGGCAGCTGACCGTGGCCGGGGACGCGACCGTGCTCGACCTGCTCGTCGCGGAACTCGAAGCCGCCGGGCTGACCGCGCGGCGGCTGCCGGTCGAGGTCGCCGGGCATTCCGCCCGTGTCGATCCGGTGCTGCCCGCGCTCCGGGAGGCGCTCGTCGAACTGGGCGGCCGTCGTCCGACGGTGCCTTGGTACGACACGGTTCTGGCCGATCCGCGGGAGTTGCCGGACTTCGACGCCAGGTACTGGGCCGCGCACCTGCGCCGTCCGGTGCGGTTCCGGCAGGCCGTGGCGGCCGCCGCCGCGGACGGGCACCGTGTCTTCCTGGAGGTGTCGCCGCATCCGATCCTCCGGGGCTCGGTGGCGAGAACCCTCGAAGCCGAGGGGATCCACGACGCCGTCGTCACGGGAACCCTGCGCCGGGGCCAGGACGAGGTCCGCACGCTGGGCACCGCAGCGGCCGAGTTGTACTGCGCGGGCACCTGGATCACCACCGCCGACCCGGACGACGGTGCCCGGTTGGTCGACGTCCCGTCGATGCCGTGGCGGCACGAACGCCACTGGTACACCACCGCCGAAGCAGCCCCGACGTTCGCGGCACGCACGCCGGAACCCGAACCGGTGCGCATCGCCGGGGGCGACCGGCTGACCGAGATCGTCGCCGCCGTCATGGGACTGCGTCCCGATCGCCTCGACGCCGACGTCCCGCTGGTGGCACTCGGGCTGGACTCCCTGATGGCGAACCGGATCTCCGACGCCGTCCGCCGGGAGTTCGGTACGGAACCCGACGCCGTCAGTGTGCTCCGCGGCGCCACTCTCGCCGATCTCAGCCGCGATCTCGCACCCCGCGAGAACGAGGAACCATTGCCGTCCCGTGGTCGCGCCTGGGACGCGGCGGATCGCCTCGTCCTGCGTCTGTGGCAGGAGCACACCGGGACCGAAGCGACCGGCACGCAGGTTCGGCTGACCGAGACCGGCACACCCGACCGGCTGGCCGAACTGCTCGCCGAGGGGCTCAGCGCCGAACTCGACACGCCGGTGACCGCCGCCGAACTCCGGCGACACGACTCGCTCGCGGCCATCGCCGATGTCGCCCGCGCCGTCCTCGACACGAGGGAGGAGCGGGGGGCGGTGCACGTCCTCGCTCCCGGCGAAGCGGGAGTCGCGCCGCTGCTGCTGTTCCACCCCGGCGGCAGCACCTGCACCGTGTACCGGCCGCTGCTGGACCGGCTGCCCACCTCGGTGCCATGCGTCGGCTTCGAACGAGTTCCCGGAGTCAGTATCGAAGACCGTGTCGAGCAGTTGCTGCCGCTGGTACGGGAACAGCGTCGCGACCGGCCGTATCGGCTGGCGGGCTGGTCGTTCGGCGGGGCGCTGGCCTACGGCGTCGCCGCGCGGCTCGCCGAAGAAGGGGAAGAGGTCGAGTTCGTCGCGCTGATCGACACCATGCTCCCGCTCCCGGAGCCGGACCTCGACCCGCGGGCGTCGTCCGCCCGGCGGTTCCTGCGGTTCACCGGCTATGTCGAGGGCACCTACGGCCGCGAAGTGCGGCTCGGTCACGAAGAGTTGGCTCCGTTGCCCGAAGAGGAGCAGATCGAGCTGACCATGCGGCGGGTCGCCGAGGCGGGCTTGCTCAGCCCCGGCGTGCTCCGGCACCAGCGTCAGTCCTTTTTGGACACGCTGGCGGCCGAACGGGGCACGCCCCGCCGTTACGACGGACGGGTCGTGCTCTACCGGGCGACCGAGCAGTACGCGGCCGGGCTGGCGATGGAGCCCCGGTACTCGCGCACGGATCTCGCGGCGGGCTGGGCGGAATTGTGCCCAGGGCTGGAGATCGTGCCGGTCGAGGCGCACCACCTGTCGGTCGTCGACCCGCCGCACGTCGATGTCGTGGCGAGGCATCTGACGGGACTCCTGTGACCACGGCCCGGGCCGAGCGAGCGGTCGACCGCGCCTGGCCGCTGCTGGCGGTACTCGGCGCCGGGCTCTTCCTCGTGGCGGTCGACGCGACCGTGCTGCACGTCGCGTTGCCCGATCTCGTCCGGCAGCTGCGGCCCGGCGCGTCGGCTCAGGTGTGGATCGTGGCGATCTACCCGCTGACCGCCGCGCCGCTGCTGCTGCCGTTCGGCACCCTCGGCGACCGGTACGGACGGCGACGCGTGCTGGTCACCGGGTACGTCGTGTTCGGGATCGCGTCGCTCGGCTGCGCGTTCGCGCCGAACGTCCCGGCACTGCTGGCGTTCCGCGCGTTGCTCGGCTGTGGCGGCGCGATGATCATGCCGGTGACGATGTCGCTGCTCCGCGAACTGTTCCCGGAGCAGCGGCATCGCCGCACGGCGATCGCGGTGTGCAGCGGGATCGCGGGCACCGGATCGGTGTTCGGGCCGATCCTCGGCGGGGTGCTCGTCGAGGCGTGGGGCTGGCGGACGACGTTCCTGCTGAATCCACCGGTGATCCTGGCGGCAGTCGCGCTGGCGTTGCGGTGGCTCCCCCGGAATCCGCCGGGCCGAGGTACGTGGGACGCGCTCAGCGCCGCCCTCGCCGCGGGCGGTGTCCTCGGGATCGCTTTCGCCGTCGGGCACCCGGGTACGTGGCCCACGGCCGTCGCGTCTGGTGCGACCGGATGTGTCCTCATCGGACTGTTTCTGCGCCGCCAGCGCCGGACCGAACCGCCGCTGCTGGACCTCACCCTGTTCCGGCGGCCGGGAGTGCGCGCCGCGGTGGGCGGGGTCCTGCTGGTGATGAGCACCCTCGTCGGGCTCGGCCTGCTGTTCGCCCAGTACCTGCAGGTGGTGCTCGGGCTTTCGCCCACCGCGGCGGCGGGCCGGTTGCTCCTGGTGCTGAGCGCTTCGGCCGTCGGCAGTGTCGTGACTCCGTCGCTGCTGGGACGCTTCGGCAACGCCCGGGTCCGCACGGCCGGGTTCACCGTGGCGGCGGTGTCGTTGCTGGTCCCCGCGGCGGGATCGGCCGCGCTCACGTCGCCGGTGCTGCTCGGCGCCGGGCTGACGGGACTGGGCCTGGGGATGGCTCTAGCGCTCACGTCGAGCACCGACACCCTCCTTTCGGCGACCTCGGCGGACCAGGCAGGCGGCGCCGCGGCCGTGGAGAAGACCGGCTACGAACTGGGCGCCGGCTTCGGGACGACGGTGTTCGGTTCCCTGGCCGCCGCGGTGTACGCGGGGCACCTGGCCGTCCCCTCCGGCGTGCCGGAACCGGCGCGGCAACTGGCCTTGTCGGGGCCCGCTCAAGCCGAAGCGGCCACGGCCGGTCTCACTCCGCGTTTGACCGGCGAGTTGCTCGATGCCGCGAAGGCCGCCTGCACCACAGGACTACAGGTGTCGGCGGCCGTCGCTTGTGGACTGTTCATGGTGGCCGTCGTCGTCAGCGCGGGCGTGCCTCGTCGGTGAACTGCTCGGCGAACTCGCCGGTCGGCGGGATCTCCTGGATGACGTCGATCAGCACGCCGTTGGGGTCGGCGACGATGAAGTGCCGCTGTCCGAAATCCTCGCTGCGCAGGGAAAGCGCCTCGGGCAGTCCAGCCTCTTCGACCAGCCGCCGGTGCTCGGCGTCGACGTCTTCGACCTCGAAGTTCAGCAAGAGTCCCTGCACGGGTTTGCCTGCCCCGGCAGGAATGGTCTCGTGCCCGGGGGCGAGGATCGCCAGCTCCCACTCGCCGCGTTTGAGGCTGACGTACCAGTCGGCTTCGAAGGTGGGCTCGAAGCCGAAGTGGTCGCAGTAGAAGTCCCGTGTCTCGGTGATCTTCTCGGTCATGAGAACGGGGTAGAAGCTGGTCAGACGCATGATGCCACCTTGCTCGCGAACAATACCGACCGTCGGTTTGTTTCTCTGAAGTTAGCCAACCGACGGTCGGTATGTCAAGATTCCGGCCATGGCCCGCACGAAGCAGCAGCAACGCGAAGAGACGATGGAGGCGTTGACCGCCACTGCCCGGCGACTGTTCGCCGAGCACGGGTACGGCAAGGTGGGGCTGGAGACCATCGCGCAGACCGCGGGCGTGAGCAAAGGCGCGCTCTACCACCACTTCAGCAGCAAGTCGGACTTGTTCCGGCACGTGCTCGGCGTCGTGCAGCACGACGTCGGCGAGCAGATCGCACGGGCCGCGGACGCCGCGCCGGACTCGTGGTCCGGACTGCTCGCCGGCTGCCGCGCGTTCCTCGCCGCGGCGACCGATCCGGTGACTCAGCAGATCATGCTGCTGGACGGTCCTTCAGTGGTCGGCTGGCAGGATTGGCGCGAACTGGACGCGGAGTCGTCCGCCCGGCACCTCGCCGAAGCGCTGACCGAACTGATGGCCGAGGGTGTCCTGGCGACGCGGCCTGTCGAACCGTTGGTACGCCTGCTTTCCGGCGCGATGAACGAGGCCGCCGTCTGGCTCGCCCACTCCCCCGACCCGAAGGCCGACCTCGCCGCGACCATGGACACGCTCACGCCGATGATCGAATCGCTGCGCTGAGGCCGAACTGACGGCGTTGGGGTCTCGTGAGTGGTAAGGACGGTTAGAACCGTCCTTACCACTCACGAGACCCAGCGCCCACCGCAACGCGAAAGGCCCCACCCTCGCCGGGTGGGGCCTTCACTGCGGTGGGCGATACTGGGATCGAACCAGTGACCTCTTCGGTGTGAACGAAGCGCTCTCCCCCTGAGCTAATCGCCCGCGGTACGAACTTCGGTCCACCGGGGAAGCGAACCTGGTGCGCGATACTGGGATTGAACCAGTGACCTCTTCCGTGTCAGGGAAGCGCTCTCCCGCTGAGCTAAACGCGCGTGGTGTTTCGTTCGTACTGACGATAGCTTAGCGGACCCCGTTTCCGGGGCTGTCACAGGGGGTTGCCTACCCGCGTGGCTCAGGGTTTCGGCAGCCGCGAGGCGACCGAGCCCGCGATCTCCTTCGCCCGGTCGCAAGGGCTTCCGCTCCCCTCACGCGCCAGCAAGCGGACCGCGACGTGTTCGGCTTCGCGGTCCGGCAGCGGGCGATGCCGCCAGGTGACGGCGCAGTTCGAGTCGCCGAACTCCCGCATGTCGCCGGTGACACCGCTGCCGAGATCGACCGGCGAACCCTCCGGCGCGTAGGAACCTCGCTGCAATTCGACGGTCAGGGTGTCCCCGCCGCCCACCCACTCGCAGATCCGCAGCGTCCGCGGGGCAGGCTGCGCGTTGGGCATGGTCTTGCCGAGCACCGCCGGGTCGGCGATCGTGCACGGATCGAGCGGGAGAAGGCTCGCCGGATCACTCGCGCGGTCGACCTCGTGCGTGCGCAGCCGGGTGAGCGCGGCGGTCAGCATGTCGTCGGCGGCCTTGCAGGGGTCACCTTCCCGGCCGGGATGGGAGACGACGACGCCGAGCCGCCGGTCCGTCGGCAGCTGGACGACCGAGTCGCATCCGCCGCTGATCGTGCTACGCAGCAACGGAAGTCCTTCGGCCGTGCTGTCCGTCCGGTCGAGACTGCTGGTGGACACGCCTTCGCCGAGCCGCAGCTCGAAGTCGACGCCCTTGAGACCGGTGTACTTGCAGCGAGCCGGGTAGATCGGGCCCGTCTCCGGTTTCAGGGTGCCGAACTCCTGCACGAACCGGCCCGCGAGCACCTTGCACGGATCCACCAGGCGCAGGCGTTCCGCGCCGAGCGCGTCGGTCGCCGACAGCGAAGTCGTCCCGGGGTTCTCCGGCTTGGCGTAGTCCGCGATGGTGAGGCCTAGCGCGACCATCCCCGAAACGACGAGCAGGACGACCGCGGCGAGCGAGCCGAACAGGATCTTCTTCGTCCGCGGCGCCATCTTCTTGGGCGGCGGGCGCCAGATCGGCAATGGCAGGGCCAGCACCGAGCGTACTTCTGCGTCCTGTTGCCGGATCCGGGCGTGCACGGCGGGCGGCCAGGGCGCCGCGCCCGGAGGCACTGGGCCGAGGAAGTCCAGAATCTGTTCCGGAGTCGGCCGTCGTGCGGGGTCCTTGGCCAGACAAGGCTCGGCGATCCGCCGGATCTCGTCCGGGACGTCGCTGAAATCCGCCGCGGCGTGCACGACGTTATACAGGGTCTGCGGCGCGGTCGGGCCGGTGAAGGGGCCGCGTCCGGTCGCGGCCATGACCAGGATCGCGCCGAGGGAGAACACGTCGCTCGCGCCGGTGACCCGCCCACTGCCCGCCTGTTCCGGCGACATGAACGCGGGCGAACCGATGATCGCGCCGGTTCCAGTGAGATCCTGCGCGTCCTCCGCCACCCGCGCGATACCGAAGTCGATCACCCTGGGGCCGTCACTCGTCAGGATGATGTTGCTGGGCTTGAGATCCCGGTGGATCAGTCCGGCGCGGTGGATCTCGGTCAGCGCCGCGGCGAGCCCGGACGCCAGCAGCCGCACCGACTCGACGGGCAGCGGCCCGGCACCGTCCACGGCCTCCTTCAAGGACGGTCCGGTGACGAAGACCGAGGCGAGCCACGGGCTTTCCGCTTCCGCGTCGGCGTCCATGACCGCGGCCGTGTAGGCGCCGGAGACCAACCGCGATGTGGCGACCTCGCGCCGGAACCGTTCACGGAAGCGTGGATCGTGCGCGAACTGGGCGTGCAGCTGTTTGACGGCGACGAGCCTGCCGTCCGGGGCGAGGCCGAGCACGACGCGGCCCATCCCGCCTTCACCGAGTTCGGCGATGATCCGGTACGGGCCGATCTGCCGGGGTTCGCCGGGGTTCAACGGTTTCACTGGTCAGCCCTAGGGTTTCGGAAGTTTCGGCAGCAGTGCCCCGGCGAAGGCCTTCGCCTTTTCACAGGCTTCGTCGGCGGTCATCTTCGTACCACTGGTCCCGACCGTCAGCTCGACGTTCTCCCCGTCGCGATCGCTGACGGACCGGTGCTGCCAGGTCAGCGAGCAGGTGGAGCGCGCGATGCCGTCGTCCTTCTTGGCCAGGTACACCTTGGCGCCGCCGAGATCCAGGGTGGCGGCCTCCGTGTAGTACGAGTCCTTCGATTGCGCGGGCGGGTACGCGCGCACGAAGCTCAGGCGGACGCTGCCCGCCGCGTCGTACCGGCATTGGTGCAGGTGTTCGCGGATCGTTTCGACGACCGGGCCGATCAGCCGGTCCGTGGTCGCGGGGCCGAGCAGCGCGCACGGGTCCAGCGGAGCCAGTGTGCCCGCCGGGAGTTCGCGTTCGTGGCCTCCGGCGCGGATCCGTTTGACCGCGTCGGCGAGCGCCGCCTTGACCACCGAACACGCCTGGTCCTTTGTGGACACCGAGTTCACGTCGACGCTGAGCTTGGTGTTCGGCAGGCCGCTGACCGGGACGGCGACCGCGCACGCGTCGTCGGACCCCTTGATGCGCAGCGGAAGCCCTTCCAGCTCGCCGCCGGCTTCGCCTTCGACCAGGTCGCCGCCGACGCTCAGCTCCAGCCACTTACCCGACGGCGAGGAGTACGTGCACGAGTCGAACTGGATGTCGATCTCCGTACTCAGCTTGCCGAACCCGGGCACGTCCCGGCCCGCGAGCACCTTGCACAGGTCGACCCGGCGCAGGTTGTCCGGGCCGAGCGGATCCTGATTGACCGGGGTGGCGACCGGTTCGTCCGGTTGCGGTGACGAACTCGGCGCGATGGCGGCCGGAGGCGGATCGTCCCCGGACAGCGAGATCGCCGCGACGGTGCCACCGGCCAGCAGCACCACGGCGGCCGCGGCCAGTCCCGCGTACAGGCCGCGGCGGGATCGCTTCGGCGGCGGCGGGTTCAGCAGCCGCCGGACCTCGGCCTGCTGTGTCTCGATGAGCTGCGACACCACCGGCGGCCACGGGCTGGTCGTCGGCGGGATCGGGCCGAGCCGCTCCAGCACCCAGGCGGGTGACGGCCGGTCCGCCGGGTTCTTCGCCAGGCACGGCTCGACGATCTGCCGCAGCTCCGGCGCCAACTGCCGCAGGTCGGGCTGGAGGTGCACGACGTTGTACAAGGTGTGCGGAGTGGACGTCCCGGTGAAGGGGCCGCGTCCGGTCGCGGCCATCACCAGCAGCGCGCCGAACGAGAACAGGTCGCTCGCCGGGGTCAGCGGCTTCCCCTCGGCCTGTTCCGGGGACATGAACCCGGGCGAACCGATGACGGCGCCGGTGTGCGTGAGCTCGGAGTCGCCTTCGACGGCGCGCGCGATCCCGAAGTCGATCACCCTGGGGCCGTCACCGGTGAGAATGACGTTGCTGGGCTTCAGATCGCGGTGGATCAGCCCGGCACGGTGGATGTCGCCCAGCGCCAGCGCAAGCCCGGCGGCGAGATGGCGGACCGCCATCGGCGGCAGCGGGCCGGCGGCGGAGACCGCCTCCGACAGTGCGGGTCCGGGCACGAACACCGACGCCAGCCACGGTGTCGGCGCGTTCGGGTCGGCGTCCATGACCGGTGCGGTATACGCGCCGGACACCAGACGGGACGTTTCGACCTCCCGGCGGAACCGCTCGCGGAAGCCGGGGTCCTGCGCGAAACCCGGGTGAACCTGCTTGATCGCGACCAGGCGCCCGTCGGCGGAGATCCCGAGCAGCACCCGGCCCATCCCGCCCTCGCCGAGCGCGGCGAACACCCGGTAGCGCCCCACGCCGGTGGGTTCGCCGGTGTTCAACGGCTTCACGAAGGCCCCCCTTGTCCCGAGGGGCGATGGTACAAAACCACCCGCAAGTGTCACGCGGCGCGTCGGTCCGCCCGGCCGAAGTCCTTGAGCCGGAGGCTGTTGGACACGACGAGCACCGAGGACAGCGACATCGCTGCCCCGGCGATCAGCGGGTTCAGCAGGCCGAGCGCGGCCAGCGGGATCGCGGCGACGTTGTACCCGAACGCCCAGGCCAGGTTCCCCCGGATGATCCGCAGGGTGCGGTCGGCGAGCCGGATGGCGTCGGGGACCACGCGCAGATCTTCGCGGACCAGCACCATGTCGGCCGAGCGCACCGCGATGTCGCTGCCCTGCGCCATCGCCATGCCTAGATCCGCGGTGGCCAGCGCCGGGCCGTCGTTGATCCCGTCGCCGACCATCGCGACCCGCGCTCCCCCGGCCCGCAGTTCGTCGATGACCGCGGCCTTCTCCGCGGGCAGCACTCCGGCACGCACGTCGGAGACGCCGATCTCGTCCGCGACCACGCGGGCGGCGGCTTCGTTGTCGCCGGTCAGCAGCACGGTCCGAAGGCCGAGCGCGTGCAGGGCGTCGACAGCGGCTCGTGCCGACGGCTTCACGACGTCCCGGACCGCGAGCTGCCCGGCGATCCGGCCGTCGACCGCGACGAGGACCGCCGTGGTGCCGTCCTCCGCCGTGAAGTCGTCGGGGACGGCGATCCCGCGGTCGGCGAACAAGCGCGCGTTGCCGACGAGGACCTCGTGCCCCTCGACCTCGCCCTTCGCGCCGAGCCCTGGCAGTGCGCCGAATCCTTCGACCGGGGGCAGATCCGGCAGTTCCGCCCGCGCCGCGGTCACCACGGCCGCCGCGATCGCGTGCTCCGAACCGGCCTCCACGGCCCCGGCGAACCGCAGCACCTCGCCGAGGGTGAACCCGTCGGCGGGGCGGCCCGAGGTGACGGTCATCTTCCCGGTGGTGACGGTGCCGGTCTTGTCCAGTACGACGGTGTCCACCGTGCGGCTCGCCTCGAGCGCGTCCGGCCCCTTGATGAGGATGCCGAGCTGAGCGCCGCGGCCGACCCCGGCCATCAACGCGGTCGGCGTCGCCAGCCCGAGCGCGCACGGGCAGGCGATGATGAGGACGGCGACGGCCGCCGCGAACCCTTCGCGGGCGGGTGCCCCGCCGAGCAGCCAGGCCGCGAGCGTCACCACCGCCACGCCGAGCACGGCGGGGACGAACACCGCGCAGATCCGGTCGACCAGCCGTTGCACCGCGGCCTTGCGGGCCTGCGCGCGTTCGGCCAGCGCGGTCATCTGGGCCAGCTGCGTATGCGTGCCGACCGCGGTCGCGCGGACGACGAGCCTGCCGTCCCGGTTCACCGAAGCACCGACGACCCGGTCCCCGGTGGCGACTTCCGCGGGCACCGGCTCACCGGTCACCGCACTCACATCCACAGTGGACAGTCCGCTGCGGACGACGCCGTCGGCGGCGATCGACTCCCCCGGCTTGACCACGAACAGGTCCCCGACGGCCAGTTCGCCGACCGGGACCATGCGCTCGACACCGTCCCGCAGCACCCGGACGTCCTTGGCGGCCAAGGCGTCCAGCGCGGCCAGGAGTCCGGCGGCACTGCGCCTGGACCGGCTCTCGAAATACCGGCCCGCCAGCAGGAAGGTGGTCACACCGGCGGCGACGTCGAGGTAGATCGCGTCGGCGCCGGCCGCTGTCGGGCCGAAGCCGATCCAGTACCCGGGTTCCGTGCCGCCCGCGAAGGCGGACCACGCCGACCACGCGAACGACGAGAGCACGCCCAGCGACACCAAGGTGTCCATACTGGACGACCGATGACGGAGATTCCGCAGCGTGGCACGGTGGAACGGCAGCGCGGACCAGAACACCACGGGAACGGCCAGGGCGAGGCACAGCAGTTCCCAGCCGGGGAACCGCAGCCGCGGCACCAACGCGAGGGTGATCGAGAGGTTCCCCAGCGGGATCGCCAGCAGCGCGGCGACGACCAGCCGTCGCCGGAGATCCCGGACCCGGGTGAAGCCGATGTCGGGATCCTCTTCGCCGCGAAGCTCCGCCGTGTAGCCGGATTTGCGGACCCGCTCGATGAGCACGTCGTCAGCCAGCGCCGCGGGCACCTGCACGGTGGCGCGCTCGGTCGCGTAGTTCACCGACGCGCGCACCCCGTCCAGCTTGTTCAGCGTGCGTTCCACCCGCGCCGAACAAGCGGCGCAGGTCATCCCCGACACGGTCAGTTCCACCGTGCGGACGGCGGCCTCCGGCGCGGAAATCGTCATTTCGTGGCACTCCCAGGATTCACCAGTGGTTCCTCGGTGGCGGAACAGGTGTCCGGGTCGTGTCGCGAGGCAGATTACCGCCGCCGGGAACCGGCGCCGCCGTCGGCCCGACTACTGCGGTGGTGGTGGAAACAGGCGTCTCAAGTCAGGCTTCGGTACAGCTGGTCGTGAGTGGCGTTTCGGGTTCTAATGAGAGGAAGGGCAAACGTGGCGTGATCGAATCCTGTCACGCGGGCCGTCTTCGCCGGCTTCGTGATGAGATCACCGCCCTGGACAACAGGGTTCCGGACTGACTCGCCGGCCGACTCCGGCGTGAAGTGCCCACCCGGGACGCTTCACGCCGATTGCGTGCCCGATTGATGTCCTGATGTCCGCTTCTTGCCGGGGTCGTGAGTGGCAAAGACGGTTAGAACGATCATTGCCGCTCACGACCCCCGCACAAAGCACCCAAATCGGGCACAAGGGGGTGTCTTCGTGTCCCTTGTGGACAGCGGGGTCGCGATCAGCTCGGCAGGCCGGGCCTCCAGCACGCAGCACGCCGCATTTGCCTTACCCCTCAAATAGAACACGAATCGCCACTCACGACCGGCTGTACCACTAGGCCTGGCGCGGGGTCAGCGCGAGTTCGAAGGTGTTGCCGTCCCCCTGGACGAGCGTGCTCACGTAGGAGGTGAACGCGCCACAGCCGGTCAGCGGCGCCAGCGAATAGGTGCCGCTGAGCGCGCCGCCCTTCGCCATGGTGAAACCGTCGCCGGTGCGCAGTTCCGCCGTCGACGGGGCCGACGTCCGGCAGCCCGGCCCGGTGCTGACCGGCATGCCGACGAGCGTCACCAGCGGGAGGACGGTGGTGAACCGGGATCTCGCGACGAAACCGGTCCCGGCGAGATCGCCGCCCTGCGGTCCGTCGGCGACGAACTCCAGATCGGCCGAACCCGGCAGGAAGCCGAACAGCCGGAAATCGGCGTGCGCCTTGTCGAACACCGGGCCGCCACTGAACACCGTCGCCGCGGTCGGGCTCAGCTCGAAGGCGCCGGTCAGCGGCGCGTCGGCACCGAGTGCCTTGATACCGGTCTTCCCGGCGATCGTGAACCGGTGCCCCGCGGGCTTCTCGCCGAGATCGAAGGAGAGCAGGATCGGGTCCTGGCCGGGGTCGAGCGTGCAGTCCGAGGTGAAGGAGCCCAGCCCGGTAAAGGAGCCATCGGCCTTCTTCGGAGTGAGTCGAGTGGTGAAGTCGCCGACGGTCAGCGTCGTCTTGCCCGGTTTCGCCAGCGTGATGGTGGGCACGGAGCCGGTCGCCACCGGGCTGAACGTGCCGGACGGCGGGACGTCGGTCTTGGCGACGTTCAGCGGGATGCGCACGGGAAGCGGGTTCGCGTCGCCGTTGACCAGTGTCACACCGGCCGCCGCGGTGCCTTCGATGGTGGTGGCGCCGACGAGGTTGAGGCCGCGCGCCGCCTTGTCCGGCACCGTCACGGTGATGGTCAGGCCGGAGGTGGTGAGCGTACCGCCGGGCGCCGTCGGCACCTCGAAGTCGGCCTTGATGTTCACGTCGAGCTTCTGCAGCCCGATCAGTGGGAACGGGCAGGTGAACGACAGTTTCTTGTCGACGGGCGTACCGGCCGCCGCGCCGCGGACGGCGACGAACAGCAGGCAGCCCGCCGTGAGCAGGACGGTGAGGCCCGCCGCGAGCAGCATCCGGACGTTGATGCGAAGGGGCAT
Organism: Amycolatopsis sp. NPDC043889; assembly: GCF_056435645.1. Taxonomy (NCBI): domain Bacteria; kingdom Bacillati; phylum Actinomycetota; class Actinomycetes; order Pseudonocardiales; family Pseudonocardiaceae; genus Amycolatopsis; species Amycolatopsis sp. NPDC043889. Next base: position 280,350 of record NZ_JBWKEC010000002.1, read on the forward strand.
GGTCGCCTTCCTGGACGGCACGGAAACGGCACCGGTCCCCGTCACGGAACGCGACGGGGACCGGCTGCCTGACTTACTTCTTGGTGAGGTTCAGATCGAGCGTGTTGCCGTCGCTCTTGGCGAACGCGCTGATCCAGTCGTTCAGCTGACCGCAGTTCTGCAGGGCCGACAGCGAGTAGGTGCCCGTGAGCTTCCCGCCCTTGAGCAGGTCGAAGTCCGGACCGGTGGTCATCTCGCTGGTGGACGGGCTGACCGTGCCGCACTTGGGGTCACTGCTGATGGGGATCCCGAAGACCTGCACGCTCGGCAGGAACACGTTGAACTTGATGTGCGCCTTGAACCCGGTGCCGACGAGCTCACCGGTCTGCTTGCCGACCTGCTCGACCTTGATCTCCGAACGGCCGTCGACGAACCCGAACAGCTTGAACTGGGTGGACGACGGGTCGAGCTTCAGGTCACCGGTGAACGTCTTCGACGCGAGATCCACGTCCGCGTCGAAGCCACCGTTGATCGCCGCCGTGCTGCCGAGCGACTTCAGCGCGGTCTGTCCCTTGATGCCGAACGCGTACTTGATCCCGCCGCCACCGGGCGTGGTGGTGGTAGTGGGCGGGGTCGTCGGCGTGGTCGGGGTGGTCGGCGTCGTGGGAGTGGTGGGCGTGGTCGGGGTGGTGGGCGTGGTCGTGCCGCCACCGCCGTCACCGATCTTGATCGTGGCCAGCGTGTTGTTCTGGCCAGGATCCTGCTTGCACGGCGCGTCGATCGTGCCGTCCGGCGTGATGCCGGTGACCGAACCGTCGGCCTTGCGCGGGGTGACCTTCAGCTGCAGGTCACCCACGGTGATCTTCGCTTCGCCGGGCTGGTTGAAGGTCAGCGAAGGCGTCTTGCCCGCCGCGTTGACCGTCATCTCGCCCGAGGTGGGGATGTTCTGCTTGGCGATGTCGTTCGGGACGTTGACCGGGAGGTTGAGCCCCGGTGCCGCCACGGTCGCCGCCGCGACGGCCTGTCCTTCCAGCGTGGTCGCACCGATCAGGTTGAGCCCGCTGACCGTGTCCGCGTTGATCGTGGAGACGGCCTTGATGTCGAACGTGCCGGTCGGCTGACCGGTCTTGACCGACAGCGGAAGATCGGTGTTGATCACCACCTTCAGCGACTGCGACCCCACGAGCGGCAGGTCGCAGTGGTAGTTGAGCGGGAGCGAGATCGGATCGGCGACACTGGACTGTGCCCCGACCACGAGTACCGCGGCGGCAAGCCCCACGGCACCGGCAGCGGCGGCGGCGACCGCCTTCTTGGTTCCTCTACGGTGACTCACGATCGTCCTTCCGTGGTATCAACGATGATACGAAACGGCGTACAATTCCCCAGAGCAATGAATATCGGCCCGAGAGAATTCTCCGGGTAGCGACGATGTCTGACGGATCGCAACCGAACAGTAAACTAACGACGCGTCCACACCGCTATCAAGTGCTTCACCGGAAAAGTTGACCGGCCACGGGTAAATTGTCACGCGGGCACGGTACAACCGGCTGGTTCCTAGTAGCGGCACATGGGTTTCCCCAGTTCAGAGCCAGGTAAGACCGCTCGCGGAACCGCTGACGAGAGTGACAATCTCACCACTGAAAACTATCTCGCGCATGCCAATCACCTTTTTCGGTGTCGCGGCCGCCTTGCCTGCCTGAATCTTTCGTGAGTAACCTCGCGGTTCAGCAAGCCGGTCACCGCCGACCAGTGCGGAATCCCGCTCGTCGCGCCGGGGCAGGCCCTCTTTCGCCGAATTCGACGGGGAAACCATGAAAAGAATGCGCCGCATGGCAGCGCGAATCGCGTTCGCCGCCGTCTCCACGACCGCCGCGGCGGTCCTGTTGAGCGCCTGCGGGTCCGACGATCCCGCCGACGCCGGCAGACACGCCGACCCGGCCGCGCTCGCCTGGGTGGACAAGGTGTGCTCGGGTGTCGCGACGGGCTCGGCGAAGCTGTCCAAGCCACCCGCGTTCGACCCCGCCGACCCGCAGGGGACCAAGACCGCCATGGTGGGTTTCCTGAATTCGCTGTCCGCCGCGCTCGACGACATGGCGGGCGGGATCCGGAACGCCGGTGTGCCACCGGTCCCGGATGGACAGTCCGCTGTGGACAAGGCCACCACCACGCTCGGTGAGACCAAATCGAAGGTGTCCGCCACCCTGACGCGGATGCAGGACGCGAAGGTCACCGACCAGGCGAGCCTGCAGAAGGTGGTCGCCGACGCCGACAGCACGATGAGCGGATTGAGCGAGCCGGAAGGCCCGATCAAGCACCTTCGTGCCAACCCCGAACTGGAGCTCGCGTTCGCCGAGTCCACGACCTGCCGCCAGGTCTACGGCGGCAACGCCTGAGCGGACACCCTCGAAGCCCGGGGCAGGTGTCGCGAAAGCCACTTTCGGGACACCTGATGTCCTGAAAGTGGCTTTCGCGACGCTCTGCCCCTCACCCAGCCCACCGCCTCTGGAGGCCCGGCCGTGCCGACCCCGTTCCCCCGCCCGTCCCGCCGGACGCTCGCCGTCGCCCTGGCGATCGTCCTGTCTGCCGGTCTCCTGACCGTGCTGAGCGGGAGCCCGGCGAGCTCCGCCGCCCCGTCGGCGTCCGACGACTCGTTCTACACCCCGCCGTCCCCGCTCCCGGCGGGCAAACCGGGTGACATCATCCGCTCGCGTGTCTCGAAAGCCGGTCCGCGTAAGGATTCCGTCAACGCGTGGCAGGTGATGTACCTGTCGACCGACGCCCTCGGGCGGCCGGACGCGGTGACCGGGACCGTGCTGGTACCGAAGAACGTGGACCCGGCGAAGGCGCCGATCGTCTCGTTCGGCGCCGGTACGCACGGCCCCGCCTTCCACTGCACGCCGTCGAAGATGATCGACATCGGCGCGTTCTACGAGCAATCCGGCCTCGACGACGCGCTCGACGCCGGATTCGCCGTCGCGCTCACCGACTACGAAGGCTATCGCCAGGATCCGAAGACGACGTACGTGGTCGGGCGTTCGGAAGGACCGGCGATGATCGACGCGGTCCGCGCCGCGCAGCGCCTGCCGGAGGCGAACCTGTCCACCGACGCCAAGGTGCTCTTCCGCGGGTACTCGCAGGGCGGCGGGGCGGCGGCCTGGGCCGGCGAACTGCAACCGGCCTACGCGCCGGAGCTGAACCTCGTCGGTGTCGCCGCCGGCGGCGTGCCCGCCGACCTCGTCCAGGTCACGCTGCAACTCGACGGAAAATTCGGTTTCGGCGTCTTCGCCTACGCACTGATCGGCCTCGACCACGCCTATCCCGAGCTGAAGCTGGATTCGTTCCTCAGCGACAACGGCCGCGTGAAGCTGGCGGAGATGCAGAAGAGCGCGTGCACCTTCGAGCTGCTCACCACCTACGCGAATCAGAAGATCGCCGACTACACGACCAGCGCCGGTTACGTGCGGCCGGAATGGGTGAAGCGGCTCAACGAGAACAAGCTCGGCGGCACTCCGCCGAAGGTCCCGGTATTCCTCTACCACGCCACCCAGGACCAGCTCGTGCAGTTCGCGCAGGCCGAGGCGCTGCGCAAGGCCTACTGCGCCGCGGGTGTCAAGACGACCTGGAAGACCTTCGACACCGACCACATCACGGCGGTCTACACCGGCAACGCCGACGTGCTCGCCTTCCTCAAGGACCGGGTCACGGGCACCCCGGCGACGTCGAACTGCTGAGCCGGGCGGTGCTCAGAACCGCCCCGGCATCCTTTGTGGACGATGGTGCGCGGACCGGCGAGCGGCGTGAGCTGCTCCGGTTCGCCACCGTCGGCCTCGCGGCGTTCGGGCTCACGCTCGGGGCCAACTACGGGCTGAAACTCACCGTCCTGCAAGAGAAACCGGTCACGGCGCTCGCGATCGCGACCGTCGTGACCACCGCCTTCTCATATCTGCTGTCCCGGCGCTGGGCGTTCCACACCCGCGGCGGCAGACGCGGCTTCCCGGAAGCGGCGCTGTTCTTCACCGTGAACGCGATCGCCGTGACGATCAACCTGTGCCCACCGCTGATCTCGCGCTACGTCCTGCGGCTCGAGGTGCCCGAAGTCGGTTTCCTCGTCCAGGAGATCGCCGACTTCGTCAGCGGGATGGTGCTGGGCACCGCGGCGGGTTCGGCGTTCCGCTGGTGGGGCTACCGCCGCTGGGTGTTCCCGGTGGCGGGAGCGCGTCAGACGTCGGCGGGCCGCAACCGTTCCGCGCGCAGCGCCAGCTCGATCCGCAGCCGCTGATCCGGATCGTCCAGCCGTTCGCCGAACAGCTCCGTGAGCCGCCGCAGCCGTGCCCGCACCGTCTGCGGATGCACGGCGAGCCGTCGGGCGATCTCGGGCGCGCTCCCCCGCGTCTGCACCTGTGTGAGCAGGGTCGCCGCCAGTTCGTCGTGCTGGCGCGGCGCCAGCCTCGACAAGGGTTCGAGCGCCTCGCCGGCCAGCCGGTCGAGCAGGAACTCGTCGGCGAGCAACAGCAGCGTGGTGATGTGCTCTTCGCACCACAGCACCGGGCCGACCGTCGTGATCATGCCCCGCTGGGTGAGTTCGGACGCGCGCCGCGCGATCCGGAACGACTCGGCGGCCTGCGCGACCGGGACGGACACCCCGACCGTCGCCGACCAGCCGGACGGCAGGTCCCGCAGGCCGCCGAGGTCGGCCTCCGGACAAGCCACGAGCGCGCCGGGAACGTCGGAGACAAGGTCCACCGGGACCGCCGCGGGCAGCAGGCCCGGCGGGAACGAGGGCGCGCCGGGCGCCGCGGTGAAGACGACCGCGGTGATCCGTTCGGGGATCCGCCAGCCGATGGCGACGGCGAGCGCGCCGGCGTCGGCCTGGCTGTATCCGGAGCCACCGGTCAGCAGCCGGAAGAGCCTGGCCCGCTGCTCCGCGGGGCCCGTCGCCTCGGCTTGGGCGGCGTTGTACCCGTCCGTCAGCGCCATCGTCACTTCGACGACGTCACCGAACAGACATTCCGCCGCGCCGTAGAGGACGTCGCCGGGCAGCTGGAGCTGGCGGCCGATCGCGGCGATCGAACGCCACAGCACCCGGCTCGAGACCCGGAACGCCGCCTGCGCGGACTCCCTGCTGAGCCCTTGCTGGAACGCGATCCGGCCCTGGGCACGGAAATCGGCCAGCAGGTCGTTCTGCAGGAGTTCGGGGACGCCGACCCGGTCGATGGCGCGTTCGATACTGCGCCTGGTCAGCTCGACGGCCGCGGCACGGGCCTCGCCGTCGCTGAACACTTCGGCGCATTCGCCCACCTCGGACACCACGCCTTCGACACAGTGCCGGGCGATCGCCGGGATGCGCGGGCGGATGGCGTCACCGAGTTCCCTCGGCAGGCGTTCCCACAACACGCCAACGGACTGCCAGCTCACGTGTGCGATCCCCCGCTGTGAAGTAGGCCGACGATTTCGGGCACCCAATCCCTTTCGTCCGCGCGCCACCGGCGCACTCGAATGCACGGAGCGTAGGACCGCCGACACATCCGTGTCAAAAGACGTCACACCGAAACGCCCGCTCGTTGTCACGTGGCTGAGCGTCGCGACTTTCCGTTGCAAATTCAACGTCACATTCGGGGTACAGGCCGTCCGCCGATCCAGTACAAACGGCCCGCACCGTTCCCGTCGATCCGACGCGATTATGCAAACGGATTCATGTTTCCCTTCCTGGTTCGAAGAAAATCAAAGGGTGGTCTTGGTGGTCGAGTACCGCGGTTTCGGCATGCTGGCGGCGCTGCCGCGTTCGCTCGGCGAAGAACTGCGTCCGTATACCGGTCACGCCGCGGCCGCCATGGTCAAACAGGTGCAGCGCTCGGTCACCGCGTATTCGCAGCCGTTGCGCGGGGTCTTCGGCCGCGTCCTGGTCGTCTCCTGCGAACGGGCGGTGCGCCACTACGTCGAGTGCATCGGCGATCCGGACGTGCCCCACGACCGCTGGATCGACTTCTACCGTATGCGCGGGCGGATCGAATTCACCGAGGGCCGCAGCCTGGAACCGTTGCACGACAGCGTGACCATCGGCGCACGGGCGGCATGGCGGGCGATGCGGCCCATCGTGCGCGGGCTCGGCGTGGGCCTCGACGTCATCGCGCTCGCGGCCGAGTCCGTCTTCGTCTACGTCGACGAACTGTGCGCCACGACGATCGAGGGGTATCAGGAGGCGGAGGCCAGGGCGGCGGGCGCGATCCCGCTCCGGCGCCGTCGCCTGCTCGAACTGATCGCCCAGGCGCCGGAAGGTTCCGCGTGCAGCATCGCCAGCCTCGCCGACGGCGCAGGCTGGCGGGTTCCGCGAGCCGCGGCCATGGTGGCACTCCAGCGCGCTCCCGGCGCCCCCGCCTTCCCGGTCCACCTCCTGGACACCACCGTGCTGGCCGACCTCGACACGGCCGAGCCGTACCTACTCACCGCGGATCCGGACACCGATCTCGCCCCGCTGAAGGACGCACTGGACGGCTGGCGGGTGGCGGTCTCCCCCGTCGTGCCGCTCGCCGACGCCCCGGCCGCCCTCCGCACCGCCCGCCGCGCGCTACTGCTGAACAGTGAGGACGCGCCCGGCCCGGTCATCTGGTGCCGGGATCACCTCGCCACACTGTGGCTGCTGGCCGAGGACTTCCTCGGTGCCGAACTCGCCAAGCAGAGCCTCGACCCGTTCACCTCGCTGAGCGGGAAACAGCAGGAGCGGCTCAGCGAAACCCTGCTGGCGTGGCTGGAAACGCGCGGTGGCGCGCCGGAGATCGCGCAGCGGCTCGGCGTGCATCCGCAGACCGTGCGGAACCGCCTCCGTCAGCTGGAGGACCTGTTCGGCGACCGTCTCAAAGACGCCGACGACCGGCTGAACATGCAACTCGCGCTCCGCGCGCAGCGGCTCATGCGCGCCCACCGCCGCGACGAAGGGACGCCAGGGAGCTGACACGCCGGACCCTGCGTTCCGGCGGCCGCACGGTGGGGAGCACCCAGCGGAGGCCGCGGCGGGCACGCTTCGCCCTCGGCTGATCGACGTGGAAGTCCGCCCGGCAGGCCATCGCGTTCTCCGTCGTTACGGGTGTTTACCGACGCTTTCCTGAATACCGGGACGGTGGGAAAATGTCGATGCGCAATTGCCCCGCCCGCGCGGTTTTGGCATCCGGCTCGGGGTCGGCCCCGGCATTCTTGTCACCCGGGTCGCAATTGCCGGACGTGTCCGGCGACACGCTGACGGACCCGGCGTTCTACACGTTATTTTGACGCCTGACAACGGAAAGGCGGGACATGGCCCTCGAAGCGCGCACACTGACCCTGCACGGGCGGGAAATCCGGCTACGGGAATACGTTCCGTCCACAAAGGACGCTGCGGGTGAACCGCTCGTACTGCTGCACGGCATCTCGGGCAGCAGCGAGACCTGGGTCCCGCTGCTCGACCACTTCGAGCACACCGGGTTCGGGCGCCATGTCCTCGCCCCCGATCTTCCGGGCCACGGTGATTCGGCCGCACCTCGGGCCGATTACGGCCTCGGCGCGATGGCCAGTGTGGTCCGCGACGTCCTCGCGCTCACCCGGAACCGGCACGCGACCATCGTCGGGCATTCCCTCGGCGGCGGGATCGCGATGCAGTTCGCCTACCAGTTCCCCGAGATGTGCGCCCGGCTGGTGCTCGTGGGCAGCGCCGGGCTCGGCCCGCAGGTGACCCCTGTGCTGCGCGCGACGGCGCTGCCGGGGGCCAACGCGACGCTCACCGTCGCGGTCAATCCGGTCACCGTCGCGATCGCTCGCGGGATCGCCGCCGCCGGCCGCGCGCTCGGCGGGAAGCTCTCCGCCGAGACCCGAGAGCTGACCCGTCACCTTGCGTCACTGGCCGCCCCGGGCAGGCGTCGGGCGTTCCTGTTCATCGCGCGCAGCCTGATCGACCTCCGGGGCCAGCGCGCGAGCGCGATCGACAAGCTCTATCTCGCCCGGGAGGTGCCCACCCTCGTCGTCTGGGGAGCGCACGACCCGCTCATCCCGGTCGCCCACGGCCGCAAGACCGCCGAAGTGCTGCCGGACAGCCGATTGACGGTGTTCGAAAATGCGAAACACTTTCCACATGTGGCCGACCCGGCCCGGTTCGGTGACGAGCTCGAACGCTTCCTCACCGAGACCGCTCCGGCCCGGTTGAGCCTGGACGAGGTCGTCGAGGTGCTCATCCGCGCCAGCGAGGCGGCGGAAGCGCCCGAAAACGTCCCGGAAAAATTGTCATCCGGACGCCATCTCAGGCCTGCCTGAATGTCACCCACCATCGGATCGGACCACCCGTTCGGGTGTAGTCCATCCAGGTGGCCGCTCAAGCTCCCGCCAGCCGTTGACAGTCCTCTCGGCCGGATTTTATGTTGCGTGAGCCACAAAATCTGGATCGGCTTCACCGTTGAAGAGGCTGATTTTGTTGCCAGCAAGGATAAAAAACATGACCGACTTGGATACCGGATTCTCGCGGCACGATCTGCGGACCGCACGACCCGACCCCGGCGTGCGTCACCCCGCCACCCCGCTCCGCCAGCCACCGGGTCCGGTCCAGCGACCGCGCGCCTTCACGCCGGCACCGAGAACCCCAGTGGAGAACCGACCTGTGCGCAGCACCGGTGCGAATGGACTGTGGGCGTCACTGCCCAGAGACCTTGGCGAGCGGTTCCGGCCGCGGGCCGACCCCTTGGCACGAGCCATCCTGCAGGAGGTGCAACGAGCCGTCCCCGAGTACGCGCAGCCGTTGGAAGGCGCGTTCGGACAGATGATCACGCAGGGTATCCGGCAGGCGATCCTGCACTGCCTCGACACCGTCGGTCAGGGGACGGCGCCGCTCGACAAATGGTCGGCGGTGTTCCGCAACCTCGGGAAGGTCGAATTCAACGAGGGCCGCAGCCTCGACTGTCTCCAGACGGCCTACCGCGTCGGCGGCCGCGTCGCGTGGCGGCACGTTTCGGAATTCGGGCAGGCGATCGGAGCGGACGCCGATCTCCTGTGCACCGCGGCCGAAGCGATTTTCGCTTACGTGGACGAGATTTCCGCACTGTCCATCGAGGGCTACACGGCCGCGCAGGAGCGGGCCGCGGGCACCAGGGCCAGACGCAGGCGCAGGCTGCTCGAACTGATGCTCTCCGATCCCCCGTCCTCACCGCAGTCGATCGCGTCCCACGCCGCCAACGCGCAGTGGGCGCTGCCGACCGAGATCACGGTCGTCGCGCTGGAGCGACGGCTCGGCCCGCTTGACCCCGACAGCGCCGACCTGGACGCCGACGTCCTCGTCGACTTCGAAGGCCCCAAACCCTGCCTGGTCACCGGCGACCCGGACAAGCATCTGAAGGATCTCGCCGAACGGCTCCCCGGCTGGCGCGCGGTGATCGGCCCGGCCGTGCGGCTCACCGAAGCGCCGCGCTCCCTGCTGTGGGCGCGCCGCACGCTGCGGCTGGTCCAGCGAGGGGTCCTTCCGGACAATCCGGTCACGCGGTACAGCGATCATCTGTCCACCCTGTGGCTGCTCGCGGACGAGTTCCTGGTCCGTGAACTGTGCACGCGCAGCCTCGCCCCGTTCGACGACCTCACCCCCAAACAGCGGGCGCGGCTCGGCGAGACGTTGCTGATCTGGCTGCAATCCCGGGGCAGCGCTCCGGAGATCGCGAAGAAACTCAAGGTCCACCCGCAGACCGTCCGGTACCGCATGCACCAGCTCATCGATCTCTTCGGCGACCGGTTGAACAACGCCGACGACCGGCTCGACATGGAGATCGCCCTGCGCGCGGAGGCCTTGCTCGCCGAGGACTGACAGATCAGCGTTTCCCACTCACAACGAGGTGACGAGGTGACCCGACCGCAGGACGCCCGCAGCGGGGTCGAGGCGACGTACGGTCCGCTGCTCACGCCTGCCCGGCCGGGTGGGCCGAGCGGGCGCCCGGTCCAGCTCTGGGCGTTGCTGCCGAGAGAGCTGGCGACGGTGTTCAGACCGGTGCTGGCCGACGTGGCCGGGGAGGTGGTCCGCGAGATCCAGCGGACCATCCCCGACTACGCGCGGCCGCTGGACGGCGCGTTCGGGAAGGCGCTCAAGACCGGCGTCCAGATGGCGTTCCTGCAGTTCGTGGAACGGATCGGGAACCCGGAAGCGCCGTCGGAGGACCGCCGGAGCGTATTCCTGAGCCTGGGTGTCCAGGAGTTCCACCAGGGCCGCAACGTCGACGTCCTCCAGGCGGCGTACCGCGTCGGCGCCAGGGTGACCTGGCGCCGGGTGGCCGAAGCGGGCCGACGCGCGGGAGTTCCTTCGGCGACACTGTGCCTGCTCGCGGAAGCCATCTTCGCCTATATCGACGAACTGTCGGCGCTCTCGGTCGAGGGCCATGCGGAGGCACGGGAAAAGGCCGCCGGCGCACTGGAGCGCCGGCGGCACCGTTTGATGGAACTCCTGCTCGCCGAGCCACCGTCACCGCCGGACGTCGTCAAACACGCCGCCGACCTGGCCCGCTGGCAACTACCGGATCTGCTCGTCGCCGTCGCTCTCGACCGGCCGTCGGACGAAGCACCGGCGGCCGCGCCGACCGCGCTGGCCGACTTCGAGAGCGCCTCGCCCTGTCTTCTGCTCCCCGCCCCCGAACCGGACGAACGGGACCGGTTCGCCGAAGAACTGACCGGCTGGCGGGCCGCGATCGGCCCCGCCGTCCCACCCGTTTTCGCGGCACGTTCGCTGCGGGCCGCACGCGAGGCCCTGCGGCTCGTCGACTCCGGCGCGCTCGCCGACGAGCCCGTGACGTGGTGCGTCGACCATCTTTCCCGCCTGTGGCTGCTCAAGGAGCCGTTTCTGGCCGCCGAGCTGGTCCGGGAACGCCTCGGGCCGCTGGCCGGGTTGACCGGGAAGCAGCATTCGCGGCTGGCGGGAACGCTGCTGGCGTGGCTGGAGACCTGCGGGAACGTCCGCGAGGTGGCGGAACGGCTCGCCGTGCATCCGCAGACGGTGCGGTCCCGTGCCCAAGAGCTGGAGGCGCTGTTCGCGGACGGGCTGCGGGACCCTGAGCGACGGTTCGAGATGATCCTGGCCCTTCGGGCGGCCCCTTCTTGAGGCTTTGCGGCGGACCGCTCGGGTGTCCCCAATGTGGCATTGGGGACACCCGGCTCGGCCGAGGAAAGTACGTGAAGCCCTCTTCCTCGGCTGAGCCGAGGGAAGGGGCTTCAGGCGCAACAGGCCTTTGGGTTCTGGAGGGTGGTGTCGCGAAAGCCGCTTTCGGGACATGATCGCCGGGCGGTCGTGAGCCCGACGGCGGCCGGAGATTGCGAAAGAGAGTGGCTTTCGCAACCCTCCTCCAGGCACGGCACCCAGCAGGACCACGAAAGCCCGTGAGGGCCTCCTTCCCTAGGCTCAGGGTCAGGGGCTCGGCAAAGTCGCGTAAACGCTGCTCGGTGTCGCTCTTGGTGATTCGAACGGGGCCGACGGCAGGGGGCTTGAACGGACGGTGTCCACAAGGACGCCAGCTGACAGGTGGACGTCCGTTTGAGCGCATCTGTACGGTTTTCGAGCGGGGTCGTGAGTGACGAAGAGGGTTCCATTGAGGGGTAAGTCAAATGTGGCGTGACCGAGCCTCTGCGGTGAAGGGCCCCTTCGCTGGGTCAAGGCGGAGAGGCGGCCCTTCCCGGTGTGGTTCTGGACTGGCCGACAGGAGTCAGCTGCGCTCTGAGTGTCCACAGGGGACGCTTTCCGGTGACGAAATGTCTGTTTCAAGGCCATATGCCCGCTTTGGCAAGGGGGTCGTGAGTGACAAGTAGGGTTCTAACCCTCTTTGCCACTCACGACCCCCTCGCCAAATCGCACAAATCGCTCAACTCGGGCACTGACACCACGGAAAACGTCCCTTATGGACAGTCAGGAAGGTGTCTCTTCGGCAAGTCCGCTCCTGCCGCCAACTCCGGCACGCCACGTTTGACTTACCCCTCTATAACCCTCTTTGCCACTCACGACCCCATCACAAAACGCCCGAAGCAGACACGGTCACACCGACAGTGTCCCATCCGGCACCCGCTTGACCCGCGGATAGCCGACTTTGCCGGGATCCTGACCCTTCGGGCGGCCCCTTCTTGAGGCGAAAGCCCGTGAAGGCCTCCTTCCCTACCTTGAGAGTAGGGAAGGAGGCCTTCACGGACCGGCGACCGCTCAAGTCAGGCGGCCGCCAGGGCGGTCACCCGCCACTTCCCCTCGGCCCGTTCCGCGCTGACGCTCAGCTGAGCCGCACCGGTACTGCGTTGCCCGTCCCCGCGCACGCCGGTCTGGTCCAGGAACACCAGCAGCGACGCCCGGTCCCCGTCGAGGACCTTCACTCCCGAGACCACCGCGGTCGAGGTCACGACCAGTTTCTGCTCCGCCGCGAGCCCCCGGACCTGCGCGAACAGCTGGTCGTACTGCCCCAGCGCCGGCCCGGTGAGGACCTCTTTCGCGGCTTGCTCGCTCTTGGCGGGGTCGTCGTAGCGGTAGGAGAAGACCGTGCCGAGCGCCTTGCCGATCTGATCGCTCACCTCCGCGGTGGTGGCGACGTCGGTCAGCGCCGTGTTGTGCGCCAGCACCGCCGTGGCGTCCCGCGCCTCGATGGCGAACCACCCCGCCAGAGCCGCCATCACCAGCGCGACCGCGCCGAACACCAGCGCACCCCGCCGCCGCACCGGAGCGACGGCGGGAGGATCGGCCGGAGCCTCCTCCGAGGCTTCCGCAGGTTCGAGTACCTTTGTGCCACCGCCCATCTTCCCGGCGACCTTCACCGCGCGCCGCGCCGGTTTGACGGCTCGTTTCGTGGTCATCCCTTCCTCCATCAGGGCTTTCCGGTGTCGGTCACCGGCACCTGGCCGAGCGACGTGACCCGCCACCCGTCCGGTGTCCGGTTCAGGCCGGCGCGGAACCGGTTGTGCTTGGTCACCGCTTCCCCGCCTTCGGGCCGCACCTCGAGTTCGACCGAAGCGATCACCTCGGCCGTTCCACCGCCACTGTCCACTTCGGTCACCGCGGCGTCGACGACCCGGCCGGTGGTCACGGTCTTCGCCTGGCCGATCCGGCCGAGACCGCCTTCACGGTCGCGCGCCAGTTCGTCGTGCAACGCGCCGCCGGACAGGTTCAGCCAGTTCTGGTAGCCCTGCTCCGCCTGCCGGTAGTCCAAAGTGGTCAGAGCGGCGACGGCCTGTCTGCCCACCTGCAACGCCTCCTCGCGAACCGTCGCCCGCGCGACACCTTCGTCGTGGCTCGCTTCCCACCACGAGTAGCCGAACCAAGCCGCCAAAGCCGTGGCGATCGCGGCGAGGAACGCGGCGATTCGAGTCATGGCCTTCACCTTCCCGGCACGTTCTGCGAGCCGCGCACGTTCGTGGGGTTGCCCTTGGGCAGGGCACAGCGCGCCGCGGTGTTCAACGGACGCGGCGAAGTGTCGAGTCCGTCGCGGTAGGCGGTCCCGTAACCGGTGACGCACGGCGGCGGATCGAAGAACGTCAGCGAGAGACCGACGTGCGCGCCGTCGGGTCCCATGATCGCGTGCCCCGCGGCGACCGCTTTCGGCGCGGTGACCAGCAGTTGTTCGAGGCCGTCCTGGCGCGTTTCCAGCACGTCCGCGGTGGTCAGCAGGTTGGCCAGCAGGATGCCGAGGCTGGGGCCGGTCTCCCGCAGAAGCGTGCTGACCTCGTTCGCGGCCGCGGGGACGGCCGGGATCAGCCGCCGCAGATCGCCGTCGGAGCTCTTCAAGGTCGCGGCGAGCAGTTTCGCGTTGGCACCGAACGAGCGGATCGCGTCCGCCTGCGAGACCTGGGTGTCGAGCACGGTCTGCGCGTCGGTCACGAGCCGGGTCAGCGGGCCGACATGCGCGCTCGCCTCCTGCACGAACTCGATCCCCCGCCCGACGAGCTGGTCCAGCGCCGGGCCGGCGTCGGACGTCGCGTTGTACAGCTCGTCGACCACGGTCCGCAGGGCGGGCTTCGGCACCGAATTGGCGAAAGAGTCCACACTGGACAGGACGATGTCCACCGGCAGCGGGATCTTCGTGTCCGCCTCGGCGATCACCGAACCGTCGCGCAGCATGGCGCCGTCGCCGCGGCGCGGCCGCAGATCGACGTACTGCTCGCCGACGGCGGATCGGTTGGCGACGACGGCTTCGGTGTCCGCGGGCACTTCCGGGCCGCCTGGCTCGATTTCGAGATCGACCTCCATCCCGGAGGCCGTCAGCCGCAGTTCACCGACCCGGCCGATCGGCACGCCCCGGTAGGTGACTTCGGCGTTGGTGAAGATGCCGCCACCGGTGGCGAGCCGCACTTTGACGGTGTACCCGCGATCGAGCACCAGTTTGTCCAGGCCCGCGTACGTCGCGCCCACGTACGCGACGCCGAGGACCGCGATGGTCACGAAGACCACCAGCTGGACGCGGACGAACTTGGTCAGCATCAGCGGCCACCACTGTTCTTGAAGGTCAGGAACGTGTTCAGGTAGTCACCGCGGATGGCTTCGAGCGCGGCGTCGGGAAATGGGAAGGTGAAGATCATCTCCATCGCCTTCGGCAGTTTGTCCCCGGAGTCGGCCAGCTTCCGCAGCAACGGTTCGAGCGCCTTGAGGTCGGCGACGAGGTCGTCCTTGCTGCGGTTCACCGTATCGACCGCGACCGAGGTCAGCCCGTCCAGCGATTTGAGCATCCCGACCAGCGCCTGACGCTGCTGGTTCAGCACCTCGATGCCGGGGGTGAGCCCGTTCAGCGTCGCCTTGATCTCCTCGGTGTTCGCGTTCAGCGTCGCCGCGAGCTTGTTGACGCTCTCGATGGCGCGAGTGATCTCGGCCTTATGTTCGTCGAGGCCGCGTACGAACGTGTCCAAATTGGACAGCAGGCTGCGTGCCGCGCTTTCCTTGCCGCCGAGCGCGTCGTTGAGTTCACGGGTGATGTTCTGCACCTGCGCGACGCCACCACCGTTGAGCAGCAGGGAAAGCGCACCGAACACCTCCTCGATCTCCGGGGTCAGCGAAGAACTGGCCAGCGGGATCACCGCGCCGTCGACCAGCCGCCCGCTCGGGGTCCCCTCGGGAGGCGGCGCGAGCTCGACGAACTTCTCGCCGAGGATGCTCGCCTGCCGCAGCCGTGCGACGGAGTTGGCAGGCAGGTTCACGTCCCCGTTGATGAGCAGGCCGACCACCGCGCTTCGGCCGTCCGGCGCCAGCTCGACGGTCCGCACCTGACCGACCGGGACGTCGTTGACCTTCACCCCGGACTGGGGCACGAGGTCCAGCACGTTCGTGAAGCTCGCCGTGACGTGGATCGGGCGCTCGCCCAGCGCGGCCCCGCCCGGCAGCGGGATGTCGTAGACGTCGACACCGCCGCTGCAGCCGGTGGCGGCCAGCACGAGGACCAGGACGGCAGATAGTGTCCTGCTTTTCATTTCGCCCCCGAGAATTCGGTGAGGTTCCCTCGGCCGTCCAGCGTTCCCGCGCCCTGGTTGTACGCGCCGAGCACGTTCGCCAGCGCGTTCGGCGCGGCGTCGAGTGCTTCGCTCAGCGACGCCTTCTGCTGACTGAGCAGCTTGGTGATCTCGGCGAGTTTGTCCACATCGGACTTGACCTTGCCCCGGTTGTCCTTGATGAAGCCCTGCACCACGCTGAGCGCTTCGGTCAGTTCGGTCATCGCGCCGGAGAACTGGTCCCGCTGATCGGCAAGGATCTTGCTGAGCGAGGAGATCTGCTGGATCGCCTGTTTCACCTTGTCGTCGTTCGAAGCGAGCATCGCGGTGAACTTGCTGATGTTGTCGACCGAGTTGAACAGGTCGTCCTTGGAATCGCTCGCGGTCCTGGCGAACTCGCCGAGGTTCTTGATCGCTTCGCCGAGCTTGCCGCCGTTGCCGTCGAGGTACTCCGCGGCCTTGGTCAGGACGTCGCTGACCGCGCCGTCCCGGTTGGCGCCCTTCGGCCCCAGCGCGGTCATCAGCTGGTTGAGGCTGCCCAGGAGTTCATCGACCTCGACCGGGGTGACGGTGCGCTCGGGCGGGATCCGCCCGTCGTCGGCCAGTTCCGGCCCGCCGACGTACACCGGGGTGAGCTGGACGTACCGGTCGGCGACCAGGCTCGGCGTGATCACGACGGCGCCGACGTCGGCGGGCAGCTTGACATCGGGCCGGACCGTCATGGTCACCTCGACGTTCGTGCCGCGCGGTTCGACTTTGGTCACCGAACCGATCGGGACACCGAGCACCCGCACCTCGGTGTTCGGGTACACCCCGACGGTCGCGGTGAAGAACCCGGTCAGGACACGGTCGGCCTGCCTGGTCAGCAGCGGCCAGGCCGCCGTCACGAGGAGCCCGGCGACGACGGCGAGCGCGAGCCTCCGTACCCAGGCCCGCCGCCGGGCCTGCGCCCCGAGATCCGACAACGTGAAGTGGCGCCCCATCAGCGTCCCCCCTTCCTCGAAGGCATGCAGCTGCCCGGTGTGCCGCCGGTCGGGACGAGTCCGCAGATGTAGGTGTCGATCCAGCGGCCGTTGCCGACCGCGTTGCCGAGCAGGCGGTAGAAGGGCCCGGCCAGCCGCAGGCTCTCGTTGAGCTTGTCCTGGTTCCGCAGCAGCACGGTGGCGACCCGATCGAGCTGGTCGAGCGCCGGGCCGAGCGTCTTCTGGTTGTCCGCCACCAGTCCCTTGAGCTGGATCGACAGGTTCTTCACCCCGCTGAACAGCTTCGCGATGGCGTCCTTGCGCGCGTTCAGCTCCGTGAGGAGAGTGTTCCCGTCGCGGATCAACGCCTCGATCTGCTGCGAGCGGTCCCCGAGCGTCTTCGACACCTTGTTCGTGTTCTCGAACAGCTTCACCAGCTCCTGGTCGCGAGATGCGAGCGTCTTGGACAGCGCGGTGATGCCGTCGAACGCGGTCCGGACCTCCTGCGGGGTGGAGGCGCCGAGCGTTTCCGACAGGGTCCCGAACGCCTTCGCCAGCTGGTCGGTGTCGATCGCTCCCACCGTGTTCGCGAGGTCGTTGAACACCGTGGTGACGTCGTACGGGGAACTCGTGCGCTGCACCGGGATCGGCTCGTCCGGATCGAGTTCCGCGTTGCCGACCGGGTCGAGGACCAGGTTCTTCTGCCCCAGCAGGGTCTTGATCTTGATCGCGGCGGTGGTGCGGTTGCCGATCCAGGTGTCCCTGACCCGGAACAGGACCTTGACCCGGCCACCGTCCAGCAGGACGTCGGAGACCTCGCCGACCTTGACCCCGGCCACGCGGACCTCGTCGTTGCGTTTGAGACCGGCGGCTTCGGTGAATTCGGCCGCGTACGTGGTTCCGCCGCCGACCAGCGGGAGATCGTCGGAGAAGAAGGTGGCCGAGCCCGCCACCGCCATCAGCAGCGCCGTGACGGCGCCGACGACGATCGGGTTGCGGCTGCGGAACGGTTTGATCCTCGGCGCTTTCACCGGCACCGTCCCTGGGTCAGCGGGATCCCGACCGGCGGGCCGCCCGGGGCGGGCGGTGCGTCCGATTTCACCGAGCACAGGTAGAAGTTGAACCACGAGCCGTACGAGACCATCGAGCCCATGCGGTCCAGCTTCTTCGGGAGGTTCGCCAGGAACTGCTCGAACACCGGGGTGTTGTCGGCGAGGTTCTTCGAGAGGTCGCCGAGGGTGTTGATGCTGTCCTTCAACGGCGCGCGGCCGTCCTGGAGCAGATCCGCGGTGGCGGTGGTGAGCTCGCCGAGCCCGCCGATCGCCTGCCCGATGGGTTTCGCGTCGCCGGCGAGCCCGGAGACCAGCTGCGCGGTGACGTCGACGAGTTTGTCGAACTGGTCGCCCTGGGAGTTGAGCGTGTCGAGCACCGTGTTGAGGTTCCCGACCACCTGGCCGATCACCTCGTCCTTGCCCGCCAGGGTGTTCGTGAGGGACGCGGTGTGTTCGAGCAGGCTGTCGACGGTGCTCCCCTCGCCCTGCAGCACCTGGACGATCTCGAACGACAGCTGGTTGACGTCACTCGGCGAAAGTGCCTGGAACAGCGGCTTGAATCCGTTGAACAACGCGGTCAGATCCAGCGCGGGATGCGTCCGCTCCGGCGGGATCAACGCGCCGTCGTCGAGCACCGCCGGCCCGTCCGGGCCGGGATCGATCGAGAGATATCGCTGGCCGACGAGGTTGCGGTACCTGATGGTGACCGTGGCCCCGGCGGTGAGGCGGCGTTTGTTCTCGACCGAGAACCGCACGTCCGCCAGCCGACGCTCGACCACCCCGACCGAATCCACCTGGCCGATGCGGACACCGGACATCCGGACCTCGTCACCGGGGTTGACCGACGTGGCGTCGGTGAACCTGGCGGTGTAGCCGACCGTCGTGCCGACCCCGGAGTTGGCGATGGTGATGGCCAGGATCCCGGTCGCCACCACGGTGATCACGAAGAAGACCAGGCCTTTGATCGCCGGCCCCGCGATACCCCTCATCGGACGGTCACCTCCGTACCACGCAAGGCCGGGCCCACGAGCACGCTGCTCCAGTCCGGGACCTCGGCCGGCTTCATCCCGAGCGACGGCGCCAGCATCTCGGCGACCAGCCCCCGCTCCCCCTTCGAATTGGCCGGGCCGAGGTCCCCATCGGCGGCGAACGCCACCGCCGCCGAAGTCCCGCCGCCGCCGTAGCAGCGCGGCCCGCCCTTCTGGTCGAACCGCGGATCGTCCCGGCCCGGCACGTATTTGTCGCGCGGATCGTGGACGGACAACGTCACGTGCAGTCCCGGCTCCCCGGTTCCCTTGCCCAAAGCCTTCTCCATCACCGGCTTGAGGCGGTTCACCGCGTCGAACAGGCAAGGGAACTCGGGCGAATATCGGGAAAGCAGCTCGAGTGTCGGCCTGCTCTTCACGCTGACGCCGATGATGTTGTCCTTGTTCTGCACCAGGAACTTGTTCAGGTCGCCGCTCGCGGTGGTGACGCTGGCGTACAGCTTGTCGAGGTCCGCCCGAGTGTCCACAATGGTCTTCGCGGTGGTGGAGAGATCCGAGAGCGCCTTGAGGATGTCCGGCGCGGCGCCGGTGTACAGATCCGCCACGTCGGCGAGACCGCTGATGTCGGCCTTGAACTGCGGCATCAGCGGGTTCACCTGGCTGAGCAGGTCGTTGAGCTGGACGATGCTGTCCCCCAAGGACTTCCCACGGTTGTCGAGCGCGAGCGAGATCGCGCCCAGCGAACTGTTCAGTTTCTGCGGCTGCACCGCACGCAGCAGCGGCAGCAGATCGCCGAGGACGCGTTCCAGCTCGATCGCGTTGGAAGACCGGTCCTGGCCGATGACGTCGCCGTCGCGCAGCGAACCTCCCGCGGGCCGCTCCGGGAGCACGAGGTTGACGTAACGCTCGCCGAACACCGTCTTCGGCAGCAACCGCGCCGAGACGTTGCGCGGCAGCTGATCGATCTTCGCCGGATCGAGGGCGAGATCGATCTCCGCGCCTTCCGCGGTGCCCCGCACCGACCTGACCTCGCCGAACGGGACGCCGCGGACCTTGACCTCGGCGGGCGGGGCCAACTGGTTGCCGACCCTGTCGGTTTTGAGCGTGACCAGTTCCGCGCGGTCGAAGTCCTTGTTGAAGATGGCGACGGCGAGCCAGCCGAGCAGCACCAGGATGACGAGGAAGACCACCCCCGCCGCCTGCGTCCGGGCGCGCGCGCTCATCCGGACACCTTCACGGTCGTGGTGGCGCCCCAGATCGCCAGGCTGAGGAACAGATCCAGCACGCTGATCAGCACGATCGACGTCCGCACGGCGCGACCGACCGCGACCCCGACGCCCGCAGGGCCGCCGGCGGCGCGATAGCCGTAGAAGCAGTGCGTGAGGATGACGCCGACGCTGAAGACGAGGACCTTGGCGAACGACCACAGCACGTCTTCAGGCGGCAGGAACAGGGAGAAGTAGTGGTCGTAGGTTCCGCCGGACTGTCCGAAGAAGACGACCGTGGTCACCCGCGAGCCGAGATAGGAGATCAACAGGCCGATCACGTACAGCGGGATGATCGCGATGAATCCGGCCACGATCCGGGTGGTGACGAGGTAGGGCATGCTGCGCACGGCCATCACTTCGAGTGCGTCGATCTCTTCGGAGATCCGCATGGCGCCCAGTTGTGCGGTGAACCCGGCGCCGACCGTCGCGGACAACGCGAGCCCCGCCGACAGCGGAGCGATCTCGCGGGTGTTGAAGTACGCGGTGAGGAAGCCGGTCATCGCGGAGATGTTGATCTGGTTCAGCGCGCTGAAACCCTGCAGCCCCACCGTGATCCCGGTGAACACGCACAGACCGACCATCACTCCGACGGTCCCGCCGATCACCGCGAGGGCCCCGCTGCCGAAGGTCACTTCGGCGAGCAGGCGTACCACTTCCCGGAAGTAGCGGGTGACCGCCATCGGGATCGCCGCGAGCGCGCGGATGTAGAACAGCAACTGGTCGCCCAGCTCGAAAAGACTGTTGCCGGGGCGTTTGAACGCCTCGCGGGCCCGTTCGGGGACGCTGGTCACGGGATCAGGTTCCCTTCGCCGGGACGAGCTGGAGGTACAGCGCGGTCAGGATCGTGTTGACGAAGAACAGGAGCAGGAACGTGATCACCACCGACTGGTTGACGACGTCGCCCACGCCTTTGGGGCCGCCCTTGGGGTTCAGGCCCCGGTAGGCGGCGACGACGCCGGCGAGGAAACCGAAGATGAACGCCTTGATCGAGCTGACCACGAGGTCGGGCAGCTGGGCGAGCGCGTTGAAACTCGCGAGGTACGCGCCCGGCGTCCCGCCCTGCACGATGACGTTGAAGAAGTAGCCGCCGAGCACGCCGACGACGCTGACCAAACCGTTCAGCAGCACCGAAACGCCGATGGCCGCCTGCACACGGGGCACGATCAGCCGGTGGATCGGCGAGACGCCGAGCACCTCCATCGCGTCGATCTCCTCGCGGATGGAGCGGGCGCCCAGATCCGCGCAGATCGCCGAACCGCCCGCTCCCGCGATGATCAGCGTGGTCACGATCGGGCTGGCCTGCTGCACCACCGCGAGGACGCTCGCGGCGCCGTTGAACTGCTGTGCGCCGATCTGGCTCGTGAGCGAACCCAGTTGCAGCGAGATGACCGCGCCGAACGGGATCGACACGAGGATCGCGGGGGTGATCGACACACTCGCGATGAACCAGAACTGCTGGATGAACTCGCGGACCTGCACCGGGCGGCGGAACATCGCGAGGACGACGTCGATCCCCATGGCGCACATGCGGCCGAACTCGCGCAGGCCCGCGGCGGCCTTCTCCGGCGCGCGGGCGAGCAGGGCGACTGGATTGGCCATCGTCAGGCTCCACATCCGTTGGGGGGCGGGCCATCGCCGACGCATCGCAGCCTGAGGTTGGTGACCAGGGTGTTTCCAGGACCGGACACCAGCCCGGTCAGCAACGGGCTCAGATCCTCACGCACCCCGCATCCGGTGAACCCCGGTGTCGTGAAGGTGCTCGTGACCTTCACCGGCGGGGCGGGGACCGCGAGCGGCACCAGGGCCTTGATGTTCACCGCGACCGATTGCGCGGTCCGGCAGTTCGGTCCGACGTCGAGGACCTTGCCGTCCACTTTGACGTTCGAGAGTTTGATGAACACCTTGTTCGTGACATCGGTATGCGCGCAGATGTTGGTGCCGACCTCCTTGCAGTCGCCCGTGGCGCCGGTGTCCACGTCGACAACGCCGGTCGCGTCGCCGTCCGGGATGAGTTCGACGGTGCCGGTGGCGGGCATGAACCGGAAGGACACGAAATAACTCGAAGTCGGCGGGATGGCGAGCTTGCCGGTGATCGGCGAGGTGTCGCTGAAACCGAGGATCTTGCCGTCGAACCGGCCCTGCGGGAAGGTGATGTCCGAACCGAGTTTCGCGACGCGGCTGGTCGTGGGCTGTTGGTCGTCGCCGACGTAGAAACCGAACGTCAATCCGGCTTGCGCGACGGCGGGTTCCTGCGCGAAGGCTTCCGGTGTCTGCTGTGTCCTGGCGGGATCTGCGGAGGCGGAAGCCAAGGAAAGCGCCCCCAGCCCCAGCACCGCCGGGAGCAGGAAGGCGCGCAGAACGCGCCCGGTCAGCACTGACATACGGGCTTCCTCATTTCGACTTGTCCGGCCGAACGGCCAACTGGTGCTGCACGCTACTGACGGAATGCCAGAGGGACAAGTAATTCGGGAATGGAGGGTCCGCGACAGGAAAAGATTGTAATGGGCGTAACTGTTTTGCGTCGGGTCTCGTGAGTGGTAATGACGGTTCTAACCGTCCTTGCCACTCACGAGCCCAAAAGCTTGCGGCCGCACCGAAACCCCGGCTACGTTCGGCGAATGGAGCAGGCTGCCATCGAGGTGACCGGCCTCGCCAAGCACTACGGTGAAGTGACGGCCCTCGCCGGCGTCAGTCTCCGGGTCGGCCGTGGCACCGTGCTCGCGGTGCTCGGCCACAACGGCGCGGGCAAGACGACGTTGATCGACATCCTCAGCACGCGCGTCAAACCGGACGGCGGCAGCGCCAAGGTCTGCGGTTTCGACGTCGTGCGCGCCGGGCATCACGTCCGGCGGCGGATCGGGGTCACCGGCCAGTTCGCGGCGGTCGACGACGCGCTCTCCGGGCGCGGCAATCTCGAACTCGTCGCCCGGCTGCTGGGCGCCAACCGGCATCAGGCCAGGGCTCGCGCGGCCGAACTGCTCGCCATGTTCGGCCTCGACGACGCGGCCGACCGGCCCGCGCGGACGTACTCCGGCGGCATGCGGCGGCGGCTCGACCTCGCCGCCGGGCTCGTCGGCTCCCCCGACGTCCTCTTCCTCGACGAACCGACGACCGGCCTCGACCCGCTCAGCCGCGCGGGGCTCTGGGACGGCGTCGAACGGCTCGCCGCGCGCGGCACCACCGTCGTGCTCACCACGCAGTACCTCGAGGAGGCGGACAGGCTGGCGGATCACGTCATCGTGCTGGGGCTGGGGCACGTCACCGTTGCCGGGCGGCCGTCGGAGCTGAAGGCCAGGCTCGGGGAACGGACCGCGACCCTGACCTTCGGCACCGACCTCGCCGCCCGCCGGGCACTGGCCGCGGTGCACCGGCTCGGCATGAGCTGCACGACGTCGGCCTCCGGGCTGGTGCTCGGTGTCGCGTTGTCCGGGCCCGCCGACATCACGGTGCTGGTGCGCGCGCTCGACGCGGCGGGGGCGCCGATGAAGGACCTTACCGTCGCCGAGCCGACGCTCGACGACGTCTACCTTTCGCTGCACCGGAATCCGGCGGTCACGTCATGACCGAGGCACGGCATCGCGCGCCGTCCCCGCCGGTGCTGGGTGACCCGTCGACCTGGCCGCCGAGCACCTTCGCCACCCAGGTCCGGGTGCTCGCCGCACGTTCGCTGAAGACGGCGTTCGGCGACCGGCGGCTCGTGTTCTTCGGGCTGCTGCAACCGATCGTGCTCCTCCTGCTGTTCAGCCAGGTCTTCAACGGGGTCAGCACGCTGCCCGGTGTCGCGGCTTACCAGGGCTACGTGAACTTCCTCGTCCCGGCGACGCTGGTGAACATCGCGATGACGACGGCGATGAGTTCGGGGGCGGGCCTGCTCGCGGAGATCTACAGTGGATTCACCGGACGTCTCCGCTGCATGCCCATCAGCCTTTCGGCCGTCCTGGTGGCGCGCACCATCTCGGATTCCGCCCGGCTCGGCGTGCAACTGCTGGTGACCGCGCTCGCCAGCGTGGTCCTGCTGGGGTTCCGGCCGACCGGCGGCGTCTTCGGCATCACCGCCGCCCTTGTGCTCACGCTCGTCGTCGGCTGGTGCCTGAGCTGGATCTTCGTCGCCATCACGACCTGGTTGCGCAAGGCCGAAACGCTGCAGATGGCGTCCTTTGTGGTCATGTTCCCGCTGATGTTCTCCTCCAGCGCGTACATGCCGCTCGAGACTATGCCGACGTGGCTGCGAGTGGTCTCGGCGCTCAACCCGCTGACCTACGCGATCGATGCGACCCGGGCACTCGCGCTCGGACGCCCTTCGGGCTGGTCGATCCCCATTTCGCTGGCGATCGCCGCCGTGGCGGCCGCGGGCGGCGGTTGGATCGCGGCGAGGACGTTCCGGTCGCCGCGAGGCGTCACCCCGATCGCCTGAACCCCGCACTCGCGTGCTTGAAGCCGGATCTCGCGTGCTTGGAGACGGAACTCGCGTGCTTGAAGGCGTAACTCGCGAGATCCGGCGCCAAGCACGCGAGTCCCGCTCAGCGCGGCAAGGCTTCCAGGTGGTCCGCGGCCGCCACGACTCCCCCGGCCGCCGCGAACGAGGCCTGCACCCGCGCGGCCGCGGCGGCGTAGGCGGGCTCGGTGAGCACCTCGGTGACCGTGTCGCGGATGTCGGGTGCCTTCACGCGGTCGAAGCGCAGCCGCAACCCGGCGCCGGCGGCCTCGACCTGCTGCGCCAGCATCGACTGATCGTCCCGGATCGGCGCGATCACCAGCGGCAGCCCCGAAGCGAGAGTCTCGCTGACGGTGTTGTGCCCGCCGTGGCAGATCACCGCCGCCGCCTTCCGCACCACGTCCGCCTGCGGGATCCGCTTGACCACCAGCACTTCGTCGCTGAGCAGCTCGCCGGTGGGGTCGACGACGAGACCTTGGACGTCCGGCATCCCGGCGAGGGCGTCGACGCATTCGGACAGGAAGCGGCGGCCGAGAGCGGCGTTGGCGGTGCCGAGGGTGGCCAGGACGAGCGGACGTCCGTCGAGCCGGTCCCACGAGAAGCCCACCGGGGGCGCGGGGGCCAGCGCCGGGCCGACGAACCGGACCGCGCCCACGTCGGCGATCGGGCCGGTCAGGGACACGGTGGTGAAAGCCAGGATGAGATCCGGCGAGAAACGCAGGTCCCCGCAGGACACTTCGTGCCGCCCTCGCAGGCCTTCCTGCAGGCCCTCGACCCAGGCGGCGATCTTCGGCATGGTGCCCAGCGGGTCCCCGAGTTCGGTGGACGTCGACGCGGACGTCACCCACGGCAGGGCGTGACGGCTCGCTACGAGGGCACCGGCGAACGCCTGCTGGTCGGCGAGCACGACGTCGGGCCGGAACGCGGCCACCGCCTTCTCGACCCCGGGCACCATCGCGTCCGCCAGCGGAACCAGGTACTGCTCCCAAAGGTATTTCAGCGCCGCGAACCCGCGCAGGCCCTCGGGGCGGCGCTCGACGGCGAACTCCAGCGCGTCGGCGGCCGCGTACACCCGGCCCGCCCGGGTCAGCTCGGACGTCGTGGGTTCCGGACCGCACCAGGCGACGTCGTGACCACGGTCCACCAGCTCGGCGGCCACCGCGCGCAACGGCGCCACGTGCCCGGTGAGCGGCGGGACGACCAGCAGGAATCTCATCCGCGTGGCCTCCCGTGCCGCGAGATCCAGTTCAGCAGCAGCTCCCGGACTTCCCGGTGCTGCTCGACGAGCACCGAATGGCCCTGCCCCTCGAACACGTGCAGTTCGCCACGGGGCAACAGGGACGTCAACGCGGTGAGGTCGTCGGCCTGATAACCGTGACTGCCCAAAATGGACAGTACCGGGCAGCCGATCCCCGCCACCTGGTCGAGAGTCAGCAGCGGACCGAGCGGGACCTCCTCGGCCATGGACGTGGACATGATCCGCTCGGCCGCCATCCGCGCCAGCCGCCGGTGATGCGCGCTGTAGTTGGCCTCGATCCAGTCGAAGCTTTCCTCGACCTTCAAGAAACGCACGGTGTGTTCGAGGATCTGCGCCATCTTGCCCGCCCACAGTTCGGTGGCGGGTTCCGACTCGATGCACACGATGCTGCGCACCCGTTCCGGTTTCGCCACGGCGTAGCTGTAGGCGAGGGTGCCGCCGAAACTGTTGCCCACCAGGTGAACCGGCCGGTCGAGGTCGAGCTGATCGAGCAGGTCGTCGAGGTCGGCGACGAAGTCCGCGATCGTGTACCCGCGCTCCGGGCGTTCTGTCTTGCCGTGCCCGCGCAGGTCGTAGCTGATCACGTCCACCCCGGCGGCGGCGACCGGCGGCGCGAGCGTGAGGTAGAAGCTCGCGAGGCTGTCGGTGCCCATTCCGTGCAGGAACACCACGGTCTCCGAACCCCCGCCGGGCACGAGCTGCACGTTGGTGCGCAGCCCGTTGACGGTCATCGTCGGCACCGCCTCACCCCCGTTCGCCGAGGCGGGCGGCCACGTAGTCGGCGATGTCGCAGACGCGGAGTTCGATCACGTCGTCGAGGTCCTTCTCCGCCAGGAACTCCGCGAGGTTGACGTCCGCGCCGAAGAACTCGGCGAGGATGCTCGCGAAGGTCACCAGGTCGATGCTCTCCAGCTGCAGATCCTCGTGGAAGGTGGTCTTCGGGGTGATCTCGATGCCGAGGACGTCGGTGTCCCCGACCAGTTCTCGCAGCAACTCCGCCACGGTGCCGAAGACCGACGTCGGGCTCTGCTGTTCGATCGTCATGCTCTGCTCCCTGTTCTTACCCGCGGTTCCAGGCCACCACATGCCCGGGGATTCCGGCGAATTCCGCCCCGATACCGATCTCCTCGGCCAGCCCGGCCAGCTCACCTTCCGCCCGGATCGCGATCCTGGGCGGCGTCGCGGCCGGTTCGCGGACGAGGGCGACCGCGACCTCTCCCGTGGTCGCGACGGCCACCTCCAGCGGTGGCACCGTCCGGCCGTGGAGCCCGGTCACCCTGGTCCCGTCGGCGCTCACGCGGAGTTCCGCCGGGTACACGCCGCCCAGGCCGAGTTTCGCGCGGACCGCGTCCTTGATCGCGATCCGTTCCAGCAGCCAGCCGCGCTGCCGCCGGGGCGCGCAGGCGGCGAACTCGGCACGTTCCTCCGTGCCCAGGTAGATGCCGGCGTAGATGTCCCGCGCCGCCGGGCTCGGCCACCGGTCGGTGACCAGCGTCCAGCCGCCGTGGTGGTCCTCGGAAAGCCGGTTCCGGTCCGGGAAGGCGTAGACCCGGTGGGCAGGCCGGTCGCACGGGAACCGGATGTCCCGCCACTGCTCGATCCTGGCCAGCACGGCGCCGTCCAGCACGAGTTCCGCGTCCATCTCCAGCACGTCCGGCCGCGGCAGCCGGACCCGCACCACGCACCGCAGCCGGGTGCCCGGCGCCGGTTCCGGCGCGTACCAGGTGATCCGGCCCATCGACGTCGGGAACGCCAGCAGCGCGTCCGCCTTCGTGGCCATCAGCCAGCAGCCCAGCAACTGGCCGACGTTGTCCAGCAGCGCGCCGGGCGCCGTCGGCACGACGAGGTCGCCGCGGATATGCCGTTCGCCGAGGCCGATGAGCCTGTCGAGCCCTTGGTACGCGGGGCCGTGGAACATCTCGCGGCGGGTGTAGATCTCGGCGGCGCTCAGCGGCGGCGCGGTTTCCGGTCCCGGCGGCGGGGACGGCCGGGGGGCCGTCGGATACCGTTGTTCGAGATGGACGTCCATACTGGCGTGGGGTCCTATTTGGACACTGATCCGATCATCCTCGCGGGTCATCGAAAGCGGCACGCGTACGGCGGGGGCGGCGATCAGCCACCGGGAGAACGCCGCGTTGCTCACCCCGGTCGCGACCGTACCCGGCCAGGCCCGTTCCGCTTCCCGGCAGGCCAGGTCGACCAGCGTCGTCGCCGGCACGGTGGGACGGAAGTCTGCTTCGTCGGGCCAGCCCTCGCGCTGACGGAAGAACCGATGGTCCACCAGGTACGGCATCGTCGTCAGCGACACGTCCACAGCGGACTCGAAGGTGCGCCGCGCCGCGGCGTTGGCGACACTCGCGGCGGCCTCCCTGGTCTCGGCGAGCAGCGCGGTGAACTCCGCGACGATCGCGTCCGGCACGCCGTGGACCAGCTCGGGAACCGCGCCGTCGAACATGCCTTTGAAGTCACCCTCGACCGAGAGCAGCGTGCCCGCCGTGTCGATCCGGGTGCGACGCGGCTCCAGCGCCTCGAACGCCGGGCGTCCGCCCTCCACCCAGACCGCGGTGGCGACCCTGCGCAACTGCGCGAGGCCCGGCCTCGTACCGGACGACGCCGGGATGACCAGATGCGGCCGCGAGCCCAGCGTGTCCGACACGAACGAGCCGAGCTGACCGGCGCCCGCCTGCACGAAGACCCGCGCGCCGTCGGCGTAGAGCGCGTCGACGAGTTCCCGGAACCGGACCTTGCGCACCAGGTGTGCCAGGTACAGCTCGCGGACCTCCACCGGGTCCGCGGGATACGGCCGCGCCGTGGTCGCCGACCAGACCGGGATCCGCGGCGGTTTCAGGTCCAGTTCCGCGGCGAGCCGGGTGAACGGGCCGAGCCGGGATCGCATCAGCGGCGTGTGGAATCCCGACCGGAACGGCAGTGTCCTGGCGACGATGCCATGCTGCGTGCACAGCTTGGCTAGCCGGGCGGCGGCGGCCGGGTCACCGCAGACGATCGTCTGCCGTGGCGCGTTCTCGTGCGAGATCATCAGCTCCGGTTCGGCCGCGAGCAGCGCCTCGGCACGCTCCGCGGAGCAGCCCAGCACGAGGAACTCGGCGTCCGGCAGGGTGAACCCCTGCGGCCAGTACCGGTTCAGCATGTCCTCTGTGGACTGTCCCGGGTACATGCCCGCCGCCTGCATCGCGGTCCATTCGCCGACGCTGTGCCCGGCGAGCAGATCCGGCTTGATGGCGAGCCGCCTCAGCGCGGCGTCGAGCAGCAACCCGACCTGGGACACGCTCGTAGCCCGCGAAAGCACACTCGCCGTCGACCACTCCGGACGGTCCGATCCGAAGTGCCTGGCGACGTCGTCGCACCGTGGTTCCGCGTCCGCCTCCAGCCCTGGGTAGACGAAAGCGGTCTTCGCCCCGGCCTGGTCCAGCAGGGGCGCGGTCGTGCACCAGATGTCGTTGGGGCCGTGCCAGGACCCGCCCTCGGCCGTGACCTTGGCGAGCACCCTCCGCGCGACTTCGAGCCGCTTCTCGTCGGGCCGGACGATCCCGATCCGGCACGGGCCGTGCCCACCGGATTCCGGCTTCGGGCGGGCGAGCAGGGCGCGCAGTTCCCCGGGAGTGTGCGCCGCGAGCAGCAGGACGCGCTCGGGTTCCCCGGTCACCTTGGCCCGGCGCGGCCGCGCGGGCGCCGGGTCGGCCTCCTCCAGCACCACGTGCGCGTTGACGCCGCCGAAACCGAAGGCGTTGACCGCCGCCCGGCGCGGGACGTCCCCCGAACGCCAGCGCTCGGCGGTGGTCAAGGTACGGAATCGCGTTTTGTCCAGAAGGGGGCTCGGATCGGCGCAGTTCAGGGTCGGCGGCAGGATCGCGTGGTGCAGGGCGAGCGCCGCCTTGACCAGTCCGGCGGCCCCGGCGGTCGGCATGGTGTGGCCGATCATCGCCTTCACCGCGCCGATCGCGGCGCGGGGTCCGTCCGGCGGGCCGAACACCTCGGCGAGGGTGGCCAGTTCGGCCGCGTCCCCGGCCGGTGTCGCGGTTCCGTGCGCCTCCAACAGGCCGAGCGCGCCGGGCGCGGTGGGATCGAGGCCCGCCGACGCCCACGCGCGGCGCAGCGCCAGTGTCTGACCGGCGACGGCCGGGCTGAGCAGGCTCGCGCCCTTCCCGTCGCTCGACGTCCCCGAACCACGCAGTACCGCGTAGACCCGGTCGCCGTCGCGGCGCGCGTCGTAAAACCGCTTCAGCACGACGATCGCGGTGCCTTCGCCGATCAGCAGCCCGTCAGCGTCCCGCGAGAACGGGCTGATCCGCTGGCTCGGCGAGAGGGCGCCGAGCTGGGTGAACATCGACCAGAGCGTGTCGTCGTGGCAGTGGTGCACGCCGCCGGCCAGCACGACGTCGCAGCGGCGCCGGGCGAGTTCGCCGATCGCCTGGTCCACGGCGAGCAGCGACGACGCGCAGGCCGCGTCCACCGTGTACGCGGGGCCGCCGAGGTCCAGGCGGTTGGCGACCCGCGACGCGGCGAGGTTCGGCACCAGCCCGATCGCGGTGTCCGGCCGGAACTCGCCGAGCGGTTCCAGCAGAGCGTCCCGGAGCCGGTCCAGCATCTCCGGACGCGCCGACGGCAGCAGCTCCCGGACGGCGCCGGTGATCTGGCGGACCGACCGGACCCGCTGGTCGAACCGCTGGAGCCCGGGCGAGAGGTAGCCGCCCCTGCCGAGGATCACGCCCACGCGTTCGAGGTCTCCGAGCCGTCGCAGGCCACCGGCGTCGTCGACCGCGGAAGCGGCCACGGCCAGCGCGACGAGCTGGTCCGGCTCCATCCCGGCGACGCTGCTGGGGGCGATGCCGAGCGCCGTCGCGTCGAAGTCCAGGCTGTCGGCGACGAACCCGCCGCGCCTTCCGTAGGTGCGATCCGGGGTGCGGCCGTCTCCGTCGTGGAAACTCGGATCCCAGCGGTGCGGCGGGATCTCGGTGATCGCGTCGGTGCCCGACTCGATGTTCCGCCAATATTCGTCCACAGTGGACGCGCCGGGCAGGAACACGCCCATCCCGACGATCGCGACCGGCTCCTGGTTCACCACAGCGACGCCGTGTACAGCACCGAGCGGACGTCGGCCGGACCGTAGGCCAGCTCACGCAGGAGCGCGGCGGTACCCTCGTCCGGGTCGATCAACGCCACCTCGCGGCGCTCGTACTCGCGCGCCAGCTCGGGCGAGACCATGCCCGCGTGATCGTCCGAGGGCGCCCACGGTCCCCAGTGGACGGTCAGCGCCCGGCAGCCGGTACGTTCCGCCCACTGCTCGCCGAGGGTTTCGAGCGCGTCGTTCGCCGCCGCGTAGTCGGTCTGCCCCCGGTTTCCCAGCACCGCGGCGATACTGCCGAAGAAGGTCACGAACCCGGGCCGCACACCGAAATGCTCCAGCGCGTCGAGCAACGCCCGCGCACCGTCCACTTTGGTCCCGTAGACCGTGCGGAACGAGTGCTCGTCCTTGTCGGCCATCAGCTTGTCGTCGATCACGCCGGCCGCGTGGACGACGCCGTCGATCCGCCCGTAGCGGGTGTGCAGATCCTTGACCACCTGCCGGACGGCGGCGGCGTCGCGTACGTCGAGCGACCGGTAGGCGGCGATACCGCCCGCCGCCCGGATCTGGTCGAGCGTCCGCGCGATCTCGCGCTGGGCCAGGACGGTGCGCACCCGGCGTTCGATGTCCGCGAGCGAGCCGCCACGCGCGGCCAAGGCCGAGCGCATCCCCGGCGCGTCATCGGGAAGGTCCTCGTCGCCGGGTTCGGCGGGCCACGGTGTGCGGCCCGCCAGTTCGATCCGGCATCCGCTCGCCGCCAGCGCGACCGCCGCCCGCGCGGTGATCCCGCGGGCGCCGCCGACCAGCAACAGCACCGAATCCGCGTCGAGGCCGAGCGCCTTGACCTCGCCCCCGCCGGGACCGGCGCCCGCATACGCGATCGAACCGAGCGAGCCCGCGGAAGGCTCGAACGCCGCGCGTCCCGCGGTGTCGTAGCGAACGGCCACCGGACCGTCGGCGATCGCCTCTTCCAGCACGATCCGCCCGAGGTCCACTGTGGACTCCACCTCGACCAGTCTGGTCGGCTCGCTCCGCTCCCGCGCCGCCGCGCGAACGAGACCACGCAGCCCGGCGGTGTGCGCGGCACCTGGCCTCGCCACCACGACCACCGCGCCCTTGGCGCTCTTGAGCAGGCCGAACACCTGCGCCGCGACGGGTTCCTCGGCGTCCGACAACGGATTCAGCACGACGACGACGTCGGCCTCGTCCCGCTCCCCCGGCAGGGCACCCGCGTCGGCGAACACCGCGCGGACCGATTCGGCCAGTTCCTCCTGGCCGGGCTCGGCGCTCACCGCGATCGATCTGCCGGTCACCTTGGCGAGGTCGGGCGTGCCGAGCGGCGCGGACACGCGGTCGAGCAGGTACCGGCCGGGAGCGGTTCCGACGGGTGTCTCGGCGGGAACCGGTGTCGCGACGACCGGTGCCGCCGGTTCGAGCCACTTCCGCAGCCGTGCGGCCAGCGCGCTCGCCGTCCGATCACGGCTGAGCTGATCTTGGGCGTCGTCGTGCACCCGGCCGGTGAGACCCAGCTTCGCGAGCAACGAGCCCGCGATCTCGGTGCGTTTGATCGAGTCGATGGAGAGATCCGCTTCCAGGTCGAGATCGGCGTCGATCATCTCGGCCGGATAGCCGGTGCGTTCGCTGATCGCGCCGATCACGGTGGCCAGGACGTCCGTGACCGCGGCCTCCGCGACCGGTTCCGGCTCGGCGACCGGCGTGTGCACGACGGCCGGGGCCTCGACCGGCGGGAGCAACGCCGGCACGACCGGAGCCCGCACCGGAGCGGCGGCGAGCGGCGCGGTGCCGAGGTACCCCAGCATCACGTCCCGTTGCGCCGCCAGCAGCTCGCGGCTGGTGCGAAGGAATTCGACGACGGCCTGGTCACGTCCGGGCGCGGGCTGGTTCATGGTCGTCCTCGGGATTCGTCGGGCGGGCACGAGCCCATGGGCGGGGACCTCGCCGCCTGGCGCGCGGACGGTCTGGCCGTCCACGGTCCAAACGGGCTTGGGAAGCGGACCGACACGGACACGGCCGCGGAAGAGCCGTTCGATGCGCACATCGACACCGGTGAGAGCCAGTCGCGCGAGCGCGGTGAGGAACCCGCGCAGCCCCGGCCCGCCGGGGTCGCACGCGATCACGGTATGCGGCCGGTCGCCGAGGATGTCCTTGGCCAGCCGGGAAAGCACCTGCCCGGGGCCCGCCTCCACGAATGTGCGCGCGCCTGCCGCGTACATGTCCTCGATCAGTTCGACGAACCGCACCGGCGAGCCGATCTGTGCCGCGAGCTCGGCGCGGACCGCCCCGGCTTCGTACGGCCGGGCGGTGCGGTTCGACCACACCGGCGGACCCGGCTCGCCGATCTCGGCATTGTCGAGATCGACGGCGAACACGTCGCTCGCCCCGGCCACCAGCGGGCTGTGGAAGGCGCAGGCGACCGGGATCCGCTTCGCGCCGATCCCCTGGGCGCGCAGTTCGCGGACCGACTCCTCGATGGCGGCCGTCGGTCCGGAAAGGACGGTCTGCCCCGGCGCGTTGTGGTTGGCCAGTACGACGTCCGGGTGGTCGAGTGCGGTGGCCAGTTCCTCGCTGGATGCCTTCACCGCGGCCATCGCGCCCGGGTCCGCGCCCGCGACTTCGGCGATCGAACGGGCCCTGGCCCGGCTGAGCGCCACCAAGGTCGGCGTGTCGAACGCGCCCGCGACCGACAGCGCGGTCAGTTCGCCGTAGCTGTGCCCCGCCAGCAGATCCGGCCGGACGCCGAGGTCGGCGAGCAGCCGGCAGACGGCCGACTCGACGAGCCCGAGCGCGGGCTGTGCGATACGCGTGTCCTTGAGCGCTTCGTCCTGCGCGGCGCGGGCGTCTTCGGTGAACGCGCGCGGCGGGAAAGCCGTCGCGGCGACGTCGGGAGCGAGCCTCAGGACGTCGGCCAGTTCGGGGAAGTGCACGAACAGGTCCGCCAGCATTCCCGTCCGCTGGCTGCCTTGGCCGGGGAACAGGAAGGCGACCGCACCGGGTTCGGTGCTCTCCGCGGCAAGACCTCCACCGTTCTCGACGGCCTCACGCAGTTCCGCGACGTCACTCGCGACGACCGCGAGCCGCACCGGCCCCGATCCGCCCCGCTCGGCGGCGAGGGCGGCGATCTCCCGGAGCGGACGGCCTTCGTTGGCCGCCAGCAGATCACGCAGGGTGGCGCGGGCGGCGTCCACGTCGGTGCCGCGGAGCAGGACCAGCTCGGCGTCCCAGTCACGCGGGCCGTGCCGCCGCCCCGGCGGCACTCCGGGGGCGGCGAGCACCGCGTGGAAATTGGTCCCACCGAACCCGAACGCGCTCACTCCGGCGAACTCGCGTCCGCGCGGAACCGGCGTCGGCCGGGCGCCGGTGGAGAAGGTGAAGGGACTGCTCTCGGCGTCCCAGGCGGGGTTCGGCCTGCTCAGGTGCAATGTGGGCGGCACGACCTCGTGCCACAGCGCCAGCGCCGCCTTCATCAGGCCCGCCAGTCCCGCGGCGCATTTCGTGTGCCCGATCTGGCTCTTCACCGAACCCAGCGCGCACGTGCCCGGTTCGGCACCCGCGGCGAGGAAGAACTCGGTGAGCGTGGTCAGTTCGGTGGCGTCGCCGACGACCGTGCCCGTACCGTGCGCCTCGACCAGCGAGACGTCCGCCGGGGACACACCGGCGTCACTGTAGGCGCGGGCGAGGGCTCGCCGCTGTCCCTCGGGACGCGGCGCGGTGAGGCCGAGCGCCTTGCCGTCACTGGCGGCGCCGACGCCCTTGACCACGGCGTAGACACGGTCGCCGTCGCGTTCGGCGTCGGACCGCCGCTTGAGCACGAGGCACGCGACGCCCTCGCCGAGGGCGATCCCGTCCGCCGCCGCGTCGAACGGACGGCACCGGCCGGTCGGCGACAGGGCACCCGCCGAGGTGAACATGAGGTAGTCGTTGACGCCGTTGTGCAGATCGACCGCTCCGCACAGGACCATCGAACTCGTCCCCGCCCGCAGCTCCTTCACCGCGAGGTCCAGCGCGGCCAGCGAAGAGCCACACGCGGCGTCCACGGTGTAATTGGCGCCGCCGAGGTCGAGCCGGTTGGCGATCCGGCCGGAGATGACGTTGGCGAGGGTGCCGGGGAACGAGTCTTCGGTCAGTTCCGGCAGCTGGGCGAGGAGTTCCTCCGGGACGTCTTCGAGGTAGCTGGGGAGCAGCGCGCGCAGGACTCCTGCGTTCGCCAGGTCTCCCCCGGCTTCGGCGCCGAAGATGACGCTGGTGCGCTCGCGGTCGAAGCCGCCTTCACCGTAGCCGGCGTCTTCGAGGGCGCGGCGCGCGGTTCGCAGGGACACGAGCTGGGCCGGGTCGATGCTGCCCATCGACTTGGGCGGGATGCCGTAGGCGAGCGG
This sequence comes from Amycolatopsis sp. NPDC043889, assembly GCF_056435645.1. NCBI lineage: Bacteria > Bacillati > Actinomycetota > Actinomycetes > Pseudonocardiales > Pseudonocardiaceae > Amycolatopsis > Amycolatopsis sp. NPDC043889. The sequence goes on from NZ_JBWKEC010000002.1 coordinate 315,199, forward strand.
GTCGAAGTCCACCGGAGGCAGGAAACCGCCCCATTTCGACGTCGACTGGTCCGCGTAGACATCGGTGTCCCAGCGGTGAACCGGCACCTCGGTGACGGCGTCCGCACCGTGCAGGACGTTGGACCAGAAGGCCGGGAGGTCGGGTGCCCCCGGGAACACACAGGCCATCCCGACGATCGCGATGTCACCGTCCACAACGGACTCCTCGGCGGGAACGCGGGCGGCGAGCAGTTTCGCCGCGCCTTCGGTGACTTCCCGGTGCAGGGCGGCGATGTCGGTACACCGCTCGCGCAGGACCGTCACCTGCCCAGCCATGTACATGCCCTCGGCGAGCTGGCCGAGGGTGTCGACCTCGACGAGCGCGTCGCCTTCCCGCCGGATGCCCTTGCTCGCGATCCGCAGCCGTCCGGTGTTCAGCTCCTCCAGCCGCTGCCAGACCTCCTGCGGCGGAACGCCGTCCGAGCGGAGCCCGGCCTTCAGCGCGGCGAACTCGTCGGTGTACGGACTGGGCAGGCAGCGGGTCAGGTGTCCGGGCGCGGTCTCCAGGGTGACCGTGGACCCGGCGTCGAGCACGCGGTCCTGGAAGGTCCCGGTGATGGCGCCATGAGTCACGGCTTCTTCGGTGAACAGGTACGCGGTGCCCATCAGGATGCCGATGCCCGTGAGCGGCTCCGCCATCGCCGACACCATCGCGGCGGACCGGGCGTCGTGGATCCCACCCGCGAACAGGACCTCGACGTCGTCGGCGCCGTGTTCGCGCAGGACGTCCAGCTGCTGCTCCCACAGCACGAAGCTCGACCGCGGGCCGATATGCCCGCCGCACTCGGCGCCCTCGAAGACGAACCGGCGGATCCCGGCGTCGAGGAACTGCCGCAGGAGGATCGGCGATGGCACGTGCAGGAAGGTCGCGATGCCGTCGGCCTCCAGTGTCTTGGCCTGCGCGGGTTTCCCGCCCGCGATCAGCACGCATCGTGGGCGCGCCGCGCGGATCGCCGCGAGCTGTTCGGCGCGCAGGGCCTCAGGAACGAACCCGAGGATGCCCGCTCCCCACGGTCGTTCACCGAGGGCGCCGGCGGTCCGGCCGAGCAGTTCGGCGGTCTTGGCGCCGTTCGCGGTGGCGACCGCGACGAACGGGAAGCCGTCGTTCGCGGCGACGGCGGCGGCGAACCCGGGCTGGTCGCTCACCCGCGTCATCGGGCCCTGCACGACCGGCAGGCGGGTCCCCAACGTGCGGCACAGCCGTTCGCCTTGGTCCGCGGGGATCACCGCCGGCGCCGCGAGCGAGCGCACGACCGAGCGGACAGCGCTTTCCGCGTCCTCGAAGCGATTCGCGAACAGCGCGGTGAGCCCGTCGTCGGCCCTGGCCAGTTCGGTGCGCTCCGCGGCGGGCACGTCGGCCTCCGGGAACAGGCCGAGCCCGTCGAGCACCACGCCCGCGGCGCCGCCGGCGATCGCGGCCACCGCCGTCCTCGGCCCGATGCCCCCGTACGCCCACACCGGGACACCGTCGCCGAACCGCGCCAGCAACCGCTGCAGCAGGACGAACGTGGTGAGATCCGAGCCGCCCGCTTCGGCTCCCCTCGCCACCAGACCGGAGGCGCCGGCGTCGAGCATCCGGACGGCCTGCTCGACACCGGTCACCTCGGCCAGCACGGGGAGGTCGGCCCTGCCCCGCCAGACCGCCCCCTCGGCCAGCAGCACGAGCCCCGCGCCGCTTTCCCGCACCTCTTCGTCCCGCACGTGACGTCCCGTGGGGATCCGGACGCCAAACGGAAAGCCACAGTCCATTGTGGACCCGATATCCACGATCCCGAGACCGCCACCCCTGGCGACGGCGGCCGCCAGTCCGGGATCGGGACGTCCGAGCGGGTTGACGCCGAGTACCCGCGTGCGCGCCGTCGCATGACTCACCGGCGGACCTCCTGTTCGGCTGGGCTGGTCGAACCTCGCCGGGTTCGGCGATCTTTCAGCGGGATTCCCAAGAAATAACCTACTTGCCGCAGAGAGCGCAATAGTCTCGTGCGAAAACTCGGAAAACAAGGGAACGCGTGCTAAAGTCCGACGCCGGAAACAAATATGTCGGCACCCACGAAACAAGCCTCTGACCTGCACTTTTATCACCCACGTCGCATGTTTTGGCAACGCGTTGCTCACCGATATGACAAAACAGAAGAATTGTCACCGAAAGCAGAATCGATAACCATGGAGCGCATGTGGAAGTAACAGGACGAGTCGTCGTGCTGACCGGCGCGGCACACGGTATCGGCGCCGCCATGGCCAGGCGGTTCGCCGCCGAGGGCGCCGCCGGGGTGGTGGTCTCCGATCTCGATCTCGACGCCGCGGAGGAGGTCGTCGCCGGGATCACCGCCGCGGGCGGCGCCGCGATCGCGCGCCACGCCGACGCGTCGTCCAAAGAGGACTTGAAGATGCTGGTGACCGACGCCCGCTCGGCGTTCGGCGCGGTGGACCTCTTCTGTTCCAACGCGGGCGCCGCGTTCGGGACCGGCGTGCACGCCGCGGACGAACAGTGGACGCGGTCGTGGGCGATCAACGTCATGCAGCACGTGCACGCCGCACAGGTCGCGCTTCCCGGGATGTTGAGCCGAGGGCACGGCTACCTGCTGATCACGGCGTCGGGCGCGGGCCTGCTGGGCACCCCCGGTGACGCGCCGTATTCGGTGACCAAGCACGCGGCCGTCGGGCTCGCCGAATGGCTGGCCATCACCTACCGTCCGCGGGGGGTGCGGGTCAGCGCGCTGTGCCCGCTCGGCGTGCGGACCGCGCTGCTGGAACCCGGGATCGCGGCCGGGCACCCCGCCGCGCTCGCGATCGCCGCCGCCGCGCCCCTGCTGGAACCGGAGGACGTCGCGGAGTCCGTCGTGCACGGGCTGGCGTCGGAGGAGTTCCTGATCCTGCCGCACGAATCGGTGCGGGAGACCTACGCGCGCAAGGCCGCCGGTCTCGACGAATGGATCGACCGCACCATCCTCGAAACCGGCGCGCGGAAGAGGTGACCATGGAGTACCGCAGGCTCGGCGCGAGCGGGCTGTCCGTCAGTGAGATCTCCTACGGCAACTGGCTCACCCACCACGACGGCGCGGAATGCGTGCAGGCCGCGCTCGACGCGGGCGTCACGACGTTTCACACCGCCGCGGCCTGGGACGGCGGTGCCGCCGAGGAGAACCTCGCCGCGGCGCTGAGCCACGCCCGCCGCGACGATCTCGTCCTGTGCACCGGCGTCTTCTGGCCGGAAGGCCCGGGGGTCAACGACGCGGGCCTCAGCCGCAAACACCTGGTCACGTCGCTGCACGGCTCGCTCCGGCGGCTGCGCACCGACTACATCGACGTCTACCAGTTGCTGCGGTTCGACTACCGCACGCCGCTGGAAGAGACGTTCCTCGCGCTGTCGGATCTGGTGCGGCAGGGGAAGATCCTCTACGCGGGCACGGCGGAATGGACGGCGGAACAACTGCTGGAGGCGCGGCCGATCGCCGAGCGGCACGGCGTCCCGCTCGTCGCGAACCAGCCGCACTACTCGATGCTCTGGCGGGTCGCCGAAGCCCAGGTGATGCCGGTGTGCGAACGCTCCGGGATCGGGCAGTTCGCGTCGGTCCCCCTCGCGCAGGGTGTGCTGACCGGCAAGTACCGGCCGGGTGAGATCCCGCCGGGCTCTCGGGCCGCGAAGGCGGTCGAGGCGCGGCCGTTACTCCTGCCGGACCTCCTCGAACGCGTCGGCATGCTGCGCGGCGTCGCCGACGAGGCCGGGTTGACCATGGCTCAGCTGGCGCTCGCGTGGACGTTGCAGCACAACACCGTCGCCTCTGTGGTGACCGGCGCGAGCACCGCCGCCCAGGTGACCGAGAACGCGAAGGCGGCAGGCGTGGTGCTGGACCTCGACGCGCTGACGCGGATCGATCACCTGCTGGGCAGCTTCGTCCAGACGGATCCGCGGCTGACCTGGTCGCCACCCGCGACCACCTGAGGCGCCCGAAAGTCCGTGAAGGCCTCCTTACCTACCCTGAAGGTAGGGAAGGAGGCCTTCACGGACACCCCAGGCCTGCCCTGACGTTGCGGAAGTGGCTTTCGCAACGCGCTCACGAGGGCAACGCGGTCCGCAGGATGGCCTCGAACCGTTCCGCCGTCGGCGGCTCGTCGCGCAGCAATCCCTGCAGCAGCACCCCGTCCACCAGCCCCACCACCATCTCGACCCGAACCGGATCGTCGGTGTAACGGCGGGCGAAGTCCGCCAGGGCCGCCATCCAGCGATCGGTCGACTCGCGGAGCTTCGGCTCCCTCGCCGCCAAGAGGTACAGCTCGTACTCCGCCAGCAGATGCCCTGGCTTGGCGACCACTTCGGCCATCAAGGCGCCGAACCTCCGCAGTGCGTCCTCGCCCCCGTCGGCTTCGGCGGCGAGCATCCGCATCCGTTCGGAGTCCTCGTCCATGCACTGGGTGAGCGCGGCTGTCAGCAGGTCTTCGATCCCCCGGAAGTGGTACGCGGCCGCTGTCGCGGGCAAACCCGCCTCGCGGGCGACGGTACGGTGGCTGACCCCCGATACTCCGTCCCTCGCGACGATGCGCAGCGTGGCCTCGATCAGTTCCCGTTTGCGTTGCTCGCCTTTGGCGAGGCGGCCGTCGGTGCTCGGCTCGTTCAGCGTGCCGCCTCCTCACTGATCGCGGTCCTCCTGCTCAGCAGAGGATACGAGAGCAGCGCGATCAGGATGATCAAGCCACCGGCGACGACCGCCACGGCGAACCCGCCGTCCGCCCCGAACCGGTCGACGACCTCGCCCGACACGGCGGCGCCGAGCGCGACACCGATGCTGAGGCCGGTGATCGCCCACGTCATCCCCTCGGTCAGCTTCTCCGCCGGGACGACCTTCTCGATCATCCCCATGACGACGATCATCGTGGGAGAGAAGAACAATCCGGCGACGAACACCACCGCGCACAGACTCACGACGCCATCCACGACCAGCAACGGCACCACGCTCGCGGCCGTGCCCGCGGTGCCGATCAGGAGCAGCCGAGGCGGCGTCATGGCCGGTTTGAGCGTCCCGAAGACCAGTCCGGAGATCGCGGAGCCCACCGCGTAGACCGAAACGACGACCCCCGCGGCCGACGGCGACCCGACGTGCCGGGCGAACGCCACACTGACGACGTCGACCGTGCCGACGATGACGCCGCCCGCCACCAGCGTCAGCACGAGCACCCGCACGGCGCCCAGCCGGATCGCCGAACTCCCGGCCGATCCGCTCGGCGGCAGAACGGGCGGTTCGGTCTCGCGCTGCGCGACGAACAGCAGCACTCCGATGGCGAGGAAGACCACGGCGACCAGCGGTCCTGCCTCGGGGAAGACAGTGGTGCACAGCGCCACCGACAGCGCGGGCCCGATGACGAAAGTCAGTTCGTCGACCACCGATTCCAACGCGAAGGCGGTGTGCAGCCGAGGTGAGCCTCGGTACAACCGCGACCACCGGGCCCGGACCATAGCCGCCATACTGGGCATGAACCCGGCGAGGATCGCGGACGCGTACAGCGTCCAGACCGGTGCCCCGAAGCGGGCGCAGAGCAGGAGCGCGCCGAGCGCCATCACGCTGATCCCAGTCACGGGCAACAGGATCCGGCTCTGTCCCCGGCGATCCACCAGCCTCGAGACCTGTGGCCCGAGCAGCGCCATGGACAGCGTGAACGTCGCCGAAACCAGACCGGCGAGCCCGTAGTCGCCCCGCGTCTGCGCCAGCATCGTGATGATCCCGATCCCCATCATCGGGATCGGGACCCTGGCGACCAGGCCGGCGGCGGAGAAGGCGAGAGAGCCCTTCGCGGAGAACAGCTCCCGATACTGGCCTGGCACGGCGCCCCCCCACAACTTGAACGATCGTTACATTTTGAACAGTCGTTTCACTTTATACACGCGGCTCGCTCCACCCCGCAACGAGCGCGGGAGCCACCGCGATGAAGTGCCGTTCGGCCGCCGAGATCTCCAGGTCTCCTCAATCACCTCGCGGAGCGCGGCGACGTGCTAACCGGGACGCAGCAACGCGGCCTGGTCCTCGTTTCGCGCAGTACACGGCCCCAGACGGGGGACGACCACGCCCAGTTTCCGACCCCGAGCGGGACTTCACCCCCCTGGAGCCATTGATCAGCGGCCTCGCGTCGGCCGCGCCGCGAGAGTCGTGAGTGGCGATTCGGGTTCTGGTGGACCAGGTGCCTCGTACTTCGGTTCATCATGTCGGGGGAGCTGGGCTGTCCCGTGTCCATGAAGGATTTGGGACTTTGAGCGTCCCGAATCCTTCATGGACGACCCTGTGCCAGCGGCTCCTCACCGGCCTGACATCAACCTCAGCCGGAATCCACGTAGGTACCTGAGCCACCTTGACTCCAGCCCGGTTCGGCACTTACTACCCCCTGCGCCGACCGCTCCCCGACGACGCGAAGGCCACTTTCGCAACCTTGAAGGTTGCGAAAGTGGCCTTCGCATCATGCCGCGCCGGAACCCTCGCGGCGAAAATCAGCTCAGACTCGAGCAAGGCCTCGCATCAGGGTCCTGTGCCCCTTTGGGCACCCACCGCACGTTGGCGAACGAAGCCGAGAACCTGCCGTCGGTGTACACCAGGAACGGTGTGTTGACGTTCTCCAGATCCAGGCCGTTGGCGAAGCACGACACCGGGATCTTCACCGTCGACTTCGGCGCCCCCGCCAGATCGGTGAAGAGCTTGGTCGCGTTCACCTCGGAGAAGCACGGGTAGACGCAGTGCATGCTGATCACCGTCCGGTTGGCGGGCGCCTCGTGCACGATCGTGTCGAACTCCAGCGCCGCGTCAGCGTTGAGATAGCCCCGCAAATCGTTGGTACCGGCCGGGTTCTGGAAGTAGAGCTGGGCAGGCCCGGTGCCGGTCCAGGTCGACTTGAGCCCGTCTTGCTGCACGTTCACGTCCGACTGCACGACGCCGATCTCAGCGTGTGAAGCGGCGCCGTCGGGGCCGATCTCAGTACCGCCCCAGTTCTCCGCCGAGCCGATGAAACCCTTGTACGGCGCGACATCGGTACGGTTGAATACCTCGAGATCCTCGGTCGCCGTGCCGCCGCCACCGGTCGAGCCGCACGTCGCGGGTCCGGCCGTCTCGTCCAGCTGACCGACGGTGACGCGCTGGCCGGCCTTGAGGCCGTAACCGAGTTCGAACAGCGGGTCGTACTCCGCCGAGCCCGCGTTCAGCGGCGTCTGGCAGGCGCTCTTCGGCCACGAATACGGCAGCTTGCCCTTGAAGCCGCCCTTGAGCAGGACGTCGGCGACGCCGCCGCCTTCGGTGCCGGGCAGCCAGGCCGCGACGAACGCGTCGGAGCGGTTGATCTCCTTGTTCATGTACAGCGGGCGGCCGCCGACGTAGACGGTGACGACAGGAGCGCCCTTCCCTCGGACCTTGTCCAGAACGGCCAGGTCCTCGGGGTAGAGCTTCGACGCCTCCAGTGTCTTGCGGGTCAGGTCGCCGACGCCTTCCGCGTACGGGGTCTCACCGATGACGGCGATGACGGCGTCGTAGCCCTTCGGGTCCGTGTCACCCTTCTCGTCGAAGGTGACGTTGACGTCGCCCAACTGCTGCTTGAGCCCGGCGAGGATCGACGTGGCGTTCGGGAAGTCGGCGTTGGTGTTGCCGGTCCCCTGCCAGCTCAGCGTCCAGCCACCGGTCTGGTTCTGAATGCTGTCCGCGCTCTTGCCGACCACGAGGACCTTCGACTTCGGCTTCAGCGGCAGCACGTTGCCGTTGTTCTTCAGCAACGTCTGCGACGAACGGACGGCGTCGCGCGCCAGCCAAGTCTCCTTCAGCGCCTCGTCGGAGTTGGCATAGGACCGGTCCGACGGCTTCTGCGCCTCGTACAGCCCCGAGCGCAGCTTGACGCGCAGGATCCTGGCCACCGCGTCGTCGATTCGCGAAAGCGGGATCTGCCCACCGTTGACCTGGGCGACGGTGTTGGCGATGAACGCCTTCCAGTCGTTCGGCACCATCACGATGTCGATGCCGGCGTTGATCGCCTGCGGACAGGAAGCGTTGGTGCAGCCGGGAACCTGGCCGATGCCGTTCCAGTCGGACACGACGAGGCCGTCGAAGCCCATCTTGCCCTTGAGGATCTGGTTCAGCGCCTTGTCGCTGCCGTGCAGCTTGCCCTCGTCGATACCGAATTCGGCGTTGGTCCAGCTGTTGAACGACACCATCACGGTCTGGGAACCCGCCGCGAGCGCGCCGTAGTAGCCCTGGCCGTGGACGTTGATCATCTCGGCTTCGGACGACGGGTTGACGCCCTGGTCCTGACCCTTCAGAGTGCCGCCGTCCCCGATGAAGTGCTTGGCGGTACCGATCACGCCGTTGTAGCCGATGCGCTTGGTCGAGCCGTCCTGGAGACCGTTGATCGCCTCGTAGCCGTAGGCCCTGGTGATCCGCGGATCCTCGGAGAATCCTTCGTAGGTGCGGCCCCAGCGGTCGTCCTTCACCACGGCCAGCGTCGGCGCGAAGGCCCAGTCCTGGCCGGTGGCACGGATCTGCCGGGCCGTCGCCGCGGAGATGTCGCGCACCAGGCACGGGTCGTGCGCCGCGCCGAGACCGATGTTGTGCGGGAAGACGGTGGCGCCGTACACGTTGTTGTTGCCGTGCACGGCGTCGATGCCCCAGATCACCGGGATCTTCGTCCGGCTGCCCTTCGCGGCTTCCCAGTAGGCGTCCGCGAGCTTGAGCCAGTCCTGCTGGGAGGCGTGCTTGTCCTTGTTCGGCCACGAACCGCCGCCATTGAGGACCGAACCGATCGAGTACTGCCGGACCTCGTCGGGGGTGATCGCCGCGATCTCGGGCTGCGTCATCTGCCCGACCTTCTCCTCAAGGGTCATCTCTTGGAGGATCCGGGCGATCCGCTGCTCGTCACCGCCCTTGCCCTTGAACCGGCTCTCGACCTTCGGCCAGTCGGCGAACGTCGGCAGGCTCTTCTCGATCCGGGCGCAACCGTCCCGGTCGAACGCGGGCTTCCCGATCACGGGCTGTTCGGCGGCGACGGCCGCGGGCGTGGCCACCACGGCCCCGCCGAGCAGCGTGAGACTCATCAAGGCGATCAGCGGACTTCGGCGCGCACGAGAACGTCTTGCCATGGTCTGGTCCATTCTGCGGGAGGCGGGGACCGGCCGATCCTCACCGGACCCGGCGGCCGCGTCAAGAGTTTCGGGCCGGTACACCGAGTGTTAATTTTTGCCATGAACTAAGATTGGGCGAGTCACCCGGCCACGCGCCGCCGGTTCCGCCACTTGGCGGTATACGGCAGCGCGAACAGGTAGAGACCGCTGAACATCAGCAGGAAGAGCGGCGGCAGTGGCGTGTAGAGCACCCACTGGGCCGGGTCGCCCTGTGCCACGACCACGAAGCACACGATGACGGTGGCGACGAAGACGAGGGACGTCCACCGGTGGAACGTCCGGATCCGCTTGCTCACGAGAACCTCCTGGAGTCGTTTTGCCTGATGGCGAAGACGCTAGGGATCCCGTGGGCACCGACGCTTCTCGATTCCTGATCGGTCCGCTTGACCTCCACATTACTTGAGCTTTTACCTTCGCTGGAAACGAAGGGAATCACTCATGACCGTCTTGGTAACCGGCGCCACCGGGAACACCGGCCGCCACGTGGTGGCCGAACTCGTCCGCCGCGGGGAACGCGTCCGGGCACTCACCAGGAACCCCGCCGGGGCACGGCTTCCGGCAGGCGTCGAACTGGTGGAGGGCACGCACACCGCGCCCGAAACACTCACCGATGCCTTCGAGGGCGTCACCCGCCTGCACATCACCGTGACGGCCGGGCTCGCCGACGTCGGCGCCGATCTGGTCAAACGCGCCGTGGCCGCGGGAGTGCGGCGCATGACCATCGTCTGGGGCGGCTACGTCGGGCCGACGGAACAGGCCATGGCCGAGTCCGGGGTGGAGTGGACGCGGCTCGAGCCGCAGGAGTTCATGTCCAACGCCCTGACCTGGACCGACTCCATCCGCACCGGGAAGGTGGTCCGTGAGCCGTTCGACCTCCCGAGCGCTGTGGTGCACGAGGGCGACATCGGCGCCGTCGCCGCCACCGCACTCGTGGAGGACGGGCACTCCGGCAAGGTCTACAACCTCACGGGCCCGGAAGCGCTGACCACGAACGAACGGATCGCCATCCTCTCCTCCGCGCTCGGCCACGACATCGCGCTGGAGCGGATCACGCGACAGCAGGCGATCGACCGGCTGCTGGCCGAGGGCGTCTCGGTCGCGGACGCCGAATACGTCATCGGCTGGCACAGCGATCCGCCGGTGGAGGCGCGCACCGTGGTCGACACGATCGAGAAGGTGACCGGACGCCCTGCCCGCACGTTCGCGCAATGGGTCGCCGAGCACGCCGACCGGTTCAAGCCGTGAGCGGTCAGACCGCCTTCACGATCTCCAGCACCGGCGCCGTGTGCACCGTGCGGATCGCGCGCAGCGCGCCCAGCCGGTGCGTGAGGTAGCGGTGTAGCGCGGCGGGATCCGGGCACAGCGCCTGCGCGGCCAGGTTGGTGGGCCCGGTCGTGGCGACGACGACGGCGAGCTCCTCGTGAGTGGCCAGCGTCGTCGCCACCTCGTCGAGGTCCGCCGGCGCGACGGCCATCCACAGGAACGCCTGCGTGGTCACGCCGTACAGGGCCGCGCTGATCTCGACGTCGAAGAAGAGCGCGCCCCGTGCGCGCAGATCCGCCAGGCGACGGGCCGCGGTCGCCGGCGCCAGTCCCGCCGCCGCGGCGAGATCCGCGATACTCGCTCGGCCGTCCTGCCGGAGGGCGGCGATCAGCGCGTGGTCCGCCGCGGTCAGCGGAACTTCCTCGGTGACGGATTCCGGCGGCCGCAACGCCTCCTGCTGCTCCTCCGTCAACGCGGCGACCCGCCCGCGCCACGCCGTCGGGCCGCCGAGGTAGGTGTGCAGGATGAAATGCGCGGACACCGCCGTGACGCTCGCGGTGCGCGGGATGTCGTGCAGCAGCATGGCGCTCTGCTCGTGTCTCGGCGTGTGCGCGATCGTCACGATCTCCGTGCCACCCGAGGTGAGCTTGACCAGGACGTGTCCGGCCGTCTCGCCAGCGACCGGGCGAGCGTCCGCGCGGTGGCCGGCTGCGCGCTGAGCCATTCCGTGGCGCAGGCGTTCTCGCTCGCGGCGGTGCTGGTGGTGGCGACCATGGTCGCCACCGCGCTGATGCCCCGGACCACTTGAGGGAAAACGAAGGCGACGGTGAGCGTTGGCCCACCGTGGTCGTGAGTGACGATTCGGGTTCTAGCCCGAATCGCCACTCACGACCACCCGGACCGGCACGCTCGCTACCCCTCGGCGGCCTTGAACCACGCGCCGATCCCGGCGAGCGCGCCCGGACCGTAGTCGCCCCTGACGTCGTCGGCCAGATCGGCGATGGTGACGGCGCGCAACGCCGCCCGCCACTGGATTTCGGCGTTCGCCATCGCGCGGCTGATGGCGCACGGCGTCGTGCACGCCTCGGGCGGCGTCGCCATCGGGCCGCGCTGCCGGATCTCGGTGCAGACGAAGGCCGGCCCGGGCCCGTCGATGGCTTCGACGACGTCAAGCACCGTGATCTCCGAAGGCGGCCGGGTGAGGACGTAGCCGCCGGCCTTCCCCTGCACCGACCGGATGAGGCCGGCCCGGGAAAGCGCCTGAAGCTGCTTCGCGAGATAACTCGGCGAGACGTCGTGCAGCTGCGCCAGGCGCGCGGCGGGCGCGGGTTCGTCGACCGAGGTCAGCACGACACAGCAGTGCAGGGCCCACTCCACCCCACCGGACATCTTCACCCGGATGACTCTAACCCGCCTCTTGACTCGGACAAAATCTGTCCGAGTATTATCTCGGACATGAGGTGTCCGGGTTACGGACGCCACCGACGAAGGGCACTGGGCCATGAAATTCGCGATCATCGGCGGGACCGGGCTGATCGGTTCGCAGGTCGTGCGCGACCTGAAGGAGGCGGGGCACGAGGCGGTGCCGCATTCGCCGTCCACCGGGGTCGACCTGCTCACCGGCCAAGGGCTGGACAGCGCGCTCGACGGCGCCGACGTGGTCGTCAACCTCACGAACTCGCCGACCTTCGACGACGCCTCCCCCGCGTTCTTCCGGACGTCGATGGACAACCTCGTCGCGGCCGCGAAGAAGGCGGGCACCGGGCACTTCGTGATCCTGTCGATCGTCGGCGTCGACCAGGTGCCCGAGCTCGACTACTACCGCGCGAAGACGCTGCAGGAGGACATTCTCAAGGAGAGCGGCCTCCCCTACTCGATCGTCCGCGCCACCCAGTTCATGGAATTCGTCGACGCGGTTCTGTCCTGGACCTCCGACGAGACCGCGGTCCGCCTGCCCAGTACGCCGATCCAGCCGATCGCCGCGGCGGACGTCGCCGCCGCCGTTTCCGAGGTGTCGGCCGGGAAGCCGCTGAACGGCACCCTCGACGTGGGCGGCCCGGATGTCTACCCGCTGGACGAGCTGGGCCGGATCACGTTGTCCGCCAAGGGAGACACGCGTCCGGTGACCGTCGACGAGACCGCGGGCATGTTCGCCGCCGTCAAGGGCGACGTCCTCACCACGACGGACGGCGCCCGCATCGCCGAGACCCGCTACCCCGACTGGCTCAAGTAGCGGCACAGCGCGTGAAGGCCCCCTTCCCCTTGGCTGAGCCGAGGGAAGGGGGCCTTCACGCGCTTCGGATCAGCTCGGCAGCAGCGCCGGAGCCGCGAGACGGCTGGCGTTCGCCGCTTCGTCGTCCGGCTGGGCCTGGGCGGAGCGCTCCGCCTCGACCCGCGCGAGGTAGTTGGTGACCTCGCGCTCCTGCTTGTGCGAGTCCCAGCCCAGCAGCGGCGCCATCAGCTCCGCCACCACCGGCGCCGCCGTCACACCGCGGTCCCGCTCCTCGATGGAGATTCGCGTGCGCCGTGTCAGGACGTCCTCCAGATGCAGAGCGCCCTCGTGCGAAACGGCGTAGACGACCTCCGCCTTCAGGTACTCCGTTGTCCCCGGGATCGCTTCGCCCAGTTCGGGACGTTCCGAGATCGACTCCAGAATGTCCTCCACGGCGGTGCCGTAGCGCTGGAGCAAGTGCTCGATGCGGCCGATCGGCAGGCCCGCACGCTGGGCGAGCGAGTGCCGCGCGCCCCACATCTCGTGGTAGCCCGTCGCTCCGACGATCGGCAGCCGCTCGGTCCATGACGACGGCGCGGGACGGCCGAGGTCCTCCACCGCGACGTCGACGGCGTCGGCGGCCATCACGCGGTACGTCGTGTACTTACCGCCGGCCACGATCACCAGACCCGGCACCGGATGCGCCACGGCGTGCTCCCGCGACAGCTTCGTCGTCGACGTCGCCTTCGCGGCCAGCAGCGGCCGAAGCCCCGCGTACACGCCTTCGATGTCGTCTGCCGTGATCGGCGTGCGCAGGACCGCGTTGAGGTGGTCGAGCACGTAGTCGACGTCCGCCTGGCTGGCCGCCGGGTGTTCGCGGTCGAGGTCCCATTCGGTGTCGGTGGTGCCGACGATCCAGTGCCGCCCCCACGGGATGACGAACAGAACACTCTTCTCGGTGCGCAGGATCAGCCCGGTGTCCAGGTCGATCTTCTCGCGCGGGACCACGAGGTGGATGCCCTTCGACGCGCGCACGGTGAACGGCGCGGGGATGCCCGCCGCTTCCGCCATGTCGTCGCTCCACACGCCGGTGGCCGCGACGACCGTCTTCGCCCGGACCTCGATCTCCGCGCCGCTCTCGCGGTCGACGACCTTGGCGCCGACGACGCGTTCGCCGTCACGGATCAGCGACGTGACCCGGGCGCGGGTGAGGACGGAAGCACCCTGTTCCGCCGCGGTGCGCGCGATCATCATCGTGTGGCGTGCGTCGTCGACCTGCGCGTCGTAGTACTGGATGGCGCCGATCAGGGCGTCGTCCGCGAGGCCGGGAGCGGCCTTGCCCGCACCGCGCTTGGACAGGTGCCGGTGCCGCGGCAAGGCCCGCGCTCCGCCGAGGGTGTCGTAGAGCGTGACACCCGCGCCGATGTAGCCGCGTTCCCAGACGCGGTGCTTGAGCGGCACGAGGAACTTCACCGGCCGGACCAGGTGCGGCGCCAGCGTCTGCAGCAGCAGGCTCCGTTCCTTCAGCGCCTCGCGGACCAGCTTGAAGTCCAGGTTCTCCAGGTAACGCAGCCCGCCGTGGATCAGCTTCGACGACCGGCTGGAGGTTCCCGCGGCGAAGTCACGGGCCTCGACGAGCGCGACGGAGAGCCCGCGCGACGCCGCGTCGAGCGCGACGCCGGCACCGGTCACTCCCCCGCCGACGACGAGTACGTCGATCTCCTCGCGAGCGACCTTGCGCAGCGTCTCGGCACGGTAGACCGGGGAAAGCGGTACGGGTGTCACTCTGTTCCTCCTGTTCATCGGGCTCACTCGACCTCGACCCAGTCGAGCGTGCGGCCGACGGCCTTCTGCCAGCCCGCGTAGCCCTCGGCACGCTGTTCGTCCGTCCACGACGGCTCCCAGCGCTTGTCCTCGTTCCAGTTCTGTTCCAGTTCGTCGGTGCTCTTCCAGAACCCGACGGCGAGCCCTGCCGCGTAGGCGGCGCCGAGCGCGGTGGTCTCCGCGACGACCGGCTTCGACACCGGCACACCGAGGATGTCCGCCTGCAGCTGCATGCACAGTTCGTTCGCGGTCACGCCACCGTCCACCCGCAACACGTCGAGCGTGACGCCCGAGTCGTTCTGCATGGCCTCGACGACATCGCGGGTCTGGTAGCAGATCGCTTCGAGGGTCGCCCGCGCGAGATGCGCGTTGGTGGTGGCCCTGGTGAGGCCGACGATCGCGCCGCGCGCGTCGGATCGCCAGTACGGCGCGAAAAGCCCGGAGAACGCGGGGACGAAGTACACGCCACCGTTGTCTTCGACCTGGCGGGCGAGGCTCTCGCTCTGGGACGCGCCGCTGATGATGCCCAGCTGGTCGCGCAGCCACTGCACGGCGGAACCCGTGACGGCGATCGAGCCCTCCAGGGCGTACACCGGCTTCTCGTCGCCGAACTGATAGGCCAGCGTCGTGAGCAGGCCGTGCTTCGAGCGCACGACCTCGTGCCCGGTGTTCAGCAGCAGGAAGTTGCCGGTGCCGTAGGTGTTCTTGGCCTCACCGGGGCGGAAACACACCTGGCCGACGGTCGCCGCCTGCTGGTCGCCGAGCACGCCGGTGATGGCGACCTCGCCGCCGAGCGGGCCGTCCGCACGGGTGACGCCGAAGCGGCCGTTGTTCGACGACGGCGCGATCGACGGCAGCATCTGCTTGGGGACGCCGAAGAACGACAGCAGTTCGTCGTCCCACTCCAGCGTTTCCAGGTCCATGAGCATGGTGCGCGACGCGTTGGTCGGGTCGGTCACGTGCACGCCGCCGTCGGGCCCGCCGGTGAGGTTCCAGATGAGCCAGGTGTCGGTGGTGCCGAAGAGCGCGTCACCCTTTTCGGCGTCTTCGCGGACGCCCTCGACGTTCTCCAGGATCCACTGCAGCTTGCCGCCGGAGAAGTAGGTGGCGGGCGGCAGACCGGCCTTCCGCCGGATGACGTCGCCCTTGCCCTCGCGCTCGAGCGCCGACGCGATCCGGTCGGTGCGGGTGTCCTGCCACACGATGGCGTTGCAGTAGGGCCGCCCGGTCCGGCGGTTCCACACCACCGTGGTCTCACGCTGGTTGGTGATGCCGAGCGACGCGAGATCGGCGGCGGTCAGCTTCGCCTTGTTGAGCGCGGTGGCGATGACCGAACGGGTCCGCTCCCAGATCTCGGTGGCGTCGTGCTCGACCCAGCCCGGCTTCGGCAGGATCTGCTCGTGCTCGAGCTGGTGGCGGGCGATCTCGTTGCCGCCGTGGTCGAAGATCATGAACCGCGTACTGGTGGTGCCCTGGTCGACGGCGCCGATGTAGTCAGACATGGTTTCTCTCCCTAGGAAACGCGCTCGATGTCCTTGGCGGGCAAGGCTTCCGGTGCCGGGTCGGCGGGCAGGTAACGCTCGATGAAGAACTTGTAGATCGCGCCGCCGATGACCGCGCCGATGACCGGCGCCACGATGGGGATCCACCAGTACGGATAGCCGTATTGATCGGTGAACGCGGTGTCGTAACCGGTGAGCCAGGACATCAGCCGCGGGCCGAAGTCGCGGGCCGGGTTGATCGCGTAGCCGGCGTTGGTACCCCAGGCCATGCCGATCGCGACCACCAGGAAGCCGACGACGACCGGGGCGAGGTTCGCGGCGGGCGCGGTGTTGCGGAGGTCGGTGATGGCGAAGATCACCAAAGCGAGGATGGCCGTTCCGATGATCTGGTCCCGGAAGGCGCCCCAGTCACCCACCGGCAGGGTTCCGTTACCCGGAAGAGTGGAGAACACACCCTGGGTCTTGATCGTCAGGCCGGGGTCGGCCGCGTTGAGCACCTCGGTGTAGTTCCAGCGCACCAGCAGCGCGCCCAGGAACGCGCCGGCGGTCTGCGCCAAGGCGTACGGGGCGACCTTGCGCCACGAGAAACCCTTGAACACCGCGAGCGCCACGGTGATGGCGGGGTTCAGATGCGCGCCGCTGATCCGTGAAGCCACGTAGATACCGAGCGTGACACCGATACCCCAGGCCCACGCGATGCTGTCGTGGTCCCCGATGCCCGCGGCGACGACTTGAGCCACCACCCCGCAGCCGAACAGGATGAGGATCATCGTCCCGACGAACTCCGCCGCCAGTTCGCCCGCCAGTCCGCGAGCTTTGAGGTTTCGCACCATTGCTTCCTCCACAAAGGACACCGTTGCCCTGTTGAGGCCGAAGTTAAGTTCGCGGAAACCCGGGGTCAACGGACACCGGTCGGCATTGTCGAACGCCCGGAGACGATGTTCGACATTGTCGAATCAGGGCCGGTCGGGCTACGGTTGAGCCGTGCCCGGTCCGATCCAGTCCATCGAGCGCGCCGCCGCGATCCTGCGGTTGCTGGCGCGCGGTTCGGGGCGTCTCGGCGTCGGCGAGATCGCCGATTCCCTCGAACTCGCCAAGGGAACCGCGCACGGGATCCTGCGCACCCTGCAAGGGGTCGGCTTTGTCGAACAAGACCGGGACACCGGGAAATACCAACTGGGCGCGGCACTGCTGCATCTCGGGACGAGCTACCTCGACGTCAACGAACTCCGGTCGCGCGCGATCAACTGGGCCGACGCGCTGGCCGCGCGCAGCGGTGAAGCGGTCCGGATCGGCGCACCGCTGGAAGGCCGCGTCTTGGTGGTGCACCACGTGTTCCGGCCCGACGACAGCCTTCAGACCCTCGACGTCGGCACGCTTCTGCCGTTGCACGCGACCGCGCTCGGAAAAGTACTTCTGGCCTACGACACCGGTCTCGTGGCATCGTTGCGCACCGGCGAGCCGGAGGCCTACACCCGCCGGACCCTGGTCACCCAGACCGCGATCAAACGCGCCTGTGGCAAGGTGCGCGAGGCGGGCTGGGCGAGCGAGAACGGCGAGATGATCACCGGCGAGGCCGGGATCGCGGCGCCGATCCGCGGCCACGGCGGCATCGTGGTCGGCGCGATCGGGGTGTCCGGCGCGACGGAACGGATCTGTGAAGCCGACGGCAGCCCGATCCCGCGGCTGCTCGGCCACGTGCGCGACGCGGCACGGGCGGTCTCCCGCGATCTCGGCGCGTCCCGATGGTGATGGAGGTGCTCGCGTGGTCCAGCGCTACGTGATGTCGATCGACCAGGGCACCACCTCGACGCGGTGCATCCTGTTCGACGCGCGCGGCAGGCTGGTGTCGGTCGCGCAGCGCGAACACCAGCAGCACTTCCCCCGGCCGGGCTGGGTCGAGCACGACGCGACCGAGATCTGGCGCAACGTCGGCCGGATCGTGCCGCAGGCACTGGCCGACGCCGGCGTCGAACCGGCGCAGGTGGTCGGCCTCGGCATAGCGAACCAGCGCGAGACGACGGTGCTGTGGGACCGGCACACCGGCAACCCGGTCGGCCGCGCGATCGTCTGGCAGGACACCCGCACCGACTCGATGCTCGAACAACTCGCCCGCGAGCCGGGCGCCGACCGCGTCCGGCGGCTGTGCGGGCTGCCGCTGGCCACGTACTTCTCCGCACCGCGTATTCGGTGGATGCTGGAAAGGACCCCTGGCCTGCGGGAACGCGCCGAGCGGGGCGACGTGCTGTTCGGGACGGTCGAGAGCTGGTTGATCTGGAACCTGACCGGCGGGCCCGACGGCGGCGTGCACGTCACCGACGTCACCAACGCCTCGCGCACCATGCTGATGAACCTGCGGACGCTGTCGTGGGACGACGAACTGCTGGAGTTCTTCGACGTCCCGCGCGCGATGCTGCCGCGGATCCGGCCGTCGACCGAGGTGTACGGGACGACGTCACGGGTGGTGCCGGGGATCCGGATCGCGGCGGCGCTCGGCGACCAGCAGGCGGCGTTGTTCGGCCAGACCTGCTTCGCGCCCGGCGAGGCGAAGTGCACGTACGGCACGGGCAGCTTCCTGCTGCTCAACACCGGTCCGACGCCCGTGCTTTCGACCCACGGCATGCTGACCACCGTCGGGTTCAAGATCGGCGACGAGCCCGCCGTGTACGCCCTCGAAGGGTCGATCGCCGTCACCGGATCGCTGGTGCAGTGGTTCCGCGACGGGCTCGAACTGATCGGCAGCGCTCCCGAGATCGAGACACTGGCGCGGACGGTCGAGGACAACGGCGGCTGCTACATCGTGCCCGCGTTCTCGGGCCTGTTCGCGCCGCACTGGCACAGCGAGGCGCGCGGCGTGATCGCCGGGCTGACCTCGTACATCACCAAGGGGCACCTGGCCAGGGCCGTCCTGGAGGCGACGGGCTGGCAGACCCGTGAGGTCGTCGACGCGATGAACGCCGATTCGGGGCTCGCGCTGTCGACACTCAAGGTCGACGGCGGCATGACCGCCGACAACCTGCTGATGCAGTTCGTCGCCGACGTCCTCGACGTGCCGGTGGTGCGCCCGATGGTCGCCGAGACGGTTTCGCTGGGCGCGGCGTACGCGGCCGGGTTGTCGGTCGGGTACTGGCCGGATCTGGAAGGCCTCCGCCGGAACTGGCACCGTGCCGGACAGTGGCTGCCGACGATGGACCCCGCCCGCCGCGACAGCGAATACTCGCACTGGCGCCAGGCCGTGGAACTGACGTTCGGCTGGATGCGCCCGGGTCCGACCGCCGCTCCCCCGGGCTCCGACCTGGTCGAGGTCGTCCTGGCCGATCACCGCCGGATCGAACAGCTGTTCCGGGATCTCCGTAACGACGAGGCCGACCGTCCGGCGCTGATCGCGGAGCTCTCGGCGGCGCTGGTCGCCCATGCCACCGCGACCGAACGGATCGTCCGTCCCGATGCGACGGAGAGCGGGCTCGCGGACGAGCTTCTGACCGTGCTCGAATCCACCGACCCCGAGAAGGCCTTGGTGGTACTGGAGAATTCTGTGGACGCGCATACTCGCGTGGAGGAACGCGGGTTGCTGAACGACCTCCGGCGCACGCTGTCCACTTCGGACCGCACCGGCCTCGGCCGGGCGTTCGTGGCCGAACGGCAGCGGCAGCTGGACCTCGACTGCGGCTCCGCCGCGCACGTCCGCGAGCAAGGCTCCCGGCTGCGCCTCTCGTGACGTGCTACCCTGTCGCCGTGCGCCGCTGGACTCGACTCGTAGTCAAGCGCGCCGGCTGAACCAGGTCGCCGGCGCGCATTCCGGCGACCCCTCGATACGGGGCATCTCCCGGGACCTGGCCCTCCATGGCCTGTACGTTTCCCGCCCTTGGAGTCCACGATGTCCGCTGTTTCGTTCCAGATCCCCGCACCTCGCTCGTCCATGCTGGTCCGCCGCCGGATCGCGACCTACTTCGTCGGCGGCGTCGAGCAGATCCCCGGCCTGGTCGAGGCGCTCGGCTGCCTGGTCCACGACCTGTCCGTCGATGTCCGCGACGGGGTCCGCGAAAGCACCATGACCTGCGCGGTCCTGATCGACGCCGATGAGGTCGAGCCGCTGCTGGAGAGGCTGCGCGGGCTGACCTCGGTCGTCTCCTCCGAACTGGTCTGACCGCCGGTCACGGCCCGGAATCCGTGACTCGCGTGATCAGACACGGAACTCACGTGATTGAAGGCGGATCTCACGAGTTACGTCTCCAAGCACGCGAGTTACGTCTCTGATCACGCGAGATCGGCGCATACATCCCCTATGCCCGAAGTTCCTTGCACGGTTCCATGCAGCCGGTCAAGAAGGTGCCGTCGCGAGGGACGACCGACCCGGTCAAGGACGGAACGACCTACATCACCGCGGGCGGCGGAGGCGGAAGCGTCTCCGAATTCCCGGCGCCGGACACCTACCTGGGCCATGAGACCGCCAACGACACTCCGGTCCAGATGAAGTACTCGGAACGGGACGGCCAGGATCGCACCAAGAAGGTCACCTGGTCCCGTGTCCGGTTCCGCGGCTACAGCCTGGTCGCGGTCGACGTCATCGCGGGTACGGGCACCACACCGCCCAAAATGGACGTCCGGGCGATCAGCGCCGACGGCACCCTGGTCGATCAGATCATCGTGCAGCGTTCCTGAGCAGGCACATCCACCGGACGAGGGGTCCACATCGGCCGATCGGCCGATGTGGACGCCCGTTTTCCCGGCCCATTTCCCGAAGCGAGAAAGCGCCTTCCATGTAGTCGGCCGCTGTTACGGAGTCATGACATGAACGAGACGGGGCCACGATGATCGCCTCTGAACATCGGCAGCATGCTCGACCAACGAACCACGCCCATCGCGGTGCCGGGCACGAACCGGCGAACACGCCTTCGCGTGACGATCCTGATCGTCTTCCTGGCGATCGCCGCGATCCTCGGCTACGTGGTCTTCCGCGTCGGCACGGAAAGCCTTCCGGCCCCCGAACGACGCGACGCCACCGTGGTCTTCGACCGCACGTCGGACGAGCAGGTGATCGGCGACCGGGGCTCGGAAAGATTCCGCACGGCGTCGGTCGTGAAACTGTTCATCGCGCTGGACGCCGTCACCCGCAAGGCGAGCAGGACCGACGAATCCCACATCCACCGGATGCTGGCGAAAAGCGACGACGCCGTCGCCAACACCCTCTGGACCAGAAACGGCGGGCCGGCGATCGTCACCAGGACAGTGGCCGCCGCGGGCCTGAAGAACACCACCCCGCCCGCCGACCCGGGCCGCTGGGGCGACACACTGTCCACAGCGGACGACGTCGCCGCGGTCTACCGCCACATCCTCGCCCTGCCGAAGGCCAAACGGAACGTGGTGCTCAAACCGCTCCGGGAGGCGACGCGCACCGCCGCGGACGGGTTCGACCAGCATTTCGGCATCCCCTCGGCCTTCCCCGGCCTGCCGTGGGCCGTGAAGCAGGGCTGGGCGGCCGGCCGGGGTTCGGTGGACGCGCACACGACCGGGCTCGTCGGTGAAGGCGACCGCTACATCGTCGTCATGCTGTCCGCTTTCGCCGACGGCACGAGCCTCGACGTCGCGACGGCGGCGGTCACCTCGGCGGCCGTGTCGCTGGCTCCCCGTCTGCGAAAGTGACTTCGGCCGCGTTCTCCACGGTCGCCCTGAAAGCGCTTACCAGGAGCTCGGTGAAGCAGGCCCAGGAAGCTGCCGACATACCGCCGGTCTGGGCTTTGAGCGTGGCCAGTTGCTCGCACGCCAGCGGCGCGACCCGGTCCATGAACTGCCCGAGGAACCGCAGCGCAGCGGCGGGCGGCACCCCGGCTCCGGCGAGCTCCGCCACCGCGCGCGAAAACGACGGGCGCACGACGGACGGCGTTCCCGCATCGTCCCGCCCGAGCACGCCGTGCCGCTCCAGGCAACGGACGACGGAGGGCTGGTCACGGGCGATGTCGGCCATCGCCGCGTCCAGCCGCTCGACGCCGTCCACTGTGGTCGTTCCGAGCATCGCGGCGATGGACACCAGGTTGAAGCCCTGTTTCTGCAGCATCGTGATCCGCCGCAGCCGCCGCAGGTGGGCCGGGCCGTAGTAGGCGGACCTGCCGTGCCGCACCGGCGGGGCGAGCAGGCCCCTCGTCTGATGGGCCCGGATATTGCGCGCCGACATGCCGACGATCGTGGAGAGTTCTTCGATCGTGTATCCGGCCGGTCTCGGCGAAAAGGGCTTCACACCGACCAGCTTAACCAATGGTCGGATGAGTGCACCATGAAGCCGGGGCAATGGCACCGCCACTGTCAACCGGCTGAATCAGCGAGTTGCCATAAGTTGATCGGTTCGCGCGCCCGAACACAAGGTGAACGCCCGGTTTACATGGGTTCATGTCAAGCAATGCCGGTTTTGAGGCGTTCCGCTCCCGCCGACTGCTCCAGTCAGGCGATCTTGATGGGCCAAGGACCCCCCTGCCGTTTAAATGCACCTGAGACATCTGATGTCTCGACTCTGTCGACGCCTGCGGAGCGCCGCTGAACCCCACGGTCGGTCGTCAAAGTTTCAACCTTTTCCCCAGGAGGTTTCAATGTTCTGGAAACGGATCGCGGTCGCGGCCGTGGCCGCGACCGGGCTGGCCACGGCGCTGGTGGTGTCCCATCAGGACACACCCGCCGCCGCGGGCACGCCCGCTGCGGCGGCGGTGCCCCAATTCGACCACATCGTTCTCGTGATGTTCGAAAACAAGGACTACAAGGAGATCAGCGGCAGCTCGAAAGCACCGTACTTCAACCAACTCGCCTCGCAGGGAGCCAAGTTCACCAAGGCGTACGGGACGACGCACCCGAGCCAGCCGAACTACATCGCCCAGTTCGCGGGCTCGACGCACGGTGTCGACAGCAACAAATGCCAGGATCTCGGGAACAAGGAGAATCTCGCTTCCCAGCTGGCGGGGATCGGCAAGAAGTTCGTCGGTTATGCCGAAAGCATGCCTTCCGACGGCTACACCGGCTGCACGAAGGGAAAATACGCACGCAAGCACAACAGCTGGGTCAGCTTCGGCAATGTGCCGTCGTCGGCGAACAAACGGTTCTCGTCGTTCCCGAGCGACTTCACCAAGCTGCCGGACGTCGCTTTCGTGACCCCGGACCTGTGCAGCGACATGCACGACTGCCCGGTCGACACCGGTGACAAATGGCTGAAGAAGAACCTCGACGCCTACGCGCAGTGGGCGAAGACGCACAACAGCCTGCTCATCGTCAATTTCGACGAGGACAGCGGGACGTCGGTGAACCAGATCTTCACCACGTTCGTCGGTGCCCACGTGAAGCCGGGCAGCTACAGCGAATCCATCAACCACTACTCGATCCTCCGCACGATCGAGGCGGCGTTCGGCCTGCCGGGCATCGCCAACGCGGCGAACAAGCCGCCGATCACGAGCGTCTGGCGGTGATCGGGTGAACTCCGCGGGCGTGTCCATTGTGGACGCGCCCGCGGGGCGCCCGCGACCCGTCTTGACCATGAGGCACGCCATGAACCCGGCGGAGTCGTAGCGAAGGAGGCCTTCACGGCCGAGTGAACCCGGACACCTCAATAGTTCTTTGGCTCCCCGCAGGAAGGCACGACCGTGAACACCCGCACCCGCGTCCTGATCGCCGTCACCGGAACACTCACGCTGGCCGCGGCCGCCGTGATCTACGTCGGGGCGGCGGGCGCGCGCAACCAGGACGCCGCGTCGGCGGGCACCAGCGACGCCGTCACGCTCGAAGGCCCGCGGTTGCTGTTCCGCAGCACCGCCGACGCCGACCGCGGGCACGTGTCCAGTGTCAGCGCGGCAGATCCCGGCGGGGCACGGGCGGTGTCGACCGTGTCCTGCGGCCGGCTCCACGCGGCGGGCGGCACCGGGATCTGCCTGCGGCCGGAAACCGGGCTGACCACCTACCAGCTGGCCGTGCTCGACCGCCGTCTCGCGGTGACGCAGGAGATCCCGCTGGTCGGGGTGCCCAACCGGGCGCGGGTCTCGGCAGACGGGAAGCGGCTGGCGTGGACGGTGTTCGTCACCGGCGACTCCTACAACGGCGGCCGGTTCTCCACTCGCGCCGGCACCCTCGACCTCACCACCGGCGACGTCGAGGGCACGCTCGAGGACTTCGCCGTGACAGTGGAGGGCAAGCCGTACAAGGCGGCCGACGTCAACTTCTGGGGCATCACCTTCACCCGGCAGCCGAACCGGTTCTACGCCACCATGTCGACCGGCTCCCACCGGTACCTCGTCGAAGGCGACTCGACGGCCCGGACCGTGCGGACCGTGCGGGACAACGTCGAATGCCCGTCCCTCTCCCCCGACGAGACCCGCATCGCCTACAAGTCCGCCGTCGACGGCGACCCCGCGAAGGGCTGGCGGGTCTCGGTGCTCGACCTCGCGAACGGCACCGTGACCGCGCTGGCCGAGACCCGGAGCGTCGACGACCAGCCCGCCTGGCTCGACGGCCGCACCGTCGCCTATGCCCTCCCCCGCACGCCAGGACACTCCGACGTCTGGTCGGTCCCCGCCGACGGCACCGGAACGCCGCGGCTGCTCATCCCGGAGGCCGAGTCGCCCGCCGCGCTGCCCTAGGCTGCCGCGTATGAGGGCCGCGCTGCTGATCGTCGACATGCAGGAAATGCTCGTTCCCCCTGGTCTGGCGCGGCGAGGAACTGGCGGCCGGGCTCGCCGGACTCGCCCGGCGAGCCCGTGAGAACGGCGTTCCGGTGATCGCGCTGCGGCAGATCGGCGCCCCCGGCACCGACTTCGATCCCGCGTCGCCCGGCACCCGGGTCAGCGCGCTGCTCGGTCTCGAACCGGTCGACCTGGTGATCGACAAGACGGCGACCGACTCCTTCTACCGCACCGGCCTGGCGGGGACTGCTGGTCGACCGGGGCGTCGACACCGTGGTGCTGACCGGGCTGGCCACCGACTACTGCGTCGACGCGACCGCCAGGGCCGCGCAGAGCCATGGCCTGGACGTCGTGCTGGTCGCCGACGGCCACGCGCCGTCCGCCGACGGGGATCCCACCACGGGCCTGACGGCCGAACAGGTCATCGCCCGGCACAACCTGCTTCTGAGCACGGCGATCCATCCCGGCGGGCGGGTGCGCGTGGTGCCGTCGGCGGAGGTCGAGTTCACCGGCCCGTAGGATCGGCCCGCCATGATCACGAACTTCCTGCTCGACCACTCCGCCCTCGTGCCGGTGGCGATCCTGCTGGTCGCGCTCGTCTGCGCCGTCCTCGGCCGTCTGTTCGTGGACAGGCGACGGATCCTGTGGGCGCTCGCCGGGGTGTCCTCGCTCCCGGTCTTCGCGCTGACCTTGGTGCCGACAGTGCACACGATCGACGAGGTCCTGTGCACCGTCCAGTTCTCCGTGCCCACGCTGGGAGCGGTCGAACTCCTGGCCAACGTCGCGCTGTTCCTCCCGCCGGTCTGTTTCGCCGCGCTGGCGTCCCGGCGACCGGTGACGATGCTCGCGGCGGGTTCGGTGCTGTCCGCCGTGATCGAGACGCTCCAGGCGCTCGTGCCCGCGATCGGCCGTGCCTGCGACACCAACGACTGGCTGATGAACACCATCGGCGCGGTCCTCGGTGCCCTCATCGCGGCGGGCACGGCGTGGCTGGTAAACCGCCGCGCTCAGTCGGGCAGTTCGACCGGCGCGATCTCGTCGTAGACGTCACCCGGTCCCGGGTTCGCCGGGTCCGTCTCGCCACCGAAGTGGTGCAGGACGCCCCACACCGCGTTGAGCGCCGTCTGGACGGCGCCTTCGGCCCAGCCGGCGGTCCACGAGATGTCGTCGCCCGCCAGGAAGAGACCGCGGTGGCGCTCCTCCAGCCGGTCCTGCTTGAAATGGGTGAACAGCCGGTGCTGGTACCGGTAGTGGCCGGGCAGGTTGGCCTTGAACGCGCCCATGAAATGCGGCTCGGCCTCCCACGACACGGTCACCGGGTCGCCGATGATGTGCCGCCGGACGTCGACGCCCGGATAGATCTCCTTCAGTGACTGCAGCATCACCTCGACCCGCTCGGAGACCGAGAGCGGCAGCCACTTCAGCGAGTCGTCGGCCCAGGTGTAGGACAGGCAGATCACCGCGGGCGCGTCCGGGTCGTCGCCGAGCAGGTACGTGCCGCGCGGCATGCGGTCGGTGAGCGTCATGCTCATCGTGTCGCGGCCGGTCGCCGGGTCCTTGTCCAGCCAGAAGGGCCGGTCGACCGGGACGAAGACCTTCGAGGACTCCATGTAGTGCGTGCGCTCGATCGCCGTCCAGTGGTCGATCGGGAACAGCGCCTCGTCGCATTCGATCTTCGACAGCAGCATCCAGCTCTGCGCGGTGAACACCGCCGCCGGGTAGGTGCGGATGCGGCCCTCGGTGTCGGTCACGGTGATGTTGTTCGGCGCGGTGCGGTGCAGCCGGGCGACGCCGGGGTTCGGGCTCCCGCCGTGCAGCGAGCTCAAACTCGTTCCCACGGGCCAGAACGCGATGTCCTCGGGCGCGTGTTCCCACAGCCGCAACGGGAGCTGCCTGCTCCCGCCGACGATACTGCGGTGCTCGTCGTCGGCACCGGTGTAGACCACCCGCAGGATCTCCAGGATGGAGTTCGGGAAGTCGGTGTCCCAGCCGCCGGTCCCGAAGCCGACCTGTCCGAAGATCTCACGGTCGCGGAAGGACGCGAACGCGGGCGAGTCGCAGAGGAAGCCGTAGAAGGTCTGATTGTCCAGCTTCGGCACGAGTTCGTTCCACAGCCGCTTGATCGTCTTAACGTCGCGTTCGCGGATCGCCTTCTGCATCTCGGTGAACGCGGCCTGCTCGGACAGTGTGCTGTCCCAGGCGGCCGCGACCTTGCCGAAGACGGCGGGAAGTTCGTCCGCGGTGCGCGCGTAGTGGCTCTCCCCCTTGAGATCGACGACGGTGCTCGGCGTTCCCGCAGCCAGCGGGTTCGGGAACGGTGTCGTCTCCAGGCCGACCTTGTCGATGTAGTGGAAGAGCGCGGTCGACGCCGGCGGGAAGCGCATCGCGCCCATCTCCGCGACGACGTCGTCCGGGCAGCCGGGGAAGTTCACCGTGCGCAGGCGGCCGCCGATCTCGGCGATCTCGTACACGACCGGGCGCAGGCCGAGCTTCATCAGCTCGTACGCGGTGACGATGCCGGAGAGGCCGCCGCCGATCACCGCCACCTCGGTGCCGTGGCGCTCGGCGGGGAGCGAGCCGAGCCCGGCGGGGTCGGCGAGGAAATCGTCGTAGGCGAACGGGAAATCGGGGCCGAACATGGTGATCGGACGGCCCGTGGATTCGTCGTGGTGGATCGCGGTCGGGAGGGCGGAGGTCATGCGGAAAGTCCTCGGTACAGATCGGGCCTTCGGTCGGCCAGGTGGGTGTTCTCCAGACGCGACGCGGCGAGCGCGTCACGGGTGACTTCGGCGCCGATCAGCTCCGGACCGGCGCCCGCGCGAGCGAGCACTTCGCCGGTCGGGGCGACGACGCAGGAACGGCCGCAGTAGTTCAGTTCCTGTTCGGTGTCGCAACGATTCGCGTAGGCGACGAACAGCTGGCTCTCGTAGGCACGGGCGGGCACCAGCGTGTCGGCGACCAGTTCGTAGGGGCTCATCAGCGCGGTCGGCACCACGAGCAGTTCGGTCCCCGCCAGCGCGTGCGCCCGCACCAGTTCGGGGAACTCGACGTCGTAGCAGATCAGCAGGCCGACGCGGAGACCGCCGAGGTCCGCCTGCACGACCGCCTCGGTGCCCGGCTCGAACCAGTCACGGTCGATGTCGCCGAACAGATGCGTCTTGCGGTAGTTCGCCAGACGTTGTCCGCCGGGGCCGATCAGCTGGACGCTGTTGTACACGCGGCCGTCGGCGGACTCGGGGTACCCGTAGGCCAGTGCGATACCGCTTTCCCTTGCCAGCGTGGACATCCGCTCCGCCGTCGGACCGTCTGCCGGTTCGGCGAGTTCGTGGGAACGGGCGCCGATGTGGTAGCCGGTGGTGATCATCTCGGCGGCGATCACGAGATCGGCGCCCGACGCCGCGACGGCGGACGGCAGCTCGGCGGACGAGCCCTGATGGACGGCGACCTTCATACCGACGACGATATCCACCGTTTCGATGCACCGATAAGGGCAAATCGTTGCACAGAAAACTGGTATACCGTCGAGTCAGTGCAGCATCACGCAATCCAGCGGCGATTTGTTGTCTGGATCACCCGCCCGGCGGCGGTTCCTCCGCGTGGTCGTCCGCCCAGCCGAGCGCCTCGGTGATCGCCTTCTCCGCGATGGCCGACATGGTCGACATGTAGGTACCGCTGACGTGGTTGTCGTCGAGGTAGACGAGCACGTTGCCGATCACCGGCGGGCAGACCTCGGCCGTGCAGAAGTAGTCGCTGAAGTCGACGAACCGCACGTTCGGCGGGAGATCCGGAACTGTTTCGTACGGCGGCTGGGCAGCGTAGAGCTCTGACCGTGGAGTCGCGCATTCAGGCGCCGTGACACCGCGGACTTCGACACACGCCGACGGCGACTGGCCGAAGCGCGGGTTGTCCCGCACCGCGAGCACCGGGATGCCCGCGTCGTCGACCTTGCGCCACTGCGCGACGTAGCCGGACGGCACTCGTTCCTCGACGCCGGGTTTCACGTCCCTGGTGCCGATCGTCATCACCGCGTCGGGGCGGGTGGTGACGATCTCGTCCACCACGGCGGCGTTCCAGTCGATGCAGGACTGGTCCCCCGGCACGGTGTCGGAGTCGGTGGAGAACGGGCAGCCGCCGCGGAGGATCGAGGTGACCTCCCAGTTCTTCTTTTCGGCGATCGGGAGGAGGGCACCGAGGAACTGCCCGGCGTGGGAGTCGCCGGTGACCACGATCCGGCGAGTGGGATGCCCGGAGGTCTGCGAGGTGCAGACCTCGAGGTCGGCGTTGCGCGGGGAAGTGCCGCAGCGGGCGGGGTCGATCCCGGCCCAGTCTTCGGACACCGCGACGAACGACGGGACGAGCGCGGCGTCGGCGGCGCCCCAGTAGGTGAATCCTTCGGTGTGCGCGAGCGCGCCGGGGTGATCGGGGTCGTCGACCGCGATCGAGTAGCGCTCCGCCTGGCTCACGCTCACCCACTGCCACGCGCCTGCCGCGGCGAGCACGGCCGCGAGCGTCGCGGCGCCGAATCGGTAGGCGCCCCAACCGGTCGCGGTCCCGATCGCGGACACGCGGACCGGTTTTTCGACCAGGTGATGGGTGAGCACGGCGAGAGCGAACGAGAGCGCGATGATCACCGCGCCGCCGCGCAGGCCCACCTCCTCACGGTCACGGGCGACGAGGTAGAACACCAGGACCGGCCAATGCCAGAGGTAGAGCGCATAACTCAGGTCGCCCAGGTACTTCAACGGGCGGCTGCTGAGGAAACGATCGGCGCCGGCTTTGAACGCGGTGTCGCCCGCGAGGATCACCAGCGCCGCGGAAAGCGTCGGCCAGAGCGCGAGATACCCGGGGAAGACCGTGCCGACCTGAAGCACCAGGCCGCAGGAAACGAGACCCGCGACCCCGGCCCAGCCGAACACGACCCGCGCCGGCCGGGGCACCGAAACCCGGTCGAGCACCAGCGCGAGCAGCCCGCCGAGCGCGAACTCCCACACCCGCGTCAGCGAATCAAAGTACGCCAACGGCTGGTCGACCGCGGTCAACCACACCGAATACGCCAGCGAACCCACGAACACCGCGCCGAGCACACCGAGAAGCATCGACCGGACGTTGCGCCGTGTCCGCCTGGCGACCAGCAGCACCAGGCCGACCAGCAACGGCCAAACCACGTAGAACTGCCCCTGGATCGACAACGACCAGAAATGCTGGACCACACTGGCCGAGTCGTGCTGCGCGAAATAGTCCGTGGAATCCGCCGCCAACTGCCAGTTCTCCAGGTACAGCGCGGAAGCGACGACCTCCTTGATCGTCTGGAACCAGCGATTCTGCGGCAGCAGCACCAGGCTCACCGCGACGACCAGCAGCAGCACGGTGAGCGCGGCCGGGAACAACCGCTTGATCATCCGGCCCCACATCGGCCGGTACTCGATCCTCCCGCGCACCGCCGCCCGGTAGAGCTGGCCGGTGACAAGGAACCCGGAGATCAGGAAGAACGCGTCGACGCCACCGGAGATCCGGCCGAGCCACACGTGATAGACGACCACCAGAACACACGCGAGTGCCCGCAGCCCCTGGATTTCCGGGCGGAACCGCCGCTCCGTCTCCCGCACACAACCACCACCAAGATCACCGGCCACCGACGGGCGGGGACCCTACGGCAGGAAGCTGTGAGCGAGCTATGCCCCCTCGTGAGTGGCGAGGTTGCTCGCCACAAGTACATGAAGGCCGGTCATCTCGAGGGGTTGGGCAAGGAGACGGGGTTGCGAAAGTGGCCGGCCCAGACGGTAGCGAAGGCCTCCTTCCCTACTCTGAAGGTAGGAAAGGAGGCCTTCACTACGCCGCCGTGGCTTTGGTGAGGCCCATGCTCACCTTTGCCTTATCCCCTCAAGAAAACCCGGCCACGAGAGTCAGGTCGACTTCTGGCCGTCGATGCTCTCCCGCAGGATGTCGGCGTGGCCGGCGTGTTGCGCGGTCTCGGCGATGACGTGCGTCAGCACGCGGCGCACGCTGCGCACCGCGCCCGGCGGGTTCCAGGGCGCCTCCGGCAGCGGGTGGGTCGCGGAAAGATCCGGGATCGACGAGACGATCTCCCTCGTCCGCGCGGCCACCTGCTCGTAGCGCGCGAGGATTCCCGCGAGCGTGTCGCCGGGCAGCATCCTGAAGTTGTTCCGGTGGTCGATCGCCCACTGCGGGAACTCGCGGGCGGTACCGGCGCCGAGGTCGGCCCAGGTGACGCCTTCCGGCAGGTCGTAGGTCATCGCGGACGGGCCGTCGACCGCGAAGCGCAGCCACATCTCCTCGATCGAAGCGACGTGTTTGATCAGGCCGCCGAGGCTCAGTTCGCTGATCGTCGGATGCGCGTCGAGCTGCTCGTCCGTGAGCCCCTGGACGGTGGCGGTCAGGGCGGCGCGAACGGTGTCGAGGGCTTCGAGCAGGTCGGCGCGCTCGGCGTCGAGGATGGTGGCGGTCATCGGGCCCTCCGAGTTGTCGTTTTCTGGCACATGACGACTCTCTCAGGGGTAGAGGACAGGTTGTGGCCGCTTCTCGGGGCATCATGGAAACATGCCGAAAACCTCCGCGCGCCTGCTCTCGATGCTGTCGTTGCTGCAGGCCCGCCGTGACTGGCCGGGAGCGCTACTGGCCGAGCGGCTGGACATCAGCCCGCGCACCGTACGGCGCGACGTCGACAGGTTGCGCGAACTCGGCTACCCCATCGCGACCATCAAAGGCCCCGACGGCGGGTACCGGCTCGACGCCGGGTCCGAACTGCCGCCGCTCCTGTTCGACGACGATCAGGCGGTCGCGCTGGCCGTCGCGCTCCAGATCGCCACCACCAGCGGCGCGGGGATCGAGGAAGCGGCGATGCGGGCACTGCACACCGTCCGGCAGGTGATGCCCTCCCGGCTGCGGCGCCGGATCGACACCCTGCGGGTCACGGCCGTCGAATCGCCCGCGAGCCGGTCGAGCCCCCGCGTCGACGGCGACGTCCTGCTCGCGCTCGGCGCGGCCGTGCACGCCCGCGAGGTCCTGCGGTTCGACTACGCGGACGCGCCGCGCCGGGCGGAACCGCATCACCTCGTCACCTGGCATGGCCGCTGGTATCTCGTCGCGTGGGATCTGGATCGCGCGGACTGGCGCACCTTCCGGGCTGACCGGATCTCACCGCGCACCCCGACCGGCCCGCGGTTCACACCACGTGAACTCCCGGTCCCCGATGTCGCCACCTTCGTCGCGAGCCGCTTCCGTGGTGCGTCCGAGTCCGGCGAGTGGCCGTGCCGCGGCGAAGTCGTCCTCGATCTTCCCGCGGCCACCGTGTCCCACTACGTCCGCGACGGTGTCGTCGAAGAACTCGGGCCGGATCGGTGCCGTCTGCTGCTGGGGTCGTGGTCGTGGGCCGGGCTCGCGGCGCGTATCGGCCGCTTCGACGCCGACATCGAGGTCGTCGGGCCTCCCGAACTCCAGGACGCCTTCGCCGTTCTGGCCCGCCGCTACGCGAAGGCGGCCCGGATCGGCTGAACACGGATACGACGCCGGGAACCGCCCAGGGTCTGGGGACGGTGCCCGACGTCGCCTACCGCCCGGGATCCGGAGGCGGTGCCCTCCGGTACCGGGACCGCCCGGCATCCCGGTTACCGAAGCTTCGATGCTCCTCACGCCTTGTGGTGCACCTCCTGGAGGCCGTACACCGGTGTCGGGATGCCCTCGTAACGCGCTTTCAGTTGCAGCGCGAGGTAAAGCGAGTAATGGCGCGACTGATGCAGATTCCCGCCGTGGAACCACAGGCCTTCCTTCTGCGTGGGCTTCCACATGTTGCGCTGCTCCCCCTCCCACGGCCCGGGGTCCTTCGTGGTCCCGGAGCCCAGACCCCAGCACTTGCCGACGAGGTCCGCGGTCTCCTGCCCGACCAGGTCGGCGACCCAGCCGTTCATCGAGCCGTAGCCGGTGGCGTAGACGACGAGGTCCGCCTTCAGTTCCGTGCCGTCGGCCAGCACCACCGCGTCACGGGTCAGATGGTCGACCTGTCCGTGTGCCAGTTTGATCTTCCCGTCGGCGACCAGTTCCGACGCGCCGACGTCGATGTAGTAGCCGGAGCCGCGGCGCAGGTACTTCAGGAACAGGCCGGATCCGTCGTCGCCCCAGTCGTGCTGGAACCCGGCCGCTTCCAGCCGCGCGTAGAAGTCCTTGTCCCGCTCACGGATCGCGTCGTACACCGGGATCTGGAACTGCGGCATGATCCGGTACGGGATCGACGCGAAGATCATGTCCGCCTTGTCGGTGGTGATCCCCGACCGCACCGCGCGTTCCGAGTACAGGTCGCCGAGTCCCAGCTCCATCAACGAATCCGACTTAACCACATGCGTGGAGGACCGCTGCACCATGGTGACGTCCGCGCCGTGTTCCCACAGTGCCGCGCAGATGTCGTGCGCGGAGTTGTTGGAGCCGACCACGACGGCCTGCTTGCCCGTGTAGGAATCCGGGCCGGGGTGCTGGGACGAATGATGCTGATCGCCCTCGAACACGTCCATCCCGGGGAACGACGGGAGATTCGGCTTGCCCGACATTCCGGTCGCGAACACGACGTGCCGTGGCGTGAGCACCAGTTCCTCGCCCTCGCGGACCACGGTCACGAGCCACTGCCGCTGTTCCTCGTCCCAGGACGCCGAGGTGACCTCGGTGCCGGTCCAGTACGGCACTTCCATGAGCCGCGTGTACATCTCGAGCCAGTCGGCGATCTTGTCCTTGGGCGCGAACACCGGCCAGTTGTCCGGGAACGGCAGGTACGGCAGGTGGTCGTACCAGACCGGGTCGTGCAGGCAGAGGTTCTTGTACCGCTTGCGCCATGAATCGCCCGGCCGCTCGTTGCGCTCCATGACCAGCGTTGGCACGTCGAGCTGCCGCAGCCTGGCGCCGAGCGCGATCCCGCCCTGGCCGCCGCCGATGACGACGACGTACGGCTGCTGCTCGTAGCCGAGCCGGGTCAGTTCCTCCTGGCGCTTCTCGGACCAGGACTTCCGGCCGCGTACGACGCCGTGCTCGACACCCTTCGGCCGCTGCTCGTTGCGACGTTCCTCGAAACCTTTGAGCTCGCGCAGACTCGTCAGCAGCGTCCAGGCGCCCTCGTCCTTCAGCCTCAAGTGCCCCTTCCCGCGTCCGGTCGCGGTTTCGAATTCGAGCCACGCTTCGGTCACGCCGTCGGCTTCGGTCGGCGTCTCGGTCGTACGAAACCCGGACGGGTCGATCCGGTCGAGGCACGCGCCGAGCATTCCGGCCACCGCGTCACGGCCTTCGACCGTCTTGATCGTCCAGGTGAAGGCGACCAGGTCACGCCAGTAACTGTCGATGGCGAAAAGCGCGGCGACGGCTTCGACGTCGCGGGCGGCGAGGGCCGATTCGAACCGGCTCAGCCAGGCGTCCACCCGAGCCTGCGGCGAGCCCGTCGCCTCGATCCGGTCCACCGTCTGTGTCATGGCCACTCCTGAACTTCGGCGTTCGGCTGTTACCCCGATCACACGCCTCGGGCGAGTACGGCGGCAAAGGTTGCAGCGTGTTGCACCTCCGGCTTCTTGGCGCGCCTCGGCGGGCGGTCCTATGCTGGTCAATCGACGCGATGGTGCGGAGGTGGCCGGTGAGCTTGTACAGCTCGGTCCCGCCCGGCGTCGACCTGCCGATGCACGCCCGGGACCTGATCCGCATGCACGAAGCCGTGATCGGCGGCGGCCGTCCGCGGGTCCGGCCGCGGCCGCTGGTGTCGCGGTCGTGGTCACGGATGCTGAGCCTCGGGCTCGCCGCCGACGGGGTGAACACCCGGGATTCGGTGCCGCTCGACGAGGTCGGCCGCCGTCGCCGCGCCTCCCCGCTGCGGCTGGTGGTGGAAGACCTCGGACAGGTGGTCGGCGCGACGGCCGACACCGCGAACATGCTTCTGGTGGTGACAGACGCCGAGGGGATCATCCTCTGGAGGGTGGGATCGCCCGCCGTACGGCGCCGGGCCGACACCTTGGGCTTCACCGAAGGTGCCGTCTGGACCGAGAGCAGGGTCGGCACCAACGCGATCGGCACCGCGCTCGCCGAGGCCTCGCCCGTGGAACTGCTCGCCGGTGAACACTTCGAACAGGGCCAGCATCCCTGGTACTGCACCGCCTCGCCGGTGCACGATCCGCGCACCGGCGAACTCCTCGGCGTGATCGACGTCAGCGGTCCCGCGCTGACGCTGCACCCGGCGATCGGCGCGTTGGTGGAGACCGGGCGGCGCCTGGTCGAATCCGAACTCTGGCGGCACCATCAGCAGGGTCTCGACCGGTTGCGCCGGACCGCCGAACCGGTGGTGACCGGCGTCGGCGGCCCGGTACTGCTGGTGGACGACGACGGCTGGGTGGCCCACTCCGCCGGCGTCGCCTCCGGCGCGCGGATCGCCGCGCCGGCGGAAGGACAGATCCTCGCCGTGCCGGGACTCGGCGCCTGCCTGCCCGAACGGCTGGCCGAAGGCTGGCTCGTCCGCCCTGCCGACACCGCGCGCCGCGTCCGGCTGGACCTCGAACTCGGCCACGCGCCGATGCTGCGGATGGCGTCGGGCGACGTCGGCTGGGTCCGCACGGTGACGCCCCGGCACGCGGAGATCCTGGTACACCTCAACACGGCGGGCCTGTCCGGGCTTTCGGCCGAGGCGCTCAGCCGGGCGCTCTACGGCGACGCCGAACACCTCGTCACCGTCCGCGCCGAGGTCTCCCGGCTGCGACGGCTGCTCGGCGCCATTGTGGACACCCGGCCGTACCGGCTGGCCGCGGGCGTCACCCTGACAGTCCACAAAGGACTTGAAGTGGGCGGCTGAACCCCGCCCGGTTGCCGGAGGAGCAGGCCGGGTACTCCGCGCGAATGGAGATCTTGCTCGCCGGGGCAGGCGTTCTGGCGCTGTGTGCCGCCGTGCTGCCGAACCTGTTGCACGAACGCGCGCTTTCGATGCCGTTGGTCCTCCTGGTCGGCGGGCTCGTTTTCGGGCTGCTCCCGTTCGGACACCCCTATGGCCAGGGGGTGCTCGACCCACGGTCGCAGGTGGGCGCGGTCGAAGTGATCACCGAGCTCGGCGTGCTGGTGTCACTGGTCGGCGCGTGGTTGAAATCCGACCGGCCGTTCGGCTGGCGGTCGTGGAACTCGACCTGGCGGCTGCTGGCGATCACGCTTCCGCTGTCGGTCTGCGCGGTCGCCCTGCTCGGCTGGTGGGCGCTCGCCCTGTCCCCCGCCGCCGCGCTGCTGCTGGGCGCCGTGCTGTCGCCGACCGACCCGGTGCTGGCGAGCGACGTCCAGGTGCCCGCCCCGCATACCGACGACGGCCGGGGCTCGGACAACGAAATCAGGTTCACCCTGA
Organism: Amycolatopsis sp. NPDC043889; assembly: GCF_056435645.1. Taxonomy (NCBI): domain Bacteria; kingdom Bacillati; phylum Actinomycetota; class Actinomycetes; order Pseudonocardiales; family Pseudonocardiaceae; genus Amycolatopsis; species Amycolatopsis sp. NPDC043889. The sequence goes on from NZ_JBWKEC010000002.1 coordinate 351,188, forward strand.
CCTCGGAAGCCGGGCTGAACGACGGACTGGCGATGCCGTTCGTGCTGCTGGCCCTCGTGCTGGCCGGAACGGCGAGTACGTCCCCCGTGCCCTGGCTGCTGACCGAGGTCGTGATTCCGCTCGCGGTCGCCGTGCTGGTCGGCTTCGCCTGTGGCCGACTGTTGTCCTGGCTGATGTTCCGGGTGCGGCACGACAGGCTGCGCCTGGGCGAATACTCCGACGGGCTGGTAGTGCTGGCCATCGCGTTTCTCCCCTTCGCGCTCTGCGAATGGCTGGGCGGCATCGGCTTCGTCGCGGTGTTCACCGCGGCCGCGACCATCCGCGCCAGCGAGCGTTCGCACGAGTATCACGAGGTGCTGCACGAATTCGGCGATCAGCTGGAACGGCTCTTCGTCGCGCTGGCCTTGCTTGGTCTCGGCGTCGCACTGGGCGACGGGCTACTGGACGGGCTGAAACTCGTCGAAGTCCTGGTGGCGGTCGCGGCCGTGGGCATCGTCCGCCCGTTGTTCGGCGGCCTCGCCCTGCTCGGCGGCGACTCCACCACCCGACCGGCCGCGGTGGCGATCGCGTTCTTCGGTATCCGCGGGATCGGCAGTCTCTACTACCTCGCCTACGCGCTGGGGCACGGCGATTTCCCGATGGCCGACTCGCTGTGGCGGGTCACTGCGCTGACGATCGCGGTTTCGGTGCTCGTGCACGGGCTGCTGTCCGGCCCGGTGATGCGCAAACTGGAGCACCGGGGGATGCAGAACTTCGAGAACGGGTGAGGCCGGCGCACCGGTACCGACTGGGTCACCGTGGTCGTGAGTGGCAAGTAGGGTTCTAACCCGAAACGCCACTCACGACCCCCTCTCCAAACCGCACAAATCACTCAACTCGGGCACTGCCACCGCGGAAAAAGTCCCTTATGGACAGTCAGGAAGGTGTCCCTTCGGCGAGCCCCGCTCCTGCCGCCAACTCCGGCACGCCACGTTTGCCTTACCCCCTATAGAACCCGAATCGCCACTCACGACCCGCTAGCGGTGCCACTCACGGCCCTCGAGCCGGGCCTTCACCCGCTCCAGCGTGGCGGCGATGTTGGCCCGGTTGGTCCCGGCCCGATCGGGCTCGCCGGTGATGAGGATGGCGAACGGGACGAACCACGGCGGCACGAGCAACCAGTTCGCCACGGCGAGCCGGGTGCCGTCGCCTTCCGGGACGATTTCGTACTCCCACCGGGAAATCGGCACGAAGAACGGGGTCCGCACCCGGTAGGCGAACCGGCGGCCGGGTTCGGCCTCGGTGATCTCGGCGTGGGTCACCCAGCGCCGCCATCCGTTGCGGTTGCTGCCGGCGAACCAGTTCCCGACGCGCGCCTCGGTCGCGCCGCGGATCCAGCGTGCCTTGCGGAGCTCTTCGGTGCACTCCGACATCGAGACCGGATCGCTGACGAGCCGGTACACCTGCTCGGGGGCGGTGTCGATCGTGACCTCCCCGGTCGCGATCGGTTCGCTGTAGGTCAGGCTGTCCCTCGGCTTCGTCACCATCGCGCCTCCCAGTCGACTTCGCCAGCCCACCAGCACGAGCCCGTCCGGTCAAGACCGGCGGGGTAAGCACCGCACGGACGCGGAATCAGTGTGCGGCGATGAGTGCCTGGGGTGCGCTTTGCTTCATCCGCGTACGAAGCCAGGTCAGTTGCCGCGCGGTCTCCTGTTCGTGATTCTCGACCAGATCGAGCAGCTCCCGGTCTCGGAGACCCTGCGCCGCCTGACCGACCACCGTCCAGGTGATGTCGGTGAACGAAGACAGGGCGTAGAGGTCTTGCAGGTCCCGGAGCAGGCCGACGCCGCCGCCGCGGGTGCCTTCCAGGCCCGCGGCGTGGAGCCGCTCGGGCTCCTGCTCGCCGTCTTCGCCGTAGCGCTCGACGATCGGGGCGAGCGCCTCGGTCTGCCGGTCGATCCGCCCGGCGAGCAGCAGGCACGTCTGCCGGACGTCGGGTTCCTCACCGTGGCCTCGGCCGACCTGCCGGAAGGCGTCGGCGAGCGTGGTCAGCGAGCTGTGCAGAAGCCCCAGATAGGTGGCGAGATGCATGAGTCAGCCCTCCACCTTGCGGAGGCGGACGGCACCGATCTTGAACAACGGCTGTTTGGACACCGGATCCCATTCGGTCATGGTCAGCTCGTTGGCGGCGCGCGGACGATCTTCACCGCCGGTGTCCCAATAGCCGTAGTGGAACGGCAGGAACACGACGCCGGGACGGACCCGGCCGATCCGCGCCGGCACCTCGACACCGCCCCTCGCCGACTCGACCCGGACGAGATCTCCGTCCGTGACCCCGAGTACGGCGGCGTCGGCCGCGGCGAGTTCCGCCCAGGGCTCCGGTGCGGCCCGCCGGAGTTTCGGGGCGCGTCCGGTCTTGGTGCGGGTGTGGAAGTGGTACACCGTGCGCCCGGTCGTGCAGACGAACGGATATCGCTGGCCGGGTTCCTCCGGCGGAGGCGTGTATTCGGCGGCCTTGAGGAAAGCGCGCCCGTCCGGGCGCAAGGCTTTGTGTTCCTGAGCCGATACCATCCCGCCGGTGAGCAGGTCGTGGCCGTAGTCCTCGCACGCGTCCGTCTTCGTGGTGAACACGCCGTCCGCGTAGAGCCGTTCGATCCCGTCCGGGTGCTCTTGGCCGCAAGGCCATTGGATCCCGCTGCCGCCGCGGAGTTTGCCGTACGACAGCCCGCTGTAGTCGCACAACCGGCCCCGGCTGCACTCCTGCCAGGCGCGAAAGGCCTCCTCGGGGGTCCGCCAGCGATCAGCGGGTCGCCGTCACGATCGCGGAAGTCCATCCGCCGCGCGTAGTCGAGGAAGATGTCCAGATCGGCGCGGGCCTCCCCGGGCGGGTCGACCGCCTTCTCCGAAAGATGCACCGTCCGGTTGGCGTTGGTGAAGGTCCCCTGTTTCTCGCCCCAGAACGCGGCGGGGAGCACGACGTCGGCGAACTCGGCCGTCTCGGTCCGGAAACCGTCCTGCACCACGACGAACAGGTCCTCCTTGCCGAGGATCTCCCGGATACGCGGCAATTCCGGCATGGAGACGGCCGGATTGGTGGCCGAGATCCAGAGGAACCGGATCGAACCCTGCTCCGCGTACCGCCAGATCTGCATGGCGTGCGTCGGCGGCGACCAGTGCGGGATGGTCATCGGATCGACGTTCCACAGCTCGGCCAGCTGCCGGACGTGCCCGGGATTCTCCCAGTTGCGGAACCCGGGAAGGTCGCCGTCGGCGCCGCATTCGCGCGTGTTCTGCGCGGTGGGCTGGCCGTTCATCTGCAGCACGCCGCCGCCCGGCCTGCCGATCATCCCCCGCAGCAGATGCAGGTTGTTGACCTGGCAGGCCGCCGCCGTCGCCTGATGCGACTGATAGAAGCCCTGCAGCACGGTCGACAGCACCCGCTCGGCCGTGCCGAAGATCTTCGCGGCCCGCACCAGCGCGTCCGGGTCGATCCCGCAGATCTCGCCGACGTGACCGGGGGTGTACGGCTCGACGGTCTTTTCGAGTTCGGGGAAACCGAGGGTGTGCGCGGAAACGTAGTCCTCGTCGACCCGTTCGTTCACGATCAGCTCGCGGACCAGGCCGTTCATCAGTGCCTGGTTGGCGCCGGGCAGTGGGGCGAGGTGGAGACCACCGGATTCCACCGCCGCCTCGGCGACCTTCGTCCGCCTCGGATCGACCACGACGACCACGGGCGGCTCCGGCCCGGCGAGCCGGTCGAGGACACGGCTCCACAACACCGTCTGCGTCTCGGCCATGTTGTGGCCGAACAGGAAGAGCGCGTCGCAGTGGTCGATGTCGGCGTACGTCCCGGGCTGGCCGTCGGAACCGAAACTCTCCTTCATCGCGGCGGCGGAGGTCGCCGTGCACAGCCGGGTGTTGCCGTCCATATGCGGTGTGCCGAGGCCGGCTTTGCCGATGACGCCGAGCGTGTAGTACTCCTCCAGGAACAGCTGGCCGCTGGTGTAGAACCCGTGCGACAACGGCCCGGCCTCGTCCAGCAGTTCCGTGGAGCGCCGCACGATCAGGTCCATCGCGGTATCCCAACCGGCTTCCACCAGTTCACCGTCGCGACGGATCAACGGCCGGGTCAGCCGGTCCTTGCCGTTCCACTGCCACGATCCGTAGAGGCCCTTGGGACCCATCCTGCCGTGGTTGACGAGGTCGGTCTCGCGGCCGCGGACACCGACCATCCGGCCGTCCTTCACCGCGATGTCGCACGCGCATCCGTTGCTGCACAACACGCAGGCCGACTGGACCCATCGGTCCACATCGGATTCCCCGACACCTGCTTCCAGATGCGAGTCCGTTCTGCGGGGCCAAGTGTCCCCACGCCGGTAGGGCGTCCGTTCTCCCCAGACTTCCGCGATCCGCTCCGGCACCGGGTTTGCGTTCATGTGGAAGCCGTACCACCTCGCTCACCAGCCGAAACACCGGACAAAGCGGGCGAACGGGGTCAGGTGGCCGGTTCCGCCGCGAAGGTGACCTGGAAGCCCAGCGCCCGCAGTAGCCGCGTGAGCATCACCTTCGTGTTGGCCTTGGCGCGTTCGAGCAGGCCGGAGTGTTGCGCGGCCTCACCGATGCGTTTCTCCGCGGCGAGGTAGAACGGCCGCTGGTCCTGCGCGGAAACCAGCGCGCCGAGCCGGTCGATCAAGCCGCGCTCCTGACCGAAGACGTAGCTGCGTTCGTGGTCCAAGGTGGGTTTCGCGAGCTTCGGCTCGGGCAGCCGCACCTCGACCGACCGCCGGTCCTCGGACACGGTCAGCGAATACTCCACCAGCGGGCCGAAATCGACGTACGCGTCGACAGAGCCCGCCGCGACGAACAGGGTACGTTCCCCGGCGATGCTCGCGGGCACCCACTCGACGTCCTTCTCGATGTCGACGACGACCTGGTAGTCACCGGCCGCCGCGTGATACCGGCTCAGATCCCGGACCGCCTGGAGCACCGCGGGTTGCGAACGGTCCACAGTGGACGTCCCGAACGGATCGAGCTTCGGCAGCAGCCCGGTGATCCGCAGTGCCGCCGCGACGATCAGGAGCCCGACCAGCGCGAACGCCCCGAGACGCACCCAGCGCTTCTTCACGCTCACCACCGCCTCTCCACGGCGTGGAGTACCCGGCGGACGCGGCCCCGAAGCGTCCATGCCGGTTTACCGTGCGATCGGCGGAACCGGATTCCGCACTTGGAGTAGTTTGGCCGCATGCAGAACGTCTTGCCCGCGCCGGAGAAGACCGGGCTGAACATCTCGGCGTTGCACTGGGCGGGTTTCCTCGGAATCGCCGTGCTGGTGCTGGTCACGTCCGGGATCGGCCTCCCCTCGGTGCTGGTGGTGGCGCTGGGCGTCGCCGGGATGGCCACCCTCGTACTCTCCTGGCTCGGCATCGGACGGCTCGCCGCAGGGCTGCCCGAGCGGCGGCTGCACTGGATCGCGGTGTCGTGGTGCGCGCCGCTGCTGGTCGCGCGCCCGCTGTTCAGCGGCGACATCAACAGCTATCTGGCACAGGGCCTGATCGCGGCCAAGGGATTCGACACCTATCTCGTGGGGCCCGCCGAGGCACTCGGCGCCGATTCGCCGGTGACGATGGCGGTCAGCCACTACTGGCGGGACACGCCCGCACCCTACGGTCCCGCGTTCGTCGCGCTGGCCCGCACGATCGCCCACGTCGCCGGGGACGCCTTCGTGCCGACGGTGCTGCTGCACCGGCTGCTCGGGCTGATCGGAATCGTGCTGATGGCGTGGGCGCTCCCCCGGCTCGCCCGCCGTGTCGGGGTCTCGCCGTCGATCGCGCTGTGGCTGGCGCTGCTCAACCCGCTCGTGCTGTGGCACGTCGTGGCGGGTGTCCACAACGACGGGCTCATGGTCGGCCTGATGGTCGCCGGGCTGGAACTCGTCCTCATGGGCGCGGCGAAGACCGGCGTGGCCCGGCCCGCACTGATCGCGGCCGGGGTGATCGCGGTGAGCGCCGCCGCGAACATCAAGATCGTGGCCGTCGCCGGCTTGCTGTTCGTCGGCGTCGATCTGTTCCGCCGGGCCACTCCCGCCGGCCGGGCGGCGGTGGCGCTCGGGCTGCCCGCCGGATTCGCCGCCGTCACGGTGGCGATCTCACTCGGCAGCGGGCTCGGCTTCGGCTGGGTGCGCGTGCTGTCCGGGGTTTCCGGCCAGGTCCACAGCTGGATGGCCCCCACCAACGAACTCGGCTTCCTCGTCGGCGGGCTGGGCAAGATCTTCGAGGCCGACCTGACCGACGGCGCGATCAAGGTGTTCTCCCTGATCGGCGCGATCCTCGGGCTCGTCGTGGGCGCCAGGCTGTTGTGGCTCACCTACCGTGAGAAGCTGCACCCGCTCTACGCCGCGGGGCTGACCTTCGCCGCGATGCTGGTCCTCGGGCCGGTCGTCCAGCCCTGGTATCTCTTGTGGACGGTCGCCCTGCTGGCCGTGAGCCTGACGACCGACCGCGGCCGCCGGCTCCTCGCCGTCGTCAGCGCGGTGTTCGGTGTTCTGCTCCCACCCGCGAACGGCGGCGCCGTGTCCTTGGCGCTCGGTTACTTGATCGCCGTCGTGCTCGTCGGCGGCACTTTGGTCGCACTCAAGCGAAAGGGCCTCTTGCCGGAGATCAGGCTCCGCAAGAGCCGGACGTAAAGGCTCCATCGCGCGGGCTTCGCGACCGTGCCGGTGAGTTCACGTTCGGCACGGTCGAGACAGTCTTCCAGCAGCGCGTCGTGCATCGGCCGCCACAGCAGCGGATAGGTGAACCAAGCCGGGTGCCGAAGCCGCAGCACCATGAGGTGCGCGAGTTCGGTCTCCCCCGTTTCCGTCGCACGCAGGGTGAATTCGTGGAACCCGTCGAAGCCGCGGGGCGCGCTGAACCTGAACCGCACGGACCTTCCGGGATCGTAGGACTCCACGTGGTACCGCACCGGTCCGTGGCCGCCGTCGGCCCCCACCCCGAGTGGCCGGTCGAACCGCAACGGCGGCCACGTGTCGACGGGCCAGAGCCTGTCTCCGTCCGTGGACAGAGTGTCGATCAGCGCGCCGGCACGCTCCTGTGCCACGTCGACGATCCGGTGATGCCTGTTCCACACGCGCATCGCACCTCCCAGTTCTAGAGATCTTCCCCTAAAACCATAGTAGAGGATAGTCTCTGAAAATGGGACGGCCACCGCGGCACACCGCCGACGACTTCCTCGACGCCGCCGTGCGGATCTTCGCCACCGAAGGGGTCGCCGGGGTGACCATGTCGGCCGTCGCCCGCGAGGTCGGCGCGCCGAGCGGGTCGATCTACCACCGCTTCCCCGGACGACCGGCGCTGCTCGCCGCCGTCTGGCTCCGCACGGTGAGCCGCTTCCAGCAGGGCTACCTCGAAGCACTCGAACGGGAACCGGTCACCGAAGCCGCCATCGAGGCGGCCGCACAGGTCGTCCACTGGTGCCGAGCCCATCCCGCCGAGGGGAAGCTGCTCTACGGTGGCGACAGAGCGCTCGGCGTCGACGACTGGAGCGCCGAAGATCGCGCTCGCGTCGACGACGCCAACCGCCGCCTCGATGCGGCGATCACCAGGGTCCTGCGGCGGCTGCGCCCGTTGACCGGCCGGAGCACCGACGAACTGATGCTGGCCCTCGTCGACCTTCCCTACGCGGCGGTGAGGCGGCACCTCGACCGCGGCGAGGCGCCACCGCCGCGCACCGTCGACCTGGTCGCCAGGACGACCCGCACGTTGCTGACGGGCTGAACTCAGGGCCGGGCCGGGAGCACGAGGGAGAACTCCTCTTCGTCGATCAGGTCGAGCAACAGCCGGGCGACCCGGCCGGGCGGCCGCTCTCCCCTGGTGGCGATGGTCAGCGGCCAGGCGAGCCCCGGTTCGTCGAGCGGGATCGTCCGGACCCCTGCCAGCAGGCGAAGATCGGGAACGACGGCGACACCGAGCCCCGCCGCCACATAGGCGGGCACGGCGCGCAGGTCGGCGACCTCGACGACGACCCGTCTCGGCGTCCCGAGCGCCTCGAAGGCGCGATCCAGGGCGACCCGGTTGCCGAAGCCGCGCGGATTGTCCACGAACGACTCGTCCGCGAGGTCCGCCAAGGTCAGCGACCGCCGGTCGCACAACGGGTGAGCGTCGGGAAGCACGACGACGAACGGCGCCGAGCCGAGCATTTTGGTGTCGAGCCCGGCGAGGTCGGATTCGGGCAGGCCGAGCAGGGCGATGTCGAGCCTGCCATGGCGCAGGTCCTCGGCCAGCCCGGTGGACCCGGTGATCGACACCGAAACGTGCAGGTCGACCAGCGGGTAACGCCGATGGAACGCGCCGAGCAGATCGGGCAGGTCGAGGTCCCCGACGCTGGTCAAAGTGCCGATACGGAGGCTGCCGCGCAGGCCGGCGGAGGCGTCGGCGACCACCTCGCGTGCCCTTTCGACCGCCTCCAGCGCGGCCTTGGCCTCGGGAAGGAACACCTTGCCCGCCGGAGAGAGCGCGACCCGCCGTGTCGAACGGTCGAACAGCTTGACGCCCAGTTCGCTTTCGAGCGCCTGAATCGTCGCTGAGACGGTGGACTGCACCGCGTACAGGCGCCGGGCCGCGCGCGTGAAACTGAGTTCCTCGGCGACGGCGACGAAACATTCGAGCTGACGGGTCTCCACGGTCGCGGATTATCGCATTCACCGATAACTGTGACCAGTATTGTTCGTTGGACTTGGATGATCCGGCGATTCACAGTGGAGGCATGCTGAACAGCGTCGCCCTCCCTCGCCCCGCGCTCCGGCGGATCAGCCACGGCCGCGGTTTCTGGGTCGTCGCGGCCGCCTATGCCGCCTCACTTGCCTTCTCCACCGTTCCCACCCCGCTCTACGTGCTCTACCAGCAACGTGACGGCTTCCCGACCTACGTCGTCACCATCGTCTTCGCCGCCTACGCGGTCGGCGTGATGGGCAGCCTCTACCTCGCCGGCCATGTCAGCGACTGGCTGGGACGGCGGCGGGTGATCCTCGCCGCGACCTTGACCCAGGCGCTTTCCGCGACGCTTTTCCTGGCGTGGCCGGACGTTCCCGGCCTGATCCTGGCCAGGCTCGTCGGCGGGGCGGGGATCGGCGCGCTGACCGCGACCGCCACCGCGCACCTGTCCGAACTGCGCGCTGTCGCCCGCCCGCGCGAGGACCACGGCCGCGCTGGGCTGATCGCGACCGTGGTCAACATGGGCGGGCTGGCGCTCGGGCCGTTGTTCGGCGGCGTGTTCGCGAGCTATTCGGCCGAGCCGCTCACCACGCCGTTCGTGTTCTTCCTGGTTCTGTTGCTCGCCGCCGCGATCGCCGTCGCGCTGGTGCCGGAGACGGTGGAGCGCGCCGAAGAGCGACCTGCGTACCGGCCGCAGCGCGTCTCACTGCCGTCGAGCGCGCGACCTGCCTTCTTCGGCGCGGCGATCGGCGCCTTCGCAGCCTTCGCGATCACCGGGTTGTTCATGGCACTGACGCCGACGTTGCTGGCGCAGGGCATGCACGAGAGTTCGCGGATGCTCGCTGGTCTCGCGTCGTTCTCCGTATTCCTCGCGGCCGCCGGCGCGCAGGTGGTCTTCGCCGGACTGGCCAGGAACACCCAGCTACGGCTCGGCCTCGGGCTGATGGTGGCCGGTCTGGTGGCCTTGCCGGTCGCGGTCACCTCGTCCCAGCTGTGGCTCTTCCTCGCGGGCGGGTTCGTGGCGGGCGCCGGCGTCGGGCTGGGCTTCCGCGCGTCGGTGGCCACCGTCGCCGCCCTCGCCGAGCCACCGGTGCGCGGCGAGGTTCTCGCGGCCCTGTTCCTGGCCGCCTACGCCGGGCTGGTCCTGCCCGTCCTTCTCGTCGGAATCGCGCTGGTCTGGCTGCCGAGTGCATGGGCGCTGATCGGATTCTCGGTGCTGGAGCTGGGTTTGCTCGCCTGGTCGGCGCCCAAGGTGCTGACCTGACCGTCCACAGTGGCGCGTCCGGGTGGTGACCCTCGTCAAACCCGCGGGCGCTCCGCGCGGCGGTGTGCCATCCTGGTCGCGGAACCTCGTGATCGAGGTCCCCGGACGAGTGGGTGCCGTACCCGGCCAGCGACAAGACGGCACTCTGGGAGCGCGTCATGTCGTGGCTTGTCCTGATCGTTTCGGGTGTGCTGGAAGCCGTGTGGGCCACCGCCCTCGGCAAATCCGAAGGGTTGTCGCGGCCGGTACCGTCGGTGATCTTCGGCGTGACGCTGGTCGCCAGCATGGTGGGTCTCGCGTACGCGATGAAGGATCTCCCCGTCGGCACCGCCTACGCGGTCTGGGTCGGGATCGGGGCTTCGCTCACCGTCGCGTACGGCATGTGGTCGGGCGCGGAAACCGTTTCAGTGGCCCGGATCCTGCTGATCGTGGGGATCGTGGCCTGTGTGGTGGGCCTGAAAGTCCTGCACTGACCCGGTCGTGAGTGGCGATTCGAGTTCTATTGAGGGGTGAGGCAAACGTGTCGGGTGCGGTGGGCGGTCCGCTCATGGCCGCCTTCGATCGTGTCGCGAAAGCCACTTTCGGGACATCACACGCCGCGAAAATGGCTTTCGCGACACACGCCCCAGGCCATGTCGACGACGTAGCGAAGGCCCCCTTCCCTACCCTCAGGGTAGGCAAGGAGGCCTTCACCACCACCTGGGTCGATCACTTCAGCTGACGGCGCGAAAGTAGCTTCGCAACACGCCACAGTTGCCTTTCCCCTCAATAACCCGAATCGCCACTCACGACCACCTCAGCGCAAAGAGGGACCGCCCCCGACGCACGGACGACGTCGGGGGCGGTCGGTCCGGGCGCACCCCTGCGTGTGGCCCGGACGGCTAGGCGGTCAGGCGCGCGCCCAAAGCGCTGGGACGTTCGGCGGCTCCCAACCTGCCTGTGCGGTGTGGCCCTGCAGGGCCCGGTAGGTGGCACCGCCGTAAGTCACCGTCGCGCCGACGGCGTAGGTGGTGCCCGCCGCCCAGGTTCCACCGGGCGGGTTGTTCGACGTCGTGGTGGTCGGCGTCGTGCTGGAGGGCGGGTTCGAACCCGAGGTCACCAGGCGCAGGTTGTAAACGCTCAGGATCTCCGAGATCGGCTGGAAGTAGAACGTGCCGCCCGAGCTGCAGTTGCCGGAGCCACCCGAGGTCACGCCCTGGGCCTGGTCGCCCGCGAGCCACGAACCACCGGAGTCGCCCGGCTCGGCGCAGGCGTTGGTCCGGGTGAGGCCGGAAACGGTGCCCTGCGGGTAATTCACCGACGCGTTCTTCTGCTGGATGGTGCCGCAGTGCCAGCCCGTCGTGGAACCGGAACGGCAGACCGACGCGCCGATCGCGGCCTCCTGCGAACCCGCCACCGGAACGGTGCCCGGGTAGCGGTTGACCAGCGGACGCGGGGTGTTGCCCGCGTCCACGCGGACCCACCCGTAGTCGTTGCCGGGGAAGCTGGAGCCCGCGACGCTTCCGCTCGGGTTCGAGGTCCGCGTTCCCGTGGTTCCGCAGTGTCCCGCGGTCACGAAGCCGCCTTCGACCGAGAAACCGATCGAGCACCGGCCCGAGCCGAAGGTGTACGCGTTGCCGCCGATGACGTCGATCAGCGGAACCGGGCTTTCGGCGCTGGTCTCGACCCGCACCGCGTCGGCACCCACGCCCGCCGCGGTCGCCCACGATTTCGCGGCCGCCTCGCCACCGGCGTTGGCCAGCACCACGATCGAGTTCGTGGTGGCGTCGACGTACCAGCCGGGCACGGTCTTCGGAGCGGTGGTTCCCTTGGCGTCCAACGACAGCTTCGCCGCGTCGAGCTGCGCGGCACTCCGCGCGACCGTCTTCGGGGTCGCGCCCGCAGCACGGACGACACCCTCCAGCGCCGCGTCGGTGACCGCGACGGTCAGCGTGGTCCCGGCCGAGTCCAGCCAGGATCCGGCGTAGGACGAGCCGAGGCGGGACTTGAGGTCGCTGTCGGCGCGAGCCGCCTTCTGCTCGCCGGCGAGGCGGGTCCTTGCCTGGTCCGGGCTGATCTTCAGGTCGCGCGCCAAGGCGGCGACGATCTCCGACTGGACCTGGTCGGCCACAGGCCCGTTCTGGCCGGCGCTGGCGCTCGGCGTCAGCGCGATGGCCGTGACCAGGCCCGCGCCGGTCAGGGCCGCCGCGGCGGCCGCTACGATCTTTCGGTTCATTTCAGGCGTTTCCTCACCGCGTTCCGGAAGAAGATCTCGTCCAGACCGTACGAGGCACCTGCTACGAATGGTACATACCATTTAGGTCATATCCACCCAGTGGACTGGACCTTTCAACCGCTTCCGCGCAGGTCAGCGCATCCCGGCGTCCGTGTAGTCCACGCCGTACCCCGGGTTCAACTCCAGGTACTTCGAGTAGGTCGGCCGCCGGTCGATCAGTTCGCCGTACACCGCGCGGGACAGGGCGATCATCTCCGCGGCGAAGGGACCCATCTCCCCCCGCTCCGACCAGCCGACGAGATTCCGCCAGCTCAGCGGGTTCCCCGCGATCGGGACCGCGACGATGCCCGGGATCTCGTGGAACAGCGGCTGGCACAGCACCACCGCGTGCCCTGATTCGACCATCTCGATGCAGGTCAGCACATCGGTTTCGTACAACGAACGCGGCGTGAACCCCGATCTCGCGCACGCGGAGGCGAAACAGTCGCCGAAGCATCCGTCGCCCGGCGTCGCGCACCACCGTTCGTTCGCGAGCGCGCCGAGTTCGACCTCGGGCCGCTGCGCGCGCTCGTCCCGCGCCGACATCAGCACGAACACCGGATGATGCGCGAGCGTCCGCCAGCGGAGACCGGGCTCCGGCGGTGGCGCGGCGTCACCGCAGACGCCGACGAAGGCGAAGTCCAGCGCGCCCTCGGCGGTCATGTCCGCGAGTTTGTTGGCCGACCACGATGTATGCGTGGCGACATGGATGTCGGGATGGGTGGTGCCGAGGCGCTGCAGGAGCGCCCCCAGCATCGGCCCCGTCGCCGAGCCGAGCCGCAGGGTCACCGGCTCCCCGGTGCCGGCGTGCTGGGCGAGCCGCGCCGCCTCGTCGTGCAGCGACGACACGGCGGGGAGCACCATCTTCGCCCTGTCGAGGACGAGGAGGCCGAGCGCGGTCGGCCGGGTGCCCGTGTGGTCGCGCAGGAACAGCTTTCCGCCGAGGGTCCGTTCGATGCGCTTCAGTTGTGCTGTCAGTGCAGGCTGCGCCATTCCGAGCGTGTTCGCCGCCTTGGTGATACTCCCGAGTTCGGCGATCGCGCACATGATGCGCAGGTGGCGCAGTTCCAGCTCCATCCCTCTACGTTAGTAGACATAACTGGACTGGACCAGACAAACGAATGAGCCAAATGGCTTCGTATCGCTTGGTTCGGCGATGCCATCGATGTCAGGAATCCAGGACACGCCAGGGCTCCGGCCGATACTGTCACCACGGAACCGACGACGAGGGGGTTCAGTGGCGGAGCGTGGACGGATCCGGCGATCGCTGGCGCGCGTGATCACCGACGACAACCTGGATCTGTACGTACTGGGCACCGTCGCACTGGCGTTCACCGTCCTGGGCGCGACCGGGATCTCGGACGTCAAAACGCTTTCGTCCGTGGTGACGGCGCTGCTGGCACTGCTCGCCTTCTCCCAGATCCGCTCGCGGCGGCTGACCGAACAGGTCCGCGACTCCAACCGAGGCGGTCCGGCGTCGTTCTTCGAACCGGAGTTCCCCGCGGATCTCATCTCCCGGCGTGCGGCGGCGTTCGACATCCTGCTGATCGGCCATTCGATGACCAGGACCGTGCAGGGTATGCGCGGTGACATCCGGTCGATCCTCGAATCGGGCGGACGGATCCGGGTACTGGTGCTGGATCCGACCGACGAAGAGCTCGTAGCCATCGCCGATCGCCGCATCTCCCAGAGCCTCGGGCAGGGGCGGCTGCGGCAGCGGATCCTGGCGACCCTGGACGAGCTGACCTCCTTGAAGAGCAGGACCGGCGGCAGACTGGAGATCCGGGTGTCGTCGCGGATCCCGTCCGCGGGTTTCAATTGTCTCGACGTCTCCGGCAAACGGGGACTGGTCTGCGTACAGCACTACGAATACCGGCCGAGCGGTGAGGCCGCGCCGGTGTTCACAGTGGGACCGAAGGACGCTCCCTGGTACCGGCACTTCGCCGACGAGGCGGAACGGCTGTGGGAGGACGGCACGCCCTGGCCGCTGTCTCCCACGGACCAGGTCGCGCGGGCGCGCCGTCCGGTGTTCAGCGAGGACTTCGGCCCCGCACTCGCCGAGGCGATCGAAGGCGCGAGCGAACTCCTGGTCACCGGGATGGCCCGCAACACCCTGGTGAACAACAGTTACGGCAAACTCGAAGAACGGTTGCGGGCCGGCGCCAAGATCCGGTTCGTGCTGATCGACCCGCATTCACCCGCGATCGGCACCGCGGCCTCCCGCTACTACGCCGTGCGGTCTCCGGAAAGCGCGCGGGAGCGGGTCCTCCACACGCTGCGGGTGCTGGCCGAGCTGAAACGCTCGACCGGCGGCGACCTCACGGTCCGGCTCGTCGCGCACCCCGTCGCCACGGGAGTCATCGTCACCGGCTCGGCACTGTTCGCCGAGTACTACACCTACCAGGCCGCGGGTGAGCCGAAGTTCGTGCTGCAGCCCGCGGACGGCGCGGCGTACCGGACCTTCCTCGGCGAGGCGGAGGCGTTGTGGAACAGCGCCGCACCGCACGATCTGACCGTGGACGACGTCGAGACGGCGGGCAACTGAGCCGCGCCCTGAGGAGGGTTCGTGCACATCCACGCCAGACGTCGTTCCATCAGCTTCAGCGGCCGGACGATCACGGTCAAGGCCGCGGTCAAGGGGCTCAACTACAAGAAGCACACGTTCGCCGTCGAGAAGATCAGCGGTATCAAGAACATCCCGCCGACGGCGTCCAAGCCGGGAATGCTCATCTTCGACGTGAACGGGGCGTCCAAGACGATCGTCGAAGACGTGCCCATGTACGCCGACAAGGCGTGTCGCGAAAGCCACTTTCGGGACATCTGACGTCCCGAAAGTGGCTTTCGCGACGCCTTTGCCGTACGTGAAGGCGCCGTTGACCCTGACCGTCCTAGCCGGTCACGTCCTCTTCGACTTGCGGTTCAGGAACGCCGAGGCCCCGAAACCGTGCGCGGCGACGCTCAGCAGCACGGTCACCGCCATGACGCTCAACGCGACGTCCGCCGCGTCCCCGTCGAGTGAGTTGAAGGCGAGCAGGCCGAACACGATCGACGCCGCGCCGCGCGGGGCCAGCAGGCCGATGGTCATCCGGTCCCGCCACCGGAAGTCCGTCCGCAGCAAGGTGAGCAGCACCGGGATCAGCCGCGCGACGGTCAGCGCGACGACACTGACGAGCACGATGCCCCACGTGAGGCCGAAGGACAGCACCAGCACCGCGGTACTGCCGAAGACGAACCACATGAGCAGCCCGCACAGCGAACTGACGTCCTCGGCGAGCCCGACTTCGTCTTCGCCGGGGTGCCGCGCGGTCTTGTAGGCGATCCCGCAGATGAACGCGGCGACGAAGCCGTTGCCGCCGATCGCGACGGCGGCGGTGTAGGTCAGCAGCGGCAGGGCGACGCCCGCGACCCGCGCGGAATGCCGGGTCGACCAGCCGTGCTTGGCCGTCACGTTCATCGCCACCGCGGCCACCGCACCGATGACGGAGCCCGCCAGCACGGCCAGCAACGCCGCCGGGATCGCGGTCTGCAGCGCCTCGCCCGGCGTGTCCGCCTGGTGGTGGCTCCCCGCGAGGGTGAGCGCGAAGATGAACACCGGGGCGACGACGCCGTCGTTGTAGCCGCTCTCGACGTTCAGCAGATGCCGCACGCGTTCGGGCACCCGGACGTCGTGCACCACGGACGTCGCCGGGGCGAAATCCGTCGGGGCGACGATGCAGGCGATCAGCAGGACCGCCGCCCAGCCGAGGCCCGGCAGCGCCAGCAGGCCGACACCCATGACGATCAGGATCGTCAGCGGCAGCGCGATCAGCAGCAGCCGCGCCGCGGTCTTGGCGTCGTGGCCGAGATAGCCGCCCTTGACCGCGGTGGCGTCCACGAACAGCAGCAGCGCGAGGATCAGTTCCGCCGCGTTGAGCGCGATCTCGGTGTTGAGCCCGTTGCCGAGATCGTTGCGGGTGCTGAACCCGATCGCCAGCCCGGCCGCCACCATCGCCATCGGCGCGGTGATCTGCCACCGTTCCAGCCTGGCCGCCGTCATCGTCCAAGCCAGCACGACGACCGCGCCGACGAGCACGCTCTGGATCATCTCCCGCCCCTCGTTCCCGGTGGACTCCCCTGCCACCGGGAACGAGCTTAGAGGCCGGACCGAGTGCGGCGGTCCACAAAGGAACGTCGATCACACCACCGCGCCGTTGTCGTCCCGCTGTCGTGCGGGCGACGCCTTCCGGACGGGACGTCCGGCTCCTGGCCACCGCTTGTCGAGCAGGATCGCGACGGGACCGGCAGTGGCCACTGTGGACACTGTGCCGGCGACGAGACCGAGCAGGAGCGCGAGGGCGAAGTCGGCCAGCGACCCGTCCCCGAGGAACAGCAGCGCCCCGAGGACGAACAGCACCCCGATCCCGGTGTTGATCGTCCGCGGCAGCGTCTGCAGAACCGCCGTGCCGACGACCCGCGAGAACGGCTCCTTGCGGCGTTGCCCCCGTACCTCCCGCACCCGGTCGAAGACCACCACCGAGTCGTTGACCGAATAGCCGATCACCGTCAGCAGCGCGGCGAGGAAGACACCGTCCATGGACTTGCCCAGCCAGGCGAAGATCCCGAGGATGATCAGGACGTCCTGCGCGAGCGCGGCCACCGTGGCCACGCCGAGCCGCCAGTCGAACCGCACCGCCAGGTAGATCAGCTGCGCCAGCACCGCGAGGCCGAGCGCGATCACCGCCTTGGTGCGCAGTTCGGCGCCGAGGCTCGGGCCGATCTGCTCGTCGCGGATCTCGGTGGCGTCGCCCGCGACCCCGGCGACGGCGGCCCGGATCCGTTCGGTGGCATCCTCGTCGATCGGCTCGGTGCGGACGGAGATGTCCTTCTCCCCGGATGTCTGCACGACGGCGCGGGGGAATCCGGCGTCGGAGACCGCGTCCCGGACCCGCTCGACGTCGGCGGGCGCCGAGGTGCTGTATTCGATGACCCTGCCACCGGTGAACTCGACGCCGAGGTTCGGTCCCGCCACGAACAGTCCCGCGATCGCGGCGATGACGACCGCGCCCGCGACCATCAGCCAGCGCCGGGGCTTCCCGAGGAACCCGGGATCGCGGCGGTTCACCCACCGCCGGACCCGGCCCTCGTGGGTGAGGCCGGACAGCCGTGGTTTGCGCGCGACCACGCCCCGCATCGTGAGGTGCAGCAGCAAACGCGTGAGCACGAGCGAGATGAACAACGCCACGACGACACCGATGGACAGCGTCACCCCGAATCCGCGTACCGGCCCGGACGCCAGCCAGAACAGCAGTCCCGCGGCGAGCAGGGTGGTCACGTTCGAATCGACGATCGCCGACAAAGCCCCGCTGAACCCGCGGCTGACCGACCGCGGCAGGGAACCTCCGTGTTTGACGGAGTGTTCTTCTCTCGCCCTTTCGAAGACGAGCACGGTCGCGTCGACGGCCATGCCGATCGCCAGGACGAACCCGGCGAGACCCGGCAAGGTCAGTGTCGCGCCGACGGCGAGCAGCGCGGCGTAGGACACGGCGGCGTACGCCACGAGTGCGCCCACGGCGATCAGCCCGGCCAGGCGATACACCGCGAGGAGGAACAGCGCGGTCAGCGCCAGGCCGATCACGGCGGCACGGGCACTGGCGTCGATGGCGGCCGCGCCGAGCGTGGGCCCGACGGTCCGCTGCTCGATGATCTCGACCGGTGTCGGCAGCGCGCCCGCGTTGATCAGCAGCGCCAGATCCTTGGCTTCGGCGGGTGAGAACCGCCCGGTGATCTGCGTGCTCCCGCCGACGATCCCGACCCCGCAGGCGACCTGCGGGCTCACCTGCGGCGACGAGATCACCTTGTCGTCGAGCGCGATCGCCACCCGGCGGGCGGGATCGCCGGGTGGCGAGCAGGCGGCCTGGCCGGTCAGCCGCTCCCAGGCACGGCCGGCGTCCCCTTTGAAGTCGACCGAAACGAGCCATCCGCCGCCGCCCTGCGAATCGATCGACGAGAGTGCCTCGTCGACGCCTTCACCGGTCAGCGCGGCGGGTCCCAGCGTGATCGGCTGCCCGCTCTCGTCGTTGAGGACCTTGGAATCGCCAGGGGCGGCGCCGGCGGCGAGCACGGGATGGAAGGACAGTTGCGCGGTGCGGCCGATCACCTCGACGGCCTCGCGCGGATCCCGCACGCCGGGCAGTTCGACGATGATCCGGTTGTCGCCGGAGCGGGCCAGCATCGGCTCGGCGACACCCAGTGCGTCGACCCGGCGGCGCAGCACCTCGAGCGTCCGGTCGGTGGTCTGGGCGTCGGCGGTGACGGTGGGCGAATCCTTGGTCTCCAGCACGATCTGCGTGCCACCACGCAGATCGAGCCCCAGGCGCGGGGCGGTGGTCAGCAACAGGTACACGGTCGCGGCGAGGACGACCAGCGAGACGACGGCTCGCCCGGTCATGCCTCGCCGCGCGGTTTCGCGCGGCACGAAGTTCTCTCCTCAAGGGTTTCCCGGTTCGGGCACGCGCGGACCGCGCGCCCGTCAGCTTCAGACGGCTGCCGGGAAAGGAGGAGCTCGATCCCCCAGCGCGAGGCGGTTCGCCGCGCGCGAGGGCGGGGTGACGTCTTCGTGGAGTTCGCTCAGGCGGAGCAGCGTCGTGGACGCCGGCCCGTGCGGGACGGTGCCGAAGAGAGGCAGGTCACCGTGACCGTGCACTCCCAGCAGGGCGGGTTCGGCGGCGAGCCTGCCCGCGGCGCGCACCGGCGCGACGGCCTTGGAGACCGAGGAGCCGACCGTCGCGTCCGCCCCGCGCGGCTCGTCCGCCGAAGCGGAACCGCCCGTGTGGAGCGCGAGGAAGAGACCGAGCGCGGTCAGCACGGCGGCGAGCAGCGCCGGCACGGCCTGCCTGGCCGTCCGGTACCTCCCGCTCTCCACCGTCATCGACACACTCCCAGGTCTCGCCGACACCCTACTGGGATCCGGCCTGCCGCCACAGGCGCGCGATCCCGGCGCGGACGCGGTCCTCCCCCAGCTCCGGCAGCAACGCGGTCAGATGCTCGGCCGCGAGCGGGGCCAGCAGGGCGTGCGCGGCGTGCTCGGGGTCGGGCGTGCCGTCGAGCAGAAGCGCGACATGCCGGTGCCAGAACCGGTAGGCCCCGATGCGGTAGCGCGCCCCCGGCACGGCGGTCTCCGACATCCGCACCAGCGGCAGGTGTTCGAGCACGTAGTCGACGTAGGCCTCGGCGAAGGCGACGAGCCGTTCGACCGGCAGCGCGCCGGGTCCCAGCGGGGGCGGGCCGTGCAGGATTCCCTCCTGGAGCAGGCGTTCCCGCGCGTCCAGCAGGGCGACGGCCAGCCCCGCCTTGTCACCGAAGCGGCGGAAGAGCGTGCCCTTGCCCACCCCGGCGGCCGCCGCCACCTGATCCATCGACACCGCTTCGACGCCGTGCTCGGCGAACAAGGCCGCCGCCGCGTCCAGGATCGCGGCCCGGTTGCGGGCGGCGTCGGCGCGCTCCTTGGGCGGCGGCGTGCGCAGGAGTTCCAGCGAGGTTGCAGAAGCGGACTGCGGTCCGATATGGTCGTGAGGCACATCCGGACTATAGTCCGATTAACTGGAGGTAGCGACATGACCGCACTCATCACCCGTGACGAATTGAAGGCCGCGATCGACGCGAAGACCGTGACGGTGGTCGACGCACTGGGTGGCGAGTACTACGCCAAGCAGCATCTGCCCGGCGCCGTTCCCCTGGTCCTCGCCGACGTCGACGCGCACGCCGCGACCGTGCTGCCCGATCGCGGCGCCGCCATCGTCACCTACTGCTCGAACCCCGGCTGCCCGAACAGCGGCCAGGTCGCCGACCGGCTCACCGCCCTCGGCTACACAGACGTCCGCAAGTACCGGGAGGGCATCGAGGACTGGGCCGGCGCGGGCCTGCCCCTCGAGTCTCAGTCCTGAGAAAGGACACGCTTCCGCAGGATCGGGACCCCGCCGCCGTCGAGTTCGGCGAGGTGGGCCGCCCGTCCGGTCATGGCCATGATCAGCGCCAAGGTCGGGCCTGAGACGAGCGGACCGGTCCCGGTGGCGAAGGGACCATCGGTGGCTTCCAGCCGCAGCCCGCCGATGCGTCCCTTCGCCATCACCACCAGGTCCGAATCCCGGTAGTACTCGGCCAGCGTGGTGAGGACGTCGATCGGGTGATCGCGGCGGATGCCGAGCGGACGCCGGATGTCCTCGCCGTGCACGATCGTCTCGCCGAGCATGGCCCTCTTCGGCAAGGGCGGTTTCGTCGTGCTGGTGACGACGCCGCGGAACCGCTCCAGCGTCTCGGCGCCGTCGTCCCCCATCTGCTCGGCCAGCCGCATGGCGACCTGCTTGTCGAAATCCCACCGGCAGCGGATCACGCCCGCCATCCACCGCAGAGGGGTGAGGCTCGCGGCCGAAGTGACATGCGCGAGCACTTCACGCACCGTCAGCCCCGCGCACAGCGACGGTGTTCTCCACTGCTCCTCGGTGAGCTCCGCCAGGTCGTTCGCCAGCGCCGCCCGCTCGGCGTGGATCAGCGGCCAGATCTCGGTCTTCGTTCCTGAATCCGTCATCCGGAGTCCCTCCAGTCGTCGTTGTCCGGAGGTGAGACTCCCGCCGCGGCGCGGAATCATCGGTCTTCGCTATTTTTGGTGACGAATTCTTCCGTTGACGATAAGGGGACCGATGATCCAGCGCTGGAATCCGGAGACCGTGGCGACGCCGATCGGCCCGTACAGCCATCTCGTCCGCGTTCCCGCCGATCACGAACTCGTCGTCGCGTCCGGCCAGATCGGCGTCGGGCCCGACGGCGAACTCGCCGGGCCCGACGCCGAGTCCCAGACCCGGGCGTTGCTCGCCAACCTCGAACGGCTTCTCGAAGCCGCGGGCGCCGGACCGGAACATCTGGTCAAGGTGTTCAGCATGCTTTCCGGCACCGAGCACCTTGCCGGGTTCCGCACCGCGATGCGGGAGACCTTCACCCGCTGGTACCCGGAAGCGGACTGGCCCGCCCAGTCGCTGATCGTGGTCGCGGCACTGGCCCGACCGGAACTGGTCGTCGAGGTGGAAGCGCTGATCGCGGTTCCGCGCGCCGTTTAGGACGGTGGCTCGGTCCGGGCGGGTCGTGATCGAAGCCGGAACTCGCGTGATCGAAGCCGGAACTCGCGTGCTCAGCGGCGGAACACTCGAGTGCGGCATCCAGGCACGCGAGTTCCGTGCCTGAGCACGCGAGTCACGCCGTTGCGCACACCACGCCTGTACTCCCAGACCGAATCGCCCGTTCCTAGGACTCCCGGCGCCTCCGTCCGGCGAGGAGCAGCAGCGCGCCGATGGCCAGCATGCCCAGCGCCAGCACCGTCATCGTCTTCACCGGTGAGCCGGTCACGGCCAGCCCGGGCGGACGCGGGGTCGTCGGCGGCTGAGGGTTCGGTTTGTCCGGCGGCTGCGGCGTCGGCGGCACCCGGGTGTCGGTGCCGCAGTCGGGGTTCGCCGAACCCGGCGGGCAGTTGCCGCCCGGGGTGTCCGATGTGACGACGTTGCGGAGGCGGTGGTCACCGGTCGCCGGCTTCCGCACGGTGACGGCGTAGGTGACGGTGGCCTTCTCCCCCGGCTTGAGCTCGCCCTTCCACGTGAGCTTCGGCGCGGAATAGGTGACCGCTCCCGTACTGGCCTTCGCCGTGCCGTCGAACGTGGCGTCGTCCAGCACCTGGGTCAGATCGTCGGTGAACGTCGCGTCGTCCACTGTGGCCTGCCCGGTGTTCTCCACCGTGACGGTGTAGGTCACGACCTCGCCCGGTTTCGCCTCCGCCTTGTCGACGGTCTTCTTGATCTTCAGGCTGGACAGCGGTGTCGTCGTGCCGCACTTCGGATCCTTGCTGCCCGGCGGGCAGTTGCCACCCGGAGTGTCGGTGGTGATGACGTTGGTCAGCTTGCCGTCGCCGTCGGTCTTGGTCACCTTGACGCTGTACGTGACCGTCGCCGTCTGCCCGATCTCCAGATCGCCGGTCCAGGTCAGCTTCGGTTCCTCGTAGGTCACCGAACCGATCGTCGCCGCACCGTCCTTCTGAAACACCGCGTCGTCGAGGACCTCGGTGAGGTCGTCGGTGAACGTCGCACCGGTCAACTTCGTCTTGCCGGTGTTGCGCACGGTCACCGTGTACTTCACGACGTCGCCCGGGTTCGCCGTGGCCTTGTCCGCCTTCTTCTCCAGCGAGATGCCGGGCACCGGAGTGACGGTCGAGCACGCCGGGTCGTCGGACTGCGGTGGGCAGGTGCCCGGGGTGTTGGTGCTGACGGTGTTCCGCAGTTCATGGTCGCCGGTCACGGGGTTCTTCACCTTCACCGAATACTTCAGCGTCGTCGAAGCACCCACCGGGAGATCGCCTGCCCACACCAGGTTCGGCGCGGTGAAGGCGAACGTCCCGGCGACCGGGGCCGCCGCGGCGTCGTCGGCGTAGTCGGCGTCGTCGAGCACCTCGGACAGGTCGTCCGTGACCCGTGCGGCGTCCTCGCCGACCAGGTCGACCTTGCCGGTGTTGGTGACGACG
Organism: Amycolatopsis sp. NPDC043889; assembly: GCF_056435645.1. Classification (NCBI taxonomy): domain Bacteria; kingdom Bacillati; phylum Actinomycetota; class Actinomycetes; order Pseudonocardiales; family Pseudonocardiaceae; genus Amycolatopsis; species Amycolatopsis sp. NPDC043889. Next base: position 373,930 of record NZ_JBWKEC010000002.1, read on the forward strand.
ACGGTGTACGTGACGACGTCACCCGGATTCGCGGTCTGCTTGTCCGACGTCTTCTTGACCGTCAGTTCGCGGGACGGCACGTCCGCGACACAGTTCGGGTCGGTCGAATCCGGCGGGCAGTTGTTACCCGGCGTGTCCGAAGTGACCACATTGGACAGTTTCTTGTCGCCGGGGTTCGGGTTCTTGATCTTGACCGTGTAGGTGACGGTCGAGGTCTGCCCGATCTCCAGCGAGCCGGTCCACGTCAGCTTCGGCGCCGCGTACGTGACGCCGCCGATGGTCGCCGCACCGTCGTTCTGGTAGTCGGCGTCGTCCAGGACTTCGGTCATGTCGTCGGTGAAGGTGGCCGCGTCCTGCTTGGTCTGCCCGGTGTTGGTGACGGTGATCGTGTACTTCACCGTGTCGCCGGGGTCGACCGACTTCTTGTCGGCGGTCTTCTTGATGAGCAGTCCGGAGATCGGGGTGGTCGTGCCACAATCCGGATCGGTCGAGCCCGGCGGGCAGTTCCCGCCCGGGGTCTCGGACGTGACGGCGTTGACGAGCTTCTTGTCGCCGTCGCCCGGATTCTTCACCTGGACCGTGTAGGTGACGGTCGAGGTCTGCCCGATCTCCAGGTCGCCGATCCACGTCAACTTCGGCGCCACATACGACACACCACCGACCGTCGCCGCTCCATCGTTCCGGTAAACGGCGTCGTCGAGCACCTGGGTCAGGTCGTCGGTGAACGTCGCGCCGGTCAGCTTCGTCTGACCGGTGTTGGTGACCGTGACCGTGTACTTCACGACGTCGCCGGGGTTCGCCGACTGCTTGTCGACCGTCTTCTTGATCTCCACGCCCGAAACCGGGGTTTCCGTGCCGCAGTCCGGATCCGTGGAGCCCGGCGGGCAGTTCCCGCCCGGCGTCTCCGACGTCACCACGTTCTTGAGCCGGTTGTCGCCAGTGTTCGGGTTCTTGACCTTGACCGTGTACGTGACCGTGGCCGTCTCGCCGACGCCGAGGTCACCGGTCCAGGTCAGCTTCGGTGCCGCGTACGACAGTCCACCGATCGTCACGGCACCGTCGTTCTGGTAGTCCGCGTCGTCGAGAACCTGCGTGAGGTCATCGGTGAACGTCGCGCCGGTCAGCTTCGTCTGACCGGTGTTGGTGACCGTGACCGTGTACTTCACGACGTCACCGGGATTCGCCGACTGCTTGTCGACCGTCTTCTCGATCAGCAGCCCTGACACCGGAGTCGTGGTATCGCACTTCGGGTCGGTCGAACCCGGCGGACAGTTCCCGCCCGGTGTCTCCGACGTGACCGTGTTGATGAGTTTCTTGTCGCCCGGGACGGGATTCTTGACCTTCACCGTGTACGTCACCACAGACGTGGCGCCGATTTCGAGATCGCCGGTCCACGTCAGGTTCGGCGCCGCATAGGTGACACCACCGATCGTCGCGGCACCGTCGTTCTGGTAGTCCGCGTCGTCCAGCACCTGCGTGAGGTCATCGGTGAAGGTCGCACCGCTCAGCTTCGTCTGCCCAGTGTTCTTGACCGTCACCGTGTACTTCACGACATCGCCCGGATTCACCGACTGCTTGTCCACGGTCTTCTCGATCAGCAGACCCGACACTGGAGTCGTGGTCCCGCACTTCGGGTCGGTCGAACCCGGCGGACAGTTCCCGCCTGGAGTTTCCGACGACACCGCGTTCCTGAGCACATTGTCGCCGGGGTTGGGATTCTTGACCTTCACCGTATACGTCACCACAGACGTGGCACCGACTTCGAGATCGCCGGTCCACGTCAGGTTCGGCGCCGCATAGGTGACACCACCGATCGTCGCCGCGCCATCGTTCTGGTAGACCGCGTCGTCCAGCACCTGCGTGAGGTCATCGGTGAAGGTCGCACCGCTCAGCTTCGTCTGCCCAGTGTTCTTGACCGTCACCGTGTACTTCACGACATCGCCCGGATTCACCGACTGCTTGTCGACCGACTTCTCGATCGTCAGTCCGGAAACCGGAGTCGTGGTACCGCACTTCGGATCCGTCGAACCCGGCGGGCAATTTCCGCCTGGAGTCTCCGACGTGACCACATTGGACAGTTTCTTGTCGCCGGGGTTCGGGTTCTTGACCTTCACCGTGTACGTCACCACAGACGTGGCACCGACTTCCAGGTCACCGGTCCACGTCAGCTTCGGCGCCGCATAGGTGACACCACCGACCGTCGCCGCACCATCGTTCTGATAGTCCGCGTCATCGAGAACCTGCGTGAGGTCATCGGTGAACGTCGCACCGGAGATCTTCGTCTGCCCCGTGTTCCGCACGGTCACCGTGTACTTCACCACATCGCCCGGATTCGCCGACTGCTTGTCCACCGACTTCTCGATCAACAGACCCGACACCGGCGTCGTGGTCCCACACTTCGGATCCGTCGAACCCGGCGGACAGTTACCACCTGGCGTCTCCGACGACACCGCGTTCTTGAGCACGTTGTCGCCCGTGTTCGGACTCTTGACCTTCACCGTGTACGTGACCGTCGCTGTGGCACCGACTTCGAGATCGCCGGTCCACGTCAGCTTCGGCGCCGCATACGACACACCGCCGATCGTCGCCGCACCATCGCCCTGGTAATCCGCGTCATCCAGCACCTGCGTGAGATCGTCCGCGAACGTCGCACCGCTCAGCTTCGTCTGGCCCGTATTCCGCACCGTGACCGTGTACTTCACGACATCGCCCGGATTCGCCGACTGCTTGTCGGCCGACTTCTCGATCAACAGCCCGGACACCGGCGTCGTGGTCCCGCACTTCGGATCGGTCGAACCCGGCGGGCAATTTCCACCAGGAGTCTCCGACGTCACCACGTTCGTCAGCCGATTGTCGCCGGTGTTCGGGCTCTTGACCTTCACCGTGTAGGTGAACTCGGCACTCTGCCCCGCCGCGAGAGTACCGGTCCAGGTCAGCCTCGGCTCCGCATAGGACACCGAACCTGGCGACGCGGTGGCGTCGTCCTGGTAGACCGCGTCGTCCAGCACCCCGGTCAGATCATCCACGACCTTGAGATCCGCCGCGGTCACCTTTCCGGTGTTGGCGACGGTGACCTTGTAGCGCACGACGTCGCCGGGGTTCGCGGATTCCTTGTCCGCGGTCTTGGTCACCGTGTACGACGGCGGCGGCACCTTGGTCTTCGCGCACGCGGCCGCGGGATCGTCCGGGCAGCGGTTGTCCGGCGGGACGACCGGCGGCGGCCCGATCGGAACGGTCGCGCGGTTCACCAGCTCCTTGCCGATGGCGGCCTCTTCGACCTTCACACGCACGGTCAACGTGGCCGTCTCTCCGACGGCGAGGCCGTTCACGGCCCACTCGATCGGCCCGGTACCGGACGCGGTGCCCTTCGACGGCGTGGAGGACAGGTAGGTCGTCCCCGGCGGCAAGGTGTCGCGCACCGTGAACGCGGGCACGGGGATCACCCCGGTGTTCCGCACGGCCACCTGATAGGTCAGGGTGTCGCCCGGGATCGCTTCGGCGAGGTCGACCGTCTTCGTCAGCTGGTATCCCGGTGAGGCGACCGTGTTCCGCACCGTGTTCGACGTACGCTCCTGCGGCCGTCCGGTGTCTTCGCCGCGGAAGGTCAGCTTGCCGGTGTTGTCGAGTTTGGTGCCGTCCGGCACCGAGGCACCGACCTTGACCTTGAAGGCGACCTTCTGCGACTGCCCCGGCCTCAGGTTCGGCAGGGTGCAGGTGACCAGCTGCCCGGACGCCGAACAGTCCGGATTCGACCCGGCCACGAACGTGACGCCGTCGGGCAGGGTGTCGGTGAGCACCACGTTCGTCGCGGTGTCGAGATCGGTGACACTGCCGTCGGCGTGCCGGTTGGCGACGTCGAAGGTGTACGTGACCTCGCTGCCCTTGGTGACGTAACCCGGCGGATCGTCGTCGGTGTTGCCGACCGGGTCGTTGGCCTTGGTGATCTGGAGGTCGGGTTCGAGCGCGTCGGTGACGAGCCAGATCGTCTGCGGGTACAGCGCGTCGCCGACGGTGCCGATCTTCACCTGGAGCGCGGTGGTCCCCGCGGGGACCTTGCCGGTGATGTCGATGCTGCGGGCGTCGTAGCCGACGTTGTTCACCGGGTTGGGCTCGCGTGAAGTGACGTTCGTACCCGAACCGGTGGCCGTGACCCGGTCGATGCGGCTACTGAAGGCGTTGTTGGTCGCCACGCCGCCCGGCGCGGGCATCGCGATGGTCTGCAGGCTGGACGCGTCCGGGCCGACCTGGAGGTAGTCGCCGGTGATGGGCGCGTCCCCGTCACCCGCGACGATGCCGAGTTCGACATTGGGCTGACGCGAGGTCGGCGCCTTGATACCGCTCAGCGCGATGGTGGCCGAGCTCGGGGTGCTCCCACCCGCGACCACCTGCATACCGTCCCAGACCTGTAGATACCGCAACGGCTCGCTGGGCAGTTCGTAGGCCACCACCAGCGACCAGCCACCCCAGCAGCCGAGATTCGTCCGGCTGACCGACTGGCCCTGGCAGGCCTGGATGTCAGCGACCGTGTACTGCCCGGTCCCGGCGGCCGTCACGAGGTTCGTGACGTCGGCGGCGCCGCCGTAGGCGTACAGGGTCGGGGAGCCGCCCGTCGTGGTCGCGGGGAACCAGTCGTAGGTTTCGGCGGTGATCCGCTGGTAGGTGCTGGAGCCCGGGGTCTTCACGGAGACCTGGTTGCCCCGGGCCCCGTCGCCGGAGGTCCCGCTGCTGGCGACCGGATTGAACTGCCAGTACAGCCGGGCGTTGAGCACCTTCGCGCCGGCCGGGACGTTCAGGCTCGCCGCGGAGGCGGTGTTGCCGGGAGCGGCCGGGTCGGTCTTGATCCACGACACCGCGCTCGCGTTGCTCGCGGACTCGTTGCAGACCACGCCGACGCCGCACTGCACGACGGAGTTGGCGGCCATCGTGATACCGCCGTGCGCCAGCCCGGAGTACACCGGCTCCGGCCCGATCGGCCGTTCGGTGCCCGCTCCGCGTGGCTGGGTCTGGGCGTTCGCGGGCAGCGGGGCGCCCATCAGCAAGGCCACGACGGCCACCGTGAGCACCGCTATGCCCCGGCGCCACCGATTCCGCCCACGACGTTCCGCCATGCCGCCTCCGCCTCACCCCTCGCTCCCGTCGACCCAGGTCAGGACGGCGGGGACTGCGAGCTCAAGTGGTGGTCATCCTGGGTCGGCAAGATCGTCGACGGCAACCGGGATCGGCGGTGTCGCCGGGATAGAACCCGTTGAGTGGCCCCGAAACCCCCGGACGGGTGATGAATTCACTGTCCACAACGGACGCGGCAAGGAGTGGCGTTTTCGCGCGAAACCTGCCATTGTCGAACATGTGATCGATATCCCTTATCGCGGCTCCGGCCCTTATTGCTACGCCCATTCCCTCGCGATGATGCTCGGCTCCGAGGCTCCGGGCGCCGACGTGCTCGAAACCGTGACCGGCAGCCCCTTCGGCATGCAGCTGATCGGCGGTTCGTTGCCGTTCTTCGACGCCTTCGGCTGGGATCCCGATCTCGGTATCGGCGAGGCCCTCGACGTCCTCGGCTGGCGCGCGGAAACGGCGAGCGAGCCGGATCCGGATGCCGCCTTCGCCCGGCTCGTCGAGAGCCTCGCCGACGGCCCGGTCCTGCTCGGTCCGGTCGAAATGGGGCACCTGCGCCACCAGCCGGGGATGACCGGCCCGATCGGCGCCGACCATTTCCTGGTCGCGCTCGCCGCGGACGACGAGTCCGTCACCGCCCACGACCCGCAGGGCTACCCGTACGCGCGGATCCCGCGGGCGGATTTCGCCGCTGCCTGGCGCGCCGAAACGGTCGCTTACGGCAAACCGCACACGATGCGGACGAAGTTCGTGCGGCACACCTTCGTCGAAGACGAGGCCGCGATCGTGGCGTCGCTTCCCAGGGCGGTCAGGCGGCTCAGCGGGGAGAACGACACCGGGCTCCCGCCCGGCACGCTCGGCAACGGCGACGCGGCACTCGCGCTCGCCGACCGGATCGGCTCCGGCGGCGACCCGGACCTGCGGGGACTGCTCATCCATTTCGTCGTGCGCCTCGGCGCTCGACGGACGGCCGACGCCGCGGCGTGCCTGCGCCGGGTCGGCCGCGAAAAGGCCGCCGCCGTCCTCGCCACGCAGGCTCGGCTGATCGGCTCGTTGCAGTACGACCTCGTCGTCGAGGACGACGCACGCGCCGCCGCGACCCTCCGGGCGCTCGCCCCGACCTACGAAGAACTCAGGCGGGCGCTCACGTCATCCTGACGATTTCGCGGACGAGCACGTCGGGCTCGGTCAACGGGACGTAGTGGCCGGACCGCTCCGCGATGACGTGCCTGCCGCCGGGCGAGAGGCTCACCCGGTGAGCGTGTGAGGCGTTCGTCCGCGCCCTCATGCCGGCGGAGAAGCCGCCACCGCCGAGTCCGCCGGACACCACGGTGACCGGGATGTCGCCGAGCACCGGCGGATCCTGCCGCCAGAGGGCCAGTTCGTCGAGGAAGGTGCGGGACTGCTCCCGCTGGGTCCGCACCGTCCCAATGGTGAAGGCCTCCCGTTCGAGCTCGCGGCGGACGTCTTCCGGGACCCCCCGCAGCAGGCCGCGGAAGACGAACTTGAGCAGGCCCAGCCGCGCGAGCACGGCGCCGAGCCGGAGCATGACGCGTTCACCGGTGCGGAAGGCGCGGCCGAAGAGGACGTCCGCCGCTTCGTCGGTCGGATCGACCAGCACCAGCCCGGCGATCCGCTCCGGACGTCGGGCGGCGGCCTGCCGCACGATCGGCCCGCCGGCGCTGTGCCCGACGAGGACGTACGGCCCCTGGCCGAAATGATCGAGGACGTCGTTGAGGTCGTCGGCCATCCGCCGCAGCGTGCGACCGCCGGGGTCGGGGGCGCTGCGGCCGAGCCCGGACCGGTCGTAGACGATCGCACGGGCGTACCGGGCGACCTCCGGCTGGACCGCCGCCCACGACGATCGGGTGGCCGCGGCACCCGCCTCGAACACGACCGTCGGCCCGGTGGATCCCTCGGGCCCCGGGTGCACCATCGCGTGAAGCCGTCTGCCGTCGCGGGTGACGACCCATTCCGGCTCACCTTGGGTATGGGTCATCTCGCGGTGATCCTCCAGCCGGTGGCGTCGATCTGGCGCCGCCAGAATTCGGCGAAACGTCCTTGTCCGGCAAGGAGTTCTTCGACGGTGCCGTCCTCGGCGATCCGCCCGTCCTCCAGGAACAGGACCCGGTCCGCGTGCCGGATCCCGGCGATCCGGTGGGTGACGATCACTCGCGTCCGCGGCACGGGATCGGCGCTGAGCGAGCGGACCACGGCGTCCTCGTTTTCGGTGTCCAGCGCGCTCGTGGCCTCGTCGACCAGCAGCACCGGCGCCGGTTTGAGCAACGCGCGGGCGATGGACACCCGCTGCCGCTCACCGCCGGAGAGCGCGCCGCCCGCCTCGCCGACGGCCGTGTGCTCCAGCAGTTCGTCCACCCTGGCGAGCCCGGCGACCTCGGCGATCCTCTCGTCGCTCGCCGAGGGATCCCCGGCGAGCACGTTGTCGCGCACCGAACCGTCGAAGAGGTACGGCTGCTGGAAGACGACGGTGACGAGATCCCGGCGGGCGGCCGCGGACAACCCGGCGAGGTCGGTTCCGTCGGCGAGCACTCGCCCGCTGGTGGTCTGGTACAGGCCGGCGAGCAGCGCGAGGACGGTGCTCTTGCCCGAGCCGGACGGCCCGACGATCGCGGTCGTCGTCCCCGGTTCGAGGGTGAGGTCGAAGTCCTCCAGCACGTTCTCGGTCCCGGCCGCGTACCGGAACCCGACCTTCTCGAAGCGGATCAGCGGAGCCTCGGCCGGTGCCGCGGCCTCCCCCGACGGGGCGACCGGTGCGATGAGCACGGTGCGGATGCGGCCGAGTGCGGTGGCGGCGGTTTCGATACCGGGCGCGAGATCGCCGAGCGCGGTGAACGGTTCCAGATACCGGGCGATCACGACGATCAGCGCGATGGCCTCGGGCACGCTCAAACCGCCTTGTGTGACAAGGAGAACGGTCGTCCCGGCGAGCAGGACCAGCGCCAGCTGACCGGCGACGCCGAACAGCACCTGCCCCGGGATCTGCAGACACAGCAGCCGGACGGTCGCGCCATGGTGCGCGGCGAGCGCGGCACCGGCGTGACTGCGCGCGGGTTCCACACGGCGGGCGGCGCGCAATGTCTGCTGGGTACGGGCGAACTCGACGATCCGCTCCGTCAGTGTGGTGTTCGTGTCGGCCGCAGCGCGGTCGGCGCGCCGGGTGATCCGCCCGGTCGCCCACAGCGCGCCCAGCAGTACCGGGACCCCGGCCAGCGCGGCGACGCCGAGCGGCCAGGCGATCGGCAGCAGGGCCAGCGCGATCGCGATCGGCAGGAGGACCGCGCCGATGAGCGGGGTGAGCAGGTAGCCGGCCAGGCCGACGAGATCGGGTCCGGTGGCGGCGATCGCCTGACGGGCGGTCTGTGTGTGCTCACTGTCCAACCAGGACAGCCGGACGTTCGTCAGATGCTCGGCGACGTCGTGCTGGGCGTGGTCCAGCACGCCGAACCCGAGCTCGAACCCGAGCCGCCCCACGACGGCGTCGACGGCCCAGCCCGCCGCGGTGGAGGCCGCGAGCGCACCCAGCCAGGGCAGCGCGTCCGAGGGTTCCGCACCGAACAAGGCGCCCACCAACGGAACCAGCAGCACGACACCGGCGGCGCGCAGGAGCACCGACAGCACGGCGAGCACGACATAACGCCGGAACGCCGCGCGTTTCGGGCCGGGGATCAGGTCCAGCAGTGTGCGGATCACGCGGTCACCCCCGCACCGGCACCGGCCTGCCACAAGCGGGCGTACCGCCCTTCCGAAGCGAGAAGTTCTTCGTGGGTCCCGCTTTCGGCGATTCGCCCGCGGTCGAGGACCACGATCCGGTCGGCACCGGTGACGGTGTGCAGCCGATGGGCGATGACGAGGACGGTCCGGCCCGCGGTGAGCCGGTCGAGTGCTTGTTGCACGAGGTACTCCGACTCGGGATCGGCGAAGGCGGTCGCCTCGTCGAGGACGAGGACGGGGGCGTCGGCGAGGATCGTGCGGGCGATGGCCACCCGCTGGCGTTCCCCGCCGGACAGCTGGGAACCGGCACCGAGAACGGTGTCGTAACCCTGCGGCAGCCGCAAGATCCGCTCGTGGATCTGCGCGTCGCGGGCCGCGGCGACGACCTGGTCTTCGGTGGCGCCGGGGACGGCGAGGGCGATGTTCTCCCGCACGGTCCCCTTGACGAGCTGCGGATCCTGCAGGACGAATCCCACCCGGCCGTAGAGTTCGTCGGCGGTGAAGGCGCGGACGTCCCGGCCGCCGACCAGGATCGCGCCCTCGGTGACGTCGTGGAACCGCGCGACCAGGGCGGCGAGGGTCGACTTCCCCGCTCCCGACGGGCCGACCAGCGCGGTCACCGTGCCGGGCCGCAAGATCAGGGAGATGTCCTCCAGTACGGGAACGCCGGTGCGGTAGGCGAAACCCACGCGGTCCAGTTCCACCGTGCCCGGCTCGACGCCGTCCCGGTCCTTGAGTTCCACTGTGGACAGTTCCGGCTCGTCGAGCACGACCTGGACGCGGCGGGCGGCCAGCATCCCCTCGCGGACACCGCCGAGGCCGTACCCGATGCCCAGCAGCCGCGCGCCGAAGGTGGTGCCCAGCAGCAGGAACGGGATCAGGGTCACCGGCTCCATGCCGCCACCCGAGATCCTCAGTGTCCCGGCGCCGGTGATCAGGAGCAGGAAGGTCGCGGGTCTGGTGGCGAAGTCCAGCATGGTCTTCTTGCCGGTGAACGGACGCTGCCAGTCGCCGAGGAAACCGATGTACTCGTCGAGCCGCCGACGGAACGACGAAGCCGCGGCGCCGCCGAACACACGGATCACCGGCTGCCCCTCCAGGTACGCGCCCGCCTCGCCCGCCATCCGTTCCGCCCAGCGCATCGCCTGGCCGGTCTTGGGTCCCGATTGGACGACCATGATCGACGTGGTGACGAGGTAGACGAGAATCGGGACGAGCAGGACGAGCGCGAGCCGCCAGTCCACCGCGAACAGATAGGCCAGCACCGCGACCGGCGCGACGACGGCCGCCACCGCGTCGGGAACGGCGTGCGTGACCAGATAGTGCAGCGAAAGCGTGTCGCCCTGCACGAGTTTCGCGACCGTGCCCGAACCGCGCGCGGTGAACCAGCCCAGCGGCAGCCGCGCGAGCTTGCCCAAGAGCCGCTGCCGCAGATCCCGGGCGAAACGCGCGTCGGCCGCGTGCAGCCAGAGCACGACCGCGGATTCGAACAGTGTTCCCACGCCCAGCAGCACCAGCGCCGCGACGCCCATCGCCCACAGCGATTCGCCGCCCGCGAGCAGCCGCCGGACCAGTTCGACCAGCAGCACGAACGGCGCGAGACCGATCAGCGTCACGACGGCCTGCAAGAGGCCGGCGAAGATCAGCGTCCTGCGCACCGGCGCGAGCAGGCGTCCGGCCGCCTGTGCCCGCCATGCTCCCTTGGGCGCCTCCTTGACGGGTTTCACGACTTCGGCGGCCGGTTCCTCCTTCTCCCCGCGGAACGCGCCCATGGCTCGGCCGTAGTACCAGTACGCCCGGCCGTGCACCTCGGATTTGGGAAAGCCGAACGTGTCGCGCAAACGCGTCTTCAGCTGCTTGAACGAACCGGCTTCCGTCGCGATCCATGCCTGCCAGTCCGACCAGTCGCGCGTCTCGATCGCCGCGGCCAGCGAGGTCGCGTCGAGACGTGGCACCCAGTGCACGGTCAGCCTCGCGTGCTCCCCCAGCGGGATCAGGCGATCGGTGTCGTCGTGCTCTTCGAGGTACAGCTCGATCGGGATTTCGGCCGGGACCACCTCGAGGATCGCGTTGATCGCGGGGATCGAGGCGGAGTCGCCGATCAGCAGGTAACCGGCCGGAGGTTCCGCGAGAACCGAGAAGGACGAGGAACCCAGTGACATCACCGGGACCTTCGCTCCGGGCCGCGCTTCCCGCAGCCACCGAGAGGCGGGTCCGGCGGGCTCGTGCAGGACGACGTCGATGGCGAAAGTGCCGGCTTCAGGATCGGCTTTGGTGAGGGTGTAGGCGCGTTGGAACTCCGTCGTGCCGCCTTCCGGATCCGGGAACCAGAACCGGAGCCAGGCCGTCGGCTCCACGACGACGTCCTCGAACAACGTCGGTGAGACGAACCGGATCCGCACGAAACGCGGCGTGATCTCTTCTGTCCCGACGACGGTCGCTTCGTGGTCTCTGGCTCCGAAACCCCGCATCACCGCGCCCTGGAACCCGCGCGCCATCACAGACCCTCCCCCGTGGCCGCCAGATCGGCCACCATCTCGGCGACCGGCCTGCCCGGCGGGCAGGACTCGATAAACCCGCGAATCGACGCGGTCAGCAGCAGCCGCACGTACTCGGGCCGCGGTACCTCCGGCAACGCGGCGGACGGCCCGGCGAGCCGGTCGTCGCGGGACAACCGGTCGCGGACGGCCTGCCGCTCCCGGTCCAGCCCGTCGCCGTCGGCCTCCTCCGCGGCCATGCTGTTCTCCTCGGACGCGGTCATCGCGATGGTCAGCGACGCGACGGCGCCACTGAGCACGATCGCGGCGGCGGGCTCGTAACCCCGGCGGACGAGGGCGTCGACCTCGGTGTTCAGCAGGCGCTGACCGCCGTCACCGCGTGGGAACAGCAACTGGAGGTAGGTGACGAGGCCAGGATGGTCCAGCACGAAGGCCCGCATCTGCAGAGCGAAGGACAGCAAATGCTGTTCGAGGCCGTGCCGGGGATCGTCCCGGAGCCGCAGCTCGGCCAGGATGCTCTCGCCGACCAGCCGCTCCAGGCCCCACCGGCCGTCGACGTGCCGGTACAGGGCGGTCGCGGTCACCCCCAGCCGGACCGCGACCGCCTTGACACTGAGCCGGCGCATCCCGAGCTCGCGACCGGCACGCAGGATGTCGTCCCGCGCGATCATCGCCGGACGGCCACCGATCTTCGGCATTTCGCCCCTTCGCGGCCAAGGAAAGTTATAGGGGAAAACTAAGGGTAGGCTTAGTTTGGTGTCAAGACACGGTTCGGCTGGTGGCCGGAAGCTGCCAAGGGGTTGCCTTCGATCGCGCTGTGACCATGTCGCCAAACGAACGAACACCGGCGAGACCGCCGAAGCGGCCCCACCGGTGTTTTCCCTCCCGCCCTGCCGGCGAGTCTCAGCAGGTTCAGAACGTGATGGCGAACCCGTCGATCGAGCCGGTGTCGAACCGGTAGACGTCCTGCGCGCTCAGCTTCCAGGTGCCGTTGGCCGCCTCACCGGAGGCGTCGACCGTGAAGGTCTCGTGCACGCCGTCGGCCGAACCGACTCCGCCCGACTCCTTGAGCCGGTAGGCCTTGCCACTCGGCCCGATCAGGTCGAGCACGAGGTCCGCGGTGTAGGTGTGCGAGATGTCCACCTTCACCGGCAGCGAAGCGGAAGCCTTGCCGTCACAGCCTTCCTGGGTCACGGAACTGGTCACCGCCGCCCCGGCGTCCGGAATGGACACCGGCGTGGTGTTCGACTTGGCCCCGCACTGCGGCCCGGGGCCACCGCTGCCGATCGACGAGACGTTCAGCAGCTTGTTCGGCGAGCCGCTGCCCGCGTTCTTGATGACACCCGCGGTCGCGCCGTTCACCAGCGCGTCCCGCACCTGTTGCGGAGTGGCGCCGGGGTTGGCCGACAGGTAGAGCGCGGCCGCGCCGACGACGTGCGGTGTCGCCATCGAAGTCCCGTTCATCACCGCCGAACCGCCGCTGCTCGGGCTCAGCGACGTGATGTTCGAACCGGGGGCGAAGATGTCGGTGCAGCTTCCGTAGTTCGAGAACGAAGACCGGTTGTCCGAGGAGTCCGAGGCGTTGACCGTGATCGCCTCGGGCACCCGGGCCGGGCTGGTGTTGCAGGCGTCGGTGGAGGCGTTGCCCGCCGCCACGCCGTAGACGACACCCGACGCGATCGACCGCTTCACCGCGTCGTCCCCGACCCCGGGGGCGTCCATGGTCAGGCTCATGTTCGCCACGGCGGGCTTCTTGGCGTTCGCCGTCACCCAGTCGACGGCGTCGATGATGCCCGAGTCCGGACCGGAGTTGTTGCAGCCCAATACTTTCAACCCGACAATCTTGACCTTCTTCGCGACCCCGTAGGTCTTGCTGCCGATCGTGCCCGCGGTGTGACTGCCGTGTCCGTTGCAGTCCGTGCCGTCGCCACCCATGAAATCCTTGCCGAGGCCGGCGCGCCCTTCGTACTCCGGATTCGACGGGTTGATGCCGCTGTCGAGGTCGTACGCCGTGACGCCCGCGCCCTCGTTGGGATACGTGTAGGCCTTGTCGAGCGGGAGGTTCTTCTGGTCGACCCGGTCCAGGCCCCAGGTCGGGTTCTGCTGGGTGCCGGTGCCGCGCGCGGTGCCGTCTTCGTACACCGCCTTGACCGACGGGTCCGCGGCCAGCTTCCGCGCTTCCGCGGGGGTCATGCTCTTGGCCGAGAACCCGCGGATGGCCGACGTCCAGACCGAACGGACCTCACCGCCGTACCGTTTGGCCAGATCGGCCGAAGCCGACTGTCCCGCCGCGGCGACGTCATGGAGGACGACGATGTACTGGTCGCCGTAGTGCACCTTGGCGGGGATCACCACACCTTCGGCCTCGGCGGCGACGGCCGTTCCGGCGCCGAGGGCGAGCAACGGGCTCAGCAGGCCGAGCGCCAGCAGGGTTTTCGTCTTGTCACGCATGGGAATTCCCCTCTTTTTCGGTGAAGATCACTGGACGGTGAGGGTGTAGGTGGTGGTCGCGGTCTTGCCACTGCCGTCCTTGGCGGTCACCGTGACCGGGTACGTGCCCGGCTGGAACGGCGCGAAGACCTGCATGGTCGAACTGCCACCGCTCGACACGCTCTGCGGCGAGAAGAACGGGTTGGTCGGCAGTCCGGATCCACTGGCGGACAAGGTGATCGAGCCGGTGCCCCCGGCCGCGGTGACCGTCGCGCTCACCAGCGAGCCCGCGCGGCCGGATCCCGAAGACGGGTTCACGGTCACCTTCAGGTCGCCGACCGGAGGTTCACCCGCGCCGACGGTGAGCGAGAGTCCCGCGGTGGCCGTCTCGGTGGTGCCCTTTCCGGAAACCGTGACCTGATAAGTCTTTTCCGGAGTGCCGGCGGCGGTCTCGATGGTCAGCTTCGCCACCTCACCCGCCTTGATCGTGGCGGGCTGGAACGTGGCCTTGGCACCTTCGGGCAGTCCCGACGCCGACAGGGTGACGCTCTCGGCGCCGTTCTTGCCCGGTTCGCTCGTGACACTCGCCGACACGTACTTCCCCGGCAGGACCTTCACCGACGAGGGCGAAGCCGCGAGAGTGAAGGCGTCACCCGGCTGTTCGCCGCCGATCTGCTCGGCGACCCAGTCCCCCATCTCGTTGTTGAGCCTGCTGTAGACGCTGTACCAGCGGAAGTCGCTGCGGCTCCACGAGGTGACCCCGACAACCTTCCCGTTCACGACGAACGGGCCGCCGGAGTCGCCCGGCAGGACGGTCTTGCGGCCGTCGGGGTAACCGGCGCAGATCATCGTCTTCGGGTCGACGCCGTTCTCCACGCCGGTGCACTGGCTCGCGTTCACGATCGGCAACGTCAGCTTGTGCAGCGTGACGTCCTGCGTGGAGTCGTTGATGTCCTTCTTTCCGTACCCGAGGCTGAACCCGTCCTTGCCCGGCGCCTCCAGGCCGGTGTCTGCGGACGTGGCGACCTTCGCGTAGCCGCCGGGCGGGACCGGGATGTCGCCGTCGACGGTGATCACCGCGACGTCGTAACCGTTCCAGGGCTGGGTGAACCTGGGGTGGATCTTGTAGTCGACGGCCTTCAGCTGGGTGCCGCCCGCGCTCTTCAGGTCGTCGAGTCCATAAAGGACGCTCTTCTCACCCGCCAGCTCCTTGCAGTGGGCCGCGACCAGGACCTTCCGCGGCGCGATGACGGCGCCGGAGCAGCTCTGCCCCTTCGGTCGCGAGCCACCTTCCCGCAGCGCGGCGATGACGTACGGGTAGTCCTTCACCGACGCCGGTGTGCCGCCGATGCTCTGGCCCTGGACGCCACCCGCCGGCAGGGGCGCGGCATCGGTGGGACTGATGGCGCTCAGGGGATCGGCCGGTGCCGCACCGGCGAAGCCCGCCGCCGGCGCCAGGGCGGCCATGGTCAGGGCGACCACGCCGAAGATCCGTTTTCCGCTCACGGTGATTCCTTTCCGGGAAATCGCGACTGCCCGACAACTGTCGATCGGCGGCGGAAACGGAACAACAGTGGAGCGCGGCGGATGGCCCACTATTTAAAGAAACCGCCTCTCACCTGCGGTTTCTCCCGACGTACCCAGCGAATCGCGGAATACGGACCCTTAAGGAATGGTTGGAGAACCGTCGCCGAGCAGGTCCTCGGTCAGGACGGTGCGCGAAGGCAGGCCCAATTTCCGGAGCGCCCGTCCGACGTGGATCTCGACCGTCCTCGGCGACAGGAACAACCGCTCGCCGATCTCCCGGTTCGTGAGGTTCTGGGCGGCGAGCCGGGCGACTTCGAGTTCCCTCGGCGACAACGCTTCGCCGTAGCCCTTGCGGCCGCGCCGCGGCATCTCCGGATCGCACCGCCGCAGCGAACGACGACAGCGGAGCGCGTCCACGGCGGCACCGAGGCTCGCGTACGTCGTCTCCGCGGTGGTGAAGGACGCGACGGCACGCGCCCGCTCCCCGGCTTCGGAGAAACATCCGGCCGCGAGTTCGTCGGCGTAGGCGGCGAAATACGGGAGAGGCAGCGCACTGTAGGCCTGCGCCGCACCGAGCAGCAGATCACCGGCGGCGAGCGTCTCGCCACGCGCCTGGGTGAGCATGCCCCGGCACAGCAGCGCCGACGCGTTCGCGACCGGTGCGTCCTTGCCGTCGATACCCTGCCGGTACTCCGCGAGGAGCTCCCTCGCCTCGACGTGCTGCCCCAGCCCGAGCATGGTGCGCACGGCGAACGGCATCAGTTCGGCCGCCCAGACCCAATTGTTCTTGCGCCGCACGGTTTCCAGGCCGAATTCGGCGAGGCGCCTTGCCGCCTGGAGGTCCTTGCCCGCCTGATGGACCGCCACGCGACCCGCGTACGCCGAAGCCTGCACCGGGACGCTGCCCGCGGAAAGCGCGAACGCCGCGTCGAAACTGCGCAGTGCCGCCGTCGGCCGGTGCTGCCCGTACTCGTACCAGCCGAGCACCAGCAGCGGCTCGGCCGCCAGTGAACCGTCCTTGTCGACCCGCGTCAGCATCGCCCGCGCCTTCTCCGCGACGCTCGCCCACTCCCCCATCGCGAGGTCCAGCCGTAGTTCCGTGCCGTCGGCCAGCGCGTCGAGATACGGCTGGTGGTCGTCACGGATCAGTCGACGCGCCGTCGTGAGGTAGGCCCGCGCCACCGGGTAATGCCCGTTCCACGCCACCGCGTCGGCCAGGTTGATGTAGGTGCGGGCCACCTGACGGCAGACCTCGGCCGACTCCGGGGCCCGTGGCAGGTCGGCGATCTCGTCCCAGGCCTCCGGATCGGCGATCTGCATCCGCGCCGAAAGCCGGTTCGCCGTGATCGCGGCGAGCAGCCCGGCGTCGCGTTCCCCCTTGCTCACCTGTACGGCCTCGTCGAGCCAGCGGAAGTTCTCCTCCACCGGGACGGTGCCGATATGCGGGAGCGCCAGGGTGACCAATCCCCTGGCGAGCAGCGCCTGCCGCCTGCCGAGGTCGGCCGCGCCGAGTTCGATCTCGAGCCTGCCCGCTTCGACCTTGCCCACCTGATTGATCAGCACCTGTCCGAGATGGACCCGGATCTCGCCCCGCGCGGCCTTGCTCAGCGGCCATTCGCGCAGGATCTCCCGCAGGAGCCGGACCGTACCGGCGTGCGCGATACCGCGCGGCAGTTCCCTGCCGAGCCGGACGGCGAACGATTCGCGCGCGGTCCGAGGGAGTTCCGTGTCCCGCAAGGCCGTTTCGAGCAGACGGCTCGCTTCCTCCGTCCGGCCGTCTTCGATGGCGTCGTCGACCGCCACACCGGTCCACTGTGTCCACGCGGCGATGTCACCTGCCAACCGCGCATGACGGGCGATGAGGGACGCGCGGGGTTCGACGCTCGCGGCGAGCCGGGCGGCGGCGCGTCCGTGCATCGCGCACCGCTGAGGTCCGGGAAGCAACGCGTAGACCGCTTCGGCGATCAGCGGGCTCCCCGAGACGTAGCGGCCGCAACCGAGGTCACGCAGCAGTCCCGCCTCGACCGCTTCGGTGATCGCGCCGGAGATCTCCCCGGTCGACGGTGCCGCGACCGCACCCAGATCCGGTTCCCCGGCGGGCGATCCCAGCACCGCGGCCGCGCGGACGACGTCTTGCGCCGCAGGACCGATCGCCGCCATCAGGCCGGAGACCCGGCTCCGCACGAGCGGCGGCACGGTCGCCGACGCCAGTCTGTCCGCCGTAAGCGACTCGGCGGTGTCGCCGACGCTCTGGACCAAAGCCGTCAGGTCGACGGCGATCCCGGACGTGCGCCGGTGCGCGGCTTCGGCGAAATCCGGTGCGCAGCGGCCGAAGGACGCGTCCAGCAGCGTCCGCGCCTGGACCACGGTGAACGCGGCGAGCGAGAAATGCGCGGTGGTCTCACCCAGCGGCGGCAATCGCCGCGGGCCGCACGCAGCCACGCTCACCACCACACTCAGCGGCGGCACCGGGGAGGCCGCGAGTCCGCGCAGGAACTCCCACGTGTCGTCGTCGGCGGAGTGGACGTCGTCGAGTACCAGTACCGCGGGACCGCAGCCGGTCAGTACTTCGCGCACGGCGCGGAACTCCTGCTGCCGGACGGTCTCGGCGTCCGCGTTCTCCGGGAACGGCGGCAACCACGGGGACCATTCGGGGATCAGCCGTCGCAGGACACCCGTCACCGGCGAGAAACCGGCCGCGTGGGCGGCGGCGACGTCGCTCTTCGCGAGCAGCGCGTCGACCAACGGCGCCAGCCGGCCCGGACGCGCGAAGGAGCCGCACCGAGCGGACCAGACCACACGCGACGCGATCCCGGGATGGGCGACCAGTTCTTCGAGCAGACGGCTGCGGCCCACACCCGGTCCGCCCTCGATGACGGCGACCGACGGCGGGCGCGAGGCGACGCGCACCAGTTCGGCCAGTTCGGTGTCGCGGGCCACGAACACCGGTGCCGCACCGATCGTCGGCATGCTCGGGACCCTACCGATCGGACACCCGCCGAAAGGCGGGAACACGAACAGTGACCGGGGTCCGCACGCTTTCCGCTGGTCCACACCACGGGAGTCACGACGTCTCCGCACCATTAACTCGAACGGGCGACGCCGACCTGCGGTAGCACCGGCATCCGCATCGGCAATACGGACCCTTAGGTATTGCCGCGAACCTTGCCACGGGGCCACCAGAGGGTGAATCTCAGACTATTCGCAGTGCCCCTCTGTCACCTCGCCACAGCGCACACCCCCTGCTCGCGCCGGACGGTCACCCAGCCGGGTAGCCGAAGTCCCCACCTGTCCCTTACGGGTAGCCACCCGCGCTTGCTTCGCGTTCGACCATCCAGTTAGGAGTGTTCCGACGGTGAAGACCTCATTCAGGCGCGGGCTGGCCACCGCCTTCGCCGGTGTCGCCGCGTTGGTCGCCTTGCAGGCGCCCGCCTCCGCGGCGCCCGCCGTCACGGCGGCCACCACGATCCCGATCAGGATGCAGGCACAGGAGAAGAGCAACTGGTGCTGGGACGCCAGTGGCAACACGATCGCCGCGTGGTGGGGGCATTCCCTCACCCAGACGAAGTTCTGCCAGATCGCGCACAACGAGTCCGGAACGGACTGCGCGAACAACCAGGGCTACCTGAGTGATCAGCAGCGGGTGTTCCGCTGGCTGGGGTTCAGCAACGTCGGCACCTACAGTTCGTCCGGCCAGACGCTGAGCTTCGCCTCCATCAAGAGCCAGGTCGACGCGCGGCAGCCGATCGGCACCCGGATCGGCTGGCGCAACGGCGGCGGGCATATGCACGTGCTCTACGGCTACGACAACACCAACGGCGCGACGACGGTGTACTACGGCGACCCGTGGGGCTCGAGCCCCCGCTACAACCAGATGAGCTACAACGCCTACCGGTCCAACAACTCGTTCACCTGGACCCACACCGTCTACGGGATCAAGGACTGAAACCATGAAGCGAACCTTCCTCGGCGCCACGATCCTCGCCCTCGGACTGTCACTGGCGCTCGGCGGCCACGCCTCCGCCGCCGACGCCCCCAGCGGCGCGCCCACCGCCGCCGACCTCGCCGCGGTGTCCACAGTGGTCACCAGTGACGCGACCACCCAACGGCTCGCCAACGCGCAGTTCCCCGGCGCCGCCAAGGCGGACACGGCCGTCGCCGCCAGGACCGCCAAGGCGGATCCGCGGACACCGGTCGCGGTCTACCAGCCGACCGCCGCCTTCATCGCCGGTACTTCCTCCGTCCCGGCCGAACTCGCCTACGTCGCCACACCCGCCACGCTGGGCAACGGCGACGCCGCGACCGTGTGGTCGCAGCGCGAAGGCTCGGGGTGGTCGGTCTACAACGTCGCCTCGGGTGACGTCGAAAAGCGCCTCGCGGCGCGGGCCGGCAAGGGCTACCTCCTGAGCGAACCTCAGGCGGGCGCCTGGTACGCCGTCGACGGGGACACCGTGACCGTCCTCGACGGCTCGTCGGTGGCGAAGACCGGCGAGACGATGACGCTCGCCGCCTACCGCGAGGCCCTGCAGAGCCGCTACGGCGACAAGCTGCCCGGCTCGACCTACGACCGCACCGGTGCCGCCGGCGGTTACGGTGCCGCCCCCGTGGGCGGCACCGAGGTGCCGTGGTGGCCGTACGCGCTCGGCGCTGTCTTCCTCGCCGCCGCGGGCGCGGCCGTCACTCTGCGGCTCCGCAGGCAGTAAGCGCCAAGGGTGCCGGGACCGCGCGGGGTCCCGGCACCTCCGCGTTTTTCGGATGCGTGACCGGTGGACCTGCTGTGATCATGGCGGCGTGGACTTCAGGATCGATGACCCGGCCAGGCTGGGAGAAACCGGACTACCCGACGGACGCGTTCTCGGCTGGGCCGAGTGGGGCCCCCTAGACGGCGAAGTCGTGCTGCTGATCCCCGGCGCGGCGACGAGCCGTCGGCTGGGGCTGCCCGCCGGAGTGGTGGAGTCGCTGAACGTCCGGCTGGTCACGGTCGACCGGCCGGGGCTCGGCTCTTCCAGCCCGCTGGCGGATCGCACGTTCGCCGATTTCGCCGCGGACATCGCCTGTCTCGCGGGCGAACGGGGTTTCGGGATCCCGCCGATGATCGCCAACTCACAGGGTGCCCCGTTCGCCTTCGCCTGCGCCGCGGCGGGAGCGGCCGGTCCGCTCGCCATCGTGTCCGGCGCGGACGAGATCAGCGGGCCGGAGTTCACCGGGAAGCTGCCCGAAGAGCTGGCGGGACTGGTCGCTCTGGTCGCTTCCGATGCCGCCCGCGCGGAAGCCGTCTTCACCGGTTTCGACGCCGACGCCATGTGGAACCTGGTGACGCGCTCCGCCCCGGACGCCGATCTGGCGGTCTACACCGCTCCGTCGTTCGAGTCCGCCTACCGTCGGGCGATGGCCGAGGCGTTCGGCCAGGGCCCGGCGGGGTACGCCCGCGACACCGTCCTCGCCATGGGCCGCTGGCCGTTCGCGTTGTCTTCGATCACCGGTCACGTCGATCTCTGGTACGGCGGACAGGACCGAAGCCACTCTCCCGACAACGGGGTCACCCTCGCCGGTCGCCTTCCCGATGCCACCCTCCGGATCGTCCCCGGCATCGGCGGCGCGGTCCTGTGGACGCACGCCGCCGAGGTCCTGCGCACGCTGCTCGGCAGGGACGGTCAGGCGAAGGTGTAGTCCTCAAGCGGGAAGCTCCCGGCCTCCTTGATGGCGTTCAACGTGGAGGACGGGCGGAGCAGGGTCGCCTCCCCGTGCGGGTTGAAGTAGTAGCTGTTCGCCGGGGCGCAGTCGCCGAGGGTGAAGATCGAGTCGCCGAGGCGTTCGGTCATCCGGTCGAGGAACGCGTCGTTGGCCTCCCGCGTGACCTCGAACTCGGTCGCGCCGCGCCGCCGCATGGCGCCGAAGAGCCGGTCCATATGCCGCATCTGTGTCTCGATGGTGGTGAAATAGGACAGTCCCGAGTAGGAATACGGGCTGTTGAGCGAGATGAAGTTGGGGAACTTGGGGATCGCCACCCCCTCGTAGGCCTGGAAACGGTTCTCCCGCCACCATTTCCCGAGGTTCCGGCCGTCGCGCCCGATGATCTCGATCGCCGGGAAGTTCGCCTCCCACAGATCGAATCCGGTCGCCAGCACCAGGACGTCGATCTCCCGCCGCCCTCCGTCGGCGGTCTCGATCCCGGTTTCGTCGATCTTCGCGATCGACGTCGTCTCCAGGTGCACGTGGTCCTTGGTGAAGGCCGGGTAGTACTCGTTGGAGAACGTCGGGCGCTTGCAGCCGAACGAATAGCGCGGCGTCAGTTCCGCGCGCAGCCGCGGATCCCGCACCTGACGGCGCAGATGCGCCTGGCACCACAGCTTGCCGAGCCGGTTCGCCATCGGCAGTTGCCTGTAGTGCAGGACACCGGACACCATCATCAACTCCAGCAGCGCGGTCCCGGTCAGCCGGGCGGCCCGCTGGGTGAACGGGACCGCGGCGAACGCGCACCGGACCGCCTTGGGCACCGGGAAGTCCAGCTTGGGGCTCACCCAGATCGGCGTCCGCTGGTACACGGTGAGCTCGCGCGCGATCTTCGCGATCTCGGGGATCATTTGGACCGCGGTCGCGCCGGTGCCGATCACCGCGACCCGCTTGCCCGCGAGGTCGTACTCGTCGTCCCAGGCGGTGGTGTGGATGATCTTGCCGCCGAACGTGTCGATCCCGGCGATGTCGGGTTTCTTCGGCTGGGAAAGGAAACCCGTCGCGGTGAGGAGATACTTGGCGGTGACCGGCCCGCCCTCGGCGAGCGAGACCGTCCAGTGCGCGTTCGCCTCGTCCCAGACCGCGCCGGTGACCACCGAACCGAAACGCATATAGCGCCTCAGCCGGTATTTGTCCGCGACGTGCTCGGCGTACCGCTTGAGTTCCGCGCCCGGCGCGAAGAGACGCGACCAGTGCGGATTCGGCTCGAACGAATACGAGTAGGTGGCCGACGGGATGTCGACGGCCAGCCCGGGATAGCGGTTCACGTGCCAGGTGCCGCCGAGGTCGGACTCGCGTTCGAGGATGAGCAGGTTGTCGTAGCCGAGCCGGTTGAGCTGGATCGCCGCGCCCATCCCGCCGAAACCGGCCCCGACGACGACGGCGTCGTACTGCGCGTTCATGCGTTTTCCTCCCGGTGGGTGTCCTGGTCCAGGCGGGCGCGGTAGCCGTCCCGCTCCGGTGAATCGGGGCGCAGCGCCCGGTCGTCCCGCATCAGCCGGCGGAACGCGTTGAGCGCCGGTTCGGGTGTCACGGCCGCGAGGGTCGCGAGCGCGCCGACGTAGCCGGGCACGGCGATCTCCGCCGCGCGCGTGCGGACGGAAGCCACGACGGCGTCGGCGATCCGGCCCGGTTTCACCTTGGGGATCGGCCGCATGTCGAGCCCGGAGGCGAGTGCGGTGTCGACCGCCGACGGCAGCACGGCGCCTTTGACGGGGAACTTCCCGGCCAGCGACGCGACGTTGACGATGTGGCCGCGGCCGCGTTCCAGCATGCCGGGCAGGGCCAGCCGCATACCGTGGACGACGCCGAAGACGTTGACCTCCATGGTCGCCCGGTTCAGTGCGTCGGAGAGGTCGAGGAAGCCACCGTTCGGCATGATCCCGGCGTTGTTGACGAGCACCGCGAGCGGTCCGTTCGCCTGTTCGGCCTCGCCGAGGAACGCGGCGAACGACGCCGGATCGGTGACGTCCAGGTGATGGGTAGTGCCGCCGATGTCGGCGGCGGTCCGTTTCGCGGCTTCGAGGTCGAGGTCGCCGATGGAGACGCGCGCCGAGCGCGGCCATGCGTTCCGCGGTCGCGCGGCCGATGCCCTGCCCCGCACCGGTGATCGCCACATGCGCCCCGTCAAGATCGAGGTCCGGGTACTTGGTCATGCGCGTACTCCTTCTCGTTCGAAGGCTTCGGCGACCAGGCCGGGCGCCGTCCTCAATGCCGTGGTGAGCACGTGCTTCCGCCGCCGTCCGTTCATGAAGTTCGCGCCCATGGCGGCGAGATCGGCAGGCCCCGGCTCGATCCGGACCACCCGGACGCCGGCCGCGCGCAACCGCCGCGCCTCGTCGTCGACCCTCCTGGTCATCGCCGTCCGCAGCAGCCGTTCCAGCCGGGCCGCACCGCGTGCCGGCGCTCCGCCCTCGCTGCTCATCGGCGCGATGAGCACGACATCGCCGACGTCGTGGCCGAGCAGGAGATCGGCCGAGGTCGGGGAGACCGTGCCCCCGTCGACCAGCGGCCGTCCGTCCACAACGGACGGGGGGAACCAGCCGGGGATCGCCCACGACGCGGCGATCGCCTCGCCGAGGCGAGCGGACGGTGCGTCCGGGGAGCCGAGCGCGATTCGCTTCCCGGTCAGGTCCGCGGCCATCAGCCAGGTCGCGGGATGCGGGACCCAGCCGCCGGGCGCCAGAGTGTCCCCGAGTTCGCGAAGCCAGCCCGCGTCGCCCCTTCCCCGAGGCAGAAGACCCGCGAGACCGGCGAGCGTGTCGACGTCCCGCCGCAACGCGGCCCGGACCAGGCCGGTCGCGGGCCAGCGAGGAGACGGCACCGGGGGAAGCCTGTCCGGCACCCGCCGGACGTGCGCGGCGACGACGGCGTCTCCACCGGGCGCGCCGGCCACCGCGTCGAGGATCGCCTTCGCCGGGATGCCCGCCCCGAGCATGGCTACCGCCTCGGCCCCGGCCGACGTCCCGACCAGGACGTCCGCCTCCCGCGGGTCCCAGCCCGCCTTGGCGTGCAGCGCGTCGAGGACCGCGGCCGTCCAGGCGAACCCGAGGGTCCCGCCGCAACCGAGCACCAGTGCTCTAGCGGAATGACGTGTCATTTCCGGAACGGTATGTCATTTGAACGCGCCGGGCAATAAGCTGGCGGGATGACGACGGAGACCCCGGTCAGCAGGGCCGCACGGAAGAAGCAGGAACTACGGCGCGAGATCGTGGAGACCGCGTTCGACTGCTTCGCCGAACGGGGCTACCACGCGACGGGGATCGCCGACATCGCCGCCCGGCTGGGCATCGGGCACGGCACCTTCTACCGGTACTTCCAGAACAAACGGGACATCGTCGACCACGTCATCACGGACCTGGTCGAGAAGGTGGTCGGCGCGCTGGCCGCGGACAACGCGCCGGACGCGGTCAACAGTCTCGCCGAGTACCGCAGGCAGAGCGCGCGGATCGGCGACGCGCTCGCCCGGATCTTCGGCGGCGACCCGCGGATGGCGCGCTTCCTCCTGCTCGAAGCGGCGGGTATCGACGCCGAGATGCGGGAACGGGTGCTGGACTTCTACGAGACCGCCGCCGAGCTGACCGCCGGCTACCTGCATCACGGCGTCCGCCTCGGCTATCTGCACGAGGACCTGGACGTCGACTCCACCGCCCGCGCGATCAACGGCATGATCCTCGCGTCGATCCTGTCCGAGCTGCGGGACCCGTCACCGGAGCGGCAGGCCGCGATGAGCCGGGCGGTCCGCCGGGTCATGTACGACGGGATCGCCGCACCTCGCTAGGAAACCGGCCGGCCGGCCCGGTTTGGCGCACCAGTAGGCGGGGGCTGGGCACTGCCGGTGGGCCGGACTCCATTGAACCGGCCCCGGCGGTCGCGGTCTACCGGCGAAAACGCAGAACCGCACCGACGGAAACGAACTTCACCGCTTACGCAAAGTGTCACTGGGCGACTCGCCGAAGGCCGCACGGTACTGCGCGCTGAACCGGCTGCCGCCCAGGAAACCCCATTTCGCCGCGACACCGGTCACCGTCGTGCCCCCGCCGGGCTCGGCGTCGCGGAGTTCGGCTCTGGCCCGGTCCAGCCGGACCCGGCGCAGATAGGCCATGGGGGTGGTGTCCAGATGTCGCCGGAACGCCAATTGCAGGGCACGCACCGAGACCCGGCAGGCGCGCGCGATGTCGGCGACGCCGAGGTCGAGGTCCGGATTCGCCTCCAGGAAGGCGATCCCGCGGCGTACGGTGTCCGGGACGGCGTCCCGGCGGTCACAAGGACGACCGTCGCCCGTGCCCGCGGTGAAGGTGTCCAGTGCCATGGCGGCCATCAGCCTGCCCGCCGCGCCGAGCACCAGCGGGCCGTTCTCCACGTCCGGTTCGGAGAACAGCCCGGTCATGTACTCGACAGTCCGGCGCCATCGCTGCGCCTTCTCCAGGCTCACCGGCTCGTAGCGCAACCGCTCGATCGCCGCGCCGTCCTGCGCTGGATCGATCCCGGTGAACAGCGACAGGTCGATACTGGTTATCTGCAACCGCGAGCCGTGCATTCCCGTCCGGTAACCGCTGCCGGGGTGCGAGGCGACGAATACGTCGCCGGCGGCCAGCCTTCGGTCGCCGAAACTGTCCTCTACCTGCACTTCACCGCCCAGCACACGCAGGAGCACCACTTTGCCCAGCGGCTGGATGACGATCTCGGTGGTCAGCGTGTTGTGCAGGAGGTCGATCTGCACGTCCCCCACATCACACCGGTTGTGCTCGAATCGGTAGTTTTCGACGCTGCCCCGGACCCGCAACCGGTTGTCACGGTAGGCCTCGGCGATCAGGGCACACGCCTGCTCCGGATCGGTGGTCGCGAACTCCGTCAGTACCGGTTCGTACATGGGATCACGTCTTCTTTCCGTTCGCTTATAACGAAAAGTCAGCCGCCGGAACGTTACCGCCACCCGGCGGGCACTACCAGGTGCACATCGGCGTCATCCGGCTGGTCGGAACGGACCATCCGCGCGATCGAGGATGGCCCTGGCCCGTGCTTCGACCGGCTTGTCGACCATCTGGCCGCCCGCCACGGCCACCGAGCTGTCTCCGGCGTGCGCGAGCACGTCCCGCGCCCACTCGATCTCGCTGTCCGACGGGGCCAGCCCACGATTCGCGGCGGCGACCTGGCGCGGATGCACGCAGAGCTTCCCGGTGTACCCGAGGGTTCTGGCGTGGCCGATATCCGCGGCGAGCGCGGCCTCGTCGTCGAGTGCCGTGGTGACACCGTCGATCGGAGCCGCCCTCCGCGGCCGCGGCTGCGACGACGAGCGCCGACCGCGCGTACCGCAACGCCTCGTGCGACCGGTGGTCGACGGGCACCGGCCCCATGACCGGTTCCCGTCCCGCGACCTCGACCGGCGGGAGCAGCGCCTCCAGCGTTCCGGCGGGGGTTTCCACCGCGCGCCACCGATTCCTCGCGGCCGGCTGTGGATGGCGGGTGAACTGCTCCGGCGACCGCAGCCGGGCGTTGGCGATCCCGGCGCGTTCCAGGAGGTCCCCGACCTCGTCCGCGGTCAGGCCGGTGAAGGTCTCCTCCAGGATCGTGGTGAGCTCGCCGTCGTTGCCGACGCGGTCGTCGTTGGTCCGGAAGCGCGGATCTTCGACGAGTGCCTCCCGTCCCAGAACGTCCCGGCACAGCACGATCCACTCCCGTTCACTTTGGACACTCAGGAAGACCCTGTCGTCACCGGTGCGATACGGGCCATACGGCGAGATCGACGGATGCGCCGCCGCCGTGCGCCGCGGTGGTTCCTGGCCGTAACGGGAGAAATAGGCGGGCTGGCTCATCCATTCACCGAGCGAGTCGATCATCGCGACGTGCAGGCTCGCTCCCCCGCCGGTGCGCTCGCGGTCGTACAGCGCGGTGAGGACGCCGCTGTAGGCGTACATCCCGGTGGCGATGTCGGCGATCGAGATCCCCGCCTTGGCCGGTGTCTCCGGGGTGCCGGTGGACATCACGAGCCCGGTTTCACACTGCACCAGCAGATCGTAGGCCTTCTTCGTCCGATATGGACCTTCCGGGCCGTGGCCGGAGATCGAACAGTGGATCAGTTCCGGACGTTCCGCGCGCAGCGTCCCGGCGTCGAGGCCG
Organism: Amycolatopsis sp. NPDC043889; assembly: GCF_056435645.1. Classification (NCBI taxonomy): domain Bacteria; kingdom Bacillati; phylum Actinomycetota; class Actinomycetes; order Pseudonocardiales; family Pseudonocardiaceae; genus Amycolatopsis; species Amycolatopsis sp. NPDC043889. The sequence continues at coordinate 401,085 of NZ_JBWKEC010000002.1, forward strand.
AGCCGTTCCACCACGCCGGGCGCGAGGTTCTGCAGGAACACGTCCGACCTGCCGATCATCGCGCCGAGCAGCGCCCGGTCCGCCGGCTCCTTGATGTCGAGTTCGATGCTTTCCTTGCCCCGGTTGAGCCAGACGAAGTAGCTCGACTGTCCGTGCACGGTGTGGTCGTAGTCGCGGGCGAAGTCGCCGACGCCGCGGCGTTCCATCTTGATGACGCGCGCGCCGAGGCCGGCGAGCTGACTGGAGGCGAACGGAGCGGCGACGGCCTGCTCCAGCGCGACGACGGTGATTCCCTCGAGTGGTTGGCGCACACTGCCTTCCTCGGTGTTCAGGACGGGATGCGGTGCCGTTCGATCAGCTGACGTGCGATCACGCCGCGCTGGATCTCGTTGGTGCCCTCGCCGACGATCATCAGTGGCGCGTCACGGAAGTACCGCTCGACGTCGAACTCCGTCGAGTAGCCGTAGCCACCGTGGATGCGGACCGCGTCGAGCGCGATCTCCATCGCGGCCTCGGAGGCGAACAGCTTCGCCATCCCCGCCTCCATGTCCGAGCGTTCACCCGAGTCGTAGCGTCGCGCCGCGTGGTGCGTCAGCTGGCGGGCGGCCTCGAGTTTGGTCGCCATGTCCGCGAGATGGTTGCCGATCGACTGGTGCTGCCAGATCGGTTTGCCGAAGCTCTCGCGTTCCTGGGCGTAGCGCAGGGAATCCTCCAGCGCCGCCCGGCCGACGCCGAGTGCCCGGCAGGCGACCTGGATCCGGCCGATCTCCAGGCCCCGCATCATCTGGCCGAATCCGCGTCCCTCCACCCCGCCGAGCAGTGCCGTGACCGGCGCGCGGAAGTCGTCGAACGAGAGCTCGCAGCTCTCGACACCCTTGTAACCGAGCTTGGGCAGATCCCGTGAGACCTCGAAGCCCGGCCCCTTCTCCACCAAGAGGATCGAGATCCCCTTGTGCGCGGGTTCGGCGGCGGGGTCGGTCTTGCACAGCAACGCGACCAGCTGGGACCGGCGCGCGTTGGTGATCCATGTCTTGCTGCCGTTGACCACGTACTCGTCGCCCTCGCGCCGCGCCGTGGTGCGGAGTGCCTGCAGATCCGAGCCGCCACCGGGTTCGGTGAGCGCCATCGTCGCCCGGATCTCACCCGTCGCCAGCTTCGGCAGATAGGTGTCCTTTTGCTCCTGAGTGCCATACGTGGCAAGGAGCTTCGCGACGACGGTGTGTCCGCCCATCGCGCCGGCGAGGCTCATCCAGCCGCGCGAGAGCTCCTCCGTCACCAGCGCGTAGCACTGGGCGGAGACCTGGGTCTCGCCCCAGGGCTCGGGCACGGCCAGCCCGAAGACGCCCATCGCCTTCATCTGGTCGATGAGCTTCTCGGGATAGGTGTTCGTGTGGTCGAGCTCCCGCGCGACGGGCCGGACCTCGCGATCCACGAACTCGGCCACGAGCGCGACGATGGCGGTCTCTTCCTCGGTCATGTGGTTATCATGAGCGATGATGAGACGGTATGTGAAATACCGAATCATGATGGCCGCATACCGGACCGCGATGAGCAGGGGTGAAGGTGGATTTCAAGCAGCTCAAGGCGTTGGTGACGGTCGCCGAGGTCGGCAGCGTGACCCGCGCGGCCGAGTTGCTGCACCTGGTCCAGCCCGCCGTCACCCGGCAGATCCGCACCCTGGAACAGGAACTCGGGGTGCCGTTGTTCGAGCGGACCCGCCACGGGATGCGCCCCACCGAGGCGGGCGCGACACTCGTCGAACGTGCCCGGCGGGCGCTCACCGAACTCGACCGGGCCCGTGCCGAGCTGGCCCCGAAACCCGGGGTGGTCACCGGGATCGTCACGGTCGGCCTGCTGGAGAGCGCCGCCGAACGGCTCGCCGCGCCGCTCACCACGGACGTGTTCCGCGAGCATCCGGGGATCGAACTGCGGCTGCTCACCGCGTACTCCGGGCATCTCCAGCGGTGGATCGACGACGGCGACGTCGACCTGAGCCTGCTCCACAACCTGACCAGTACACCGTCGCTCAACGTCCGTCCGCTGGTCCGCGAACGGCTGTGGGCGGTCGCTCCCCCGTCGGCCGGGCTCGATCCCGCACAGCCCGTCCCGTTCGCCGAAGTGGCCGCGCATCCGCTGGTGATGCCCTCCGAGGGGCACGCGCTGCGCACCCTCATCGACGGCGCGGCCCGCGAGGCGGGCGCCGAGGCGGAGGTCACCGTGCAGACCAACGCCATGACACTGCAGAAACGCCTCGTGCTCGGCGGGCACGGCTGGACGATCCTGCCCGGCATCGGCATCGCGGCGGACGTCGCGGACGGAACCCTGAGCGCGGCTCCGGTGTGCGAACCGGAGGTCTGGCGCACCGTCGTCCTCGGTACGCCCAGGACGGGGCGCGTCACACCCGCCGTCGACGCCGTCGCGCGGGCGCTGGTCCGGCAGATCCACCGGACCGTGCGGGAGGGCGACTGGCCCTCGGCACGGCTCTGGGAAGACCGAACAGGAGAAGAATGAGCACGCTCCCCCGCACCGGCCACGCCGTCGCCGCCGACGGCACCCGGCTGGCCTATCAGTGGCACGGCACGGGCAGGCCGCTCGTGCTGCTGGCCGGGCAGGCGAACGACCACACGTGGTGGGATCGCACGCGCGAAGACTTCCCGAGCACGATCACCATGGACTACCGCGGTACAGGTGGCAGCGACGCACCTGATTCCGCTTATTCCACAACGGGTTTCGCGGACGACGTGATCGCGGTCCTCGACGAACTCGGAGTCGGTGAAGCCGATGTCTACGGCACCTCGATGGGTGGCCGCGTCGCCCAGTGGGTCGCCGCGCGGTATCCCGATCGGGTACGGCGGCTCGTGCTCGGCTGCACCTCGCCCGGTGGCACGCACGGTGTCGAGCGGTCGAACGACGTGCGGTTGGCCTTGGCCCGGCGGTCTTCCCTGGAAGCACGGGAGACGCTGGAGAACCTGATGTACACACCCGTCTGGCGAGCGGCCAATCCCGGTCCGTACCGGGTGCTGGGCGCGCACGGCATGCCGCCGCACGCGGTGCGCGGACATCTGGTCGCGAGCAACACGCACGACGCCTGGGATGTGCTTCCCGAGATCACCGCGCCCACGCTGGTCCTGCACGGTGACGACGATCTGCTCGCACCCGTGGCGAACGCGCCGCTGTTGACGGAGCGGATCCCCGACGCGCGGATGCATCTCTTCGCCGGGGCGCGCCACGCCTACTTCGACGAGTGCCGTCCCGAATCGAGCGAGCTGGTGAGCGACTTCCTCGGGTAGACCATGCCGACCGGGTACGTGCCCATCGCAGATTTCTATTTCTCAACCGCAGGGATCACAGCTCATGATGGTCGGCGCTCCCGGAGCGAAGGAGCTTCCCTTGCCGCACAAGAAACCCGGCGTCGTCGCGAACGTGGTCCGCGGCTGCCTCGGCAACCTGGTCGAGTGGTACGACTGGTTCGTCTACGCCTCGTTCAGCATCTACTTCGCGGCCAGCTTCTTCCCCGAAGGAAATCTGACGGCCCAGCCTCTACGCGGACAAGTTCGGCCGCCGGGCCGCGCTGCCCCCGTCCGTGACGCTGATGAGCTTCGGCTCGCTGGCCATCGCTCTTACTCCCGGCTATTCGTCGATCGGTATCCTCGCGCCCGTGATCCTCGTGGTCGCCAGGCTCGCGCAAGGTCTCTCGGTGGGCGGCGAGTTCGGTTCGAGCGCGACCTACCTGTCCGAGATCGCCACTCCGCGGCGACGCGGGTTCTACTCGAGCTTCCAGTACGTCTCGATCACCGTCGGGCAGCTTTCGGCCCTGCTGGTGATGATCGTGATGCAGTCGCTGCTCACCGAAGCGCAGATGTACGCGTGGGGCTGGCGGGTCCCGTTCGTGCTCGGCGCGCTCGCCGGGCTTGTGGTGATGTACCTCCGCCGAAGCATGGTGGAATCGGAGCACTTCCAGCGCACCGCAACTGCCGGCTCGCCTTCCCGCGGCGGCACGGTGGCGTTCTACACCTTCACCAGCTACCTGCAGAAGTACATGGTGAACACGGCGGGAATCCCCAAGCCGACCGCCTCACTCATCGGTTTCGCCGCCCTGTTCCTGTTCATCTTCATGCAGCCCGTCGCCGGCGCCCTTTCCGACCGATGGGGCCGCCGCCCGGTCATGTTCGGCTTCTCCGTCGGCGGCATGCTGCTGACCGTCCCGATCATGACGCTCGTGGGCAGGACAGGGAATCCGTGGGTCGCCTTCCTGCTCATGATCACCGCCATGGTCTTCCTCAGCGGCTACACCGCTTTGTCGGCCATCATCAAGGCGGAGATGTTCCCCACCAACGTCCGCGCGCTGGGAGTCGGACTGCCGCACGCCCTGGCGACCGCGGTCTTCGGCGGACTCTCGGAACCGATCGCGCTGACCTTCGTGGCGACTCTGGTGGTGCGGGAACCTTCGCGTGACTCTTCTCTGGAGATCGACGTGGTGCCTGCACGGGATTCTGTTGTGAGGTAGGCGGTTTGGTAGGGCTTCCGCGGTCACCGTTCCGCGAACCCTTGAGTGGGAACACTGCCGGGGTGCTCGCGGCGGGATGGGTACCGCAGCGACGACGGTTGCCGTTTCGGGGGCGAGTAGGGAGTCTCGCCTCTTGCGATGAGCCGTAGCCGAATTCCGGCAATGGGCCACAGATCTCCGCAAGAGACGCAGGAGCGACTGGGGTTTGCGGCAGCGCACTGTTCCGCAAATCTGCACGGGAAGCCGCCGCCCGAACAGGCCGTGGCCGAATTCCGGCGACGGCAGTTGCAGGGTTCCTCAGCTGGAGAGTTGCGACGCTATGGGTCCCGCAGGACAGTCGGCATCGCGCCGATTCTCGCGGAATCTCGCCCCCGCGGCCCGTGCGTTGCCGAATTCCGGCGACGAGCGGTCACAGCGACTCCCCAGCTGGAAGCGTGAGTACCACAGCGACAGTTGCCGTGGCACCGATCCGTACGGAGTCCCGTCCGCGCGCTCAACCGTCGTCGTATTTCGGCGACCAGGCCCGGCGCCGCTCGTTGTGTACACGTTGCCGTTTTTCGGCGACGGTTCAGAACGGTGGTGGTTCCTCGGTGCGGGGTTCGTGCAGTGGTGGTGGCGTGCTGTCGTACCTGTGCCCCGTAGGTGTGGTGACGGTGAGGGTGCCGTCCTCGGCCAGCCGATAGACCCAACCGGGTTCGTCCTTGAGGCGGTGGTCGCGGCGGCACAGATCGACCAGCTCAGTATCACTCGTGTGGCCACCGTGCTGCCACGGCACCGAATGGTCGAGGTCGCAGGCCTGGGCGACACGGTGGCAGCCCGGTCTTCGGCATTCCCGGTCCCGTACCCGCACGAACTCACCCAACCCCGCCGTCGGCCGATACCGGTCCCGACCCAAATCCAGGACCTGCCCCGAGAGCGGGTCGGTGATGATCCGCCGCAGGACCGTGTCCGGCCCGGACGCGATCTGCCGGGCCAGTGAGGCGGGGATGTGGCCGTGGCCGGCCAGTTCGGCGGGGTCCTCGTTGATCCCCAGGTAGGTGTTCAAGTCCAGGTAGAGGAACACCTCGCACCGTTCCCGCTTCCCTCCCTGCCCACCCAACAGCAGGTCCAAGGCGACGTCGGCGCGCAGTTGATCCAGGGTGCGGGTCTCCCCGCCGGTCTTGAGGGCGCGTGCCTCACGATCGATCCGCGTGTACGCGGCGGCCACCTTCTCGACCGGGCCGTCTTCGACCTCGATCGAGGCGACCCCCGTCTCGCCGTGCCGGATCGACAACCGACGCCCGCCACGATGTCGCTCCGCGCGTCGAGCAGCACCGTCACGGTCGGCCATCACCGCCGCGTGATTCGCCGCCTTCCGGATCTGCTCGGAGTTCCGGCCGGGCAGCCGGTCCTCCAGTACCTCGTCCACCGCGCGCGCGTCCTCATCCGACAGCCACGCGGTCGCGGTGGCGACCTTCATCGCCCCGTAGCCACCCACCTGCCCACGGTCCAGCAGCCCGAGTGTGCGGGGCAGGCGGGTGGTCAACGCCGCCGCCGTGGACACCAAGGCACCTGCGTGACCATCCACAACGGACAGAGTGAACGCGACCTCCTGTACCACACTCGACGCCCCGCCACGGTGCCGGTTCAGCTGCGCGAGCGCGCGGAACCGGACCGCTTCCAACCGCGCGATCCCCTCCGAGGCCGCGACGGCGGCGTCGACAGCATCCTTATCCTCCATAGAATCCAGCGCCGCATTGACCTCCTTCAACACATCAGAAGCAGTGATTTCCTTGAGTAGCGCCACAGTGGCGTTGCGCGTGTCCACACACAGAAGCTACAACCGACCACCGACAATTTCGGACCGGCGAGAGTTTCCGTTAAGCGACAACGTTAATCTCCAACCGCCGCACGAATCTCCGGGCTTCGACAACAGGATATCCCCACGAAGAGCAGCAGCGCCGACCCGGCCGACATGAACCGAAAGTGTTCGCCCCCAAGCGTTCTCGGGCGTGACCCTCAGGAAGCAACCATAAGAACGCCAACCGATCGAAAGTTCCCAAACCCAGGAGTTTTCCCTTACACACCAGCACTAATCGACATCGAGCAACCCCTGAGCACCGTTCTCCAACCGCCGCGCGACTTCCTCCGATCGCGGCAACATGGTCTTCTCGTAAAGAGCAACACCCTCGCCGACAGAGGCAGAACCAGCCAGCGCGAGGGCGAGTTCACAAGCGTCGACCATGGCCAGATTGACGCCGACACCGAGCGGCGGCATCAGGTGAGCGGCATCGCCGAGCAAGGTCACCCATGACGTGTGCTCCCACATGTGCGGAACGGGCAGGACATACAACGGGCGATCGACGTACGGCCCGTCGTTGTCGGTGATCATCCGCAGCATCGACGGCGACCAGTCGGAAAACTCCTCGAGCAGCCGGCCGCGGACATCCGAGGTCGTCCCGATCCAGTCCGCGGGCAGCCGCTGGATGATGTAGACCCGGATGTGGTCCCCGCTGTTGCGCTGGGCGAAAAGGCACCGCTCGCCGTCGGCCGCCATCGCGCTGCCCTTGCCGACGAGTTCGGCGAGTTCGGGGTGCGCGTTCTCGACGTCGTCGAACCACGCCTCCAGGAAGGTGATCCCGGCGTATTCGGGCACGGCGGCCGAAACCGCCGGGCGGACCCGTGACCACGCGCCGTCGGCACCGATGACCAGATCCGTCTCGACCGCCGTTCCGTCCGTGAACAGCAAGCGCCCGGGAGCCTCGACCCGATCCAGGGTCCGTCCCCAGTGGACGGTGCCCGGCTCCAGCGAGTCGAGCAGGAGGCCGCGCAGCTGACCGCGGTCGATCTCCGGTTTGAACATCTCCCCTTCGGCAGGAACGTGATGCTCCAGGAGACGTCCGGCGGGATCCAGTTTGCGCATCTCCTGCCCTTCCGGGCGGGCGAGGGCGAAGAACTCGTCGAGCAGGCCGGCTTCACGCAGGGCCAGCTGCCCGTCGTCCGCGTGGAGGTCGAGGGTGCCGCCCTGGTTGCGGGCCCGGGGATGCGGATCGCGGTCGTAGACCGTCACGGGGACGCCGTGTTTCTGCAGGATGCGGGCGCAGGTCAACCCACCAGGGCCCGCTCCGATGATGCTGATCGTCATAAGCCCAGAAAAGCAGAACGAGTTAAAAAGTGCAATGAGGCAACTTATTGACCGTGACAACTCATGCGGTAGGGTGCGCTCATGGAGACACCAGGACGGCGTGAACGCAAGAAGGCGGCCACCCGCCAAGCGCTGGCGGACGCCGCGCTGAAGTTGTTCCTGGAGCGGGGCTACGACCAGGTGAGCATCCGCGACATCGCCGAGGCGGCCGACGTCTCGACGACGACGCTGTTCAAGCACTTCCCCGGCAAGGAGGCGCTGGTCTTCGACGAGTCGCAGGACCGCGAAGCACGCTTGGTCGCCGCCGTCCGGGAGCGCGAAAAGGGCCAGAGCATCGTCGAGGGACTGCGCGAGTACGTGCTCGCGACGTGGCTTCCGATCACGACGCATCCCCAGTACGCCGAGTTCACCGCGCTGGTGAACGGCACCCCTGCGCTGCAGGAGTACGGCGAGCGTATGTGGACCCGGCACGCCGCGGCCCTCGGCGCCGCCATCGCCGAAGAGACCGGCGTGGGCTTCGACGACATCGCCTGCCGCGCGCTCGCGCGTTTCGTGCTGGACATCCCGGCGCTCACCAGGGGCCGCCCGGATCCGCGGGAGGACGTCGAGAGGATCTTCGACCTCCTCGAACGCGGCTGGCGCTAGTCCTCTTCGGGGCGGGAGCCGCGCAACGAGCCCGGATGCGCCTTGGCGGAGGGATCCTTGCGAGTCTTGAGCAGACTCGCCACCGTCACCACCACGAGGATGCCGATGATCACCGCGAGGCTGACCGGCGTCGAGATCTCCGGAACGCTCTCGTCGATGTCGACGTGTGCCCAGTGCAGGATCAGCTTGATCCCGATGAATCCGAGGATCACCGCGAGCCCGGCGGACAGGTACACCAGACGGTCGAGCAGGCCCTTCACCAGGAAGTACAGCGCCCGCAGGCCCAGGAGGGCGAAAGCGTTGGCCGCGAAGACCAGGTACGGCTCGTCGGTGACGCCGAAGACGGCGGGGATCGAGTCCAGCGCGAACAGCAGATCGATCCCGCCGATCGCGAGCAGCACCACGACCAGCGGCGTGCCCACCCGTTTCCCGTCCAGGCGAGTGAGCAGCTTGCCGCCGTCGTATTCGGTGGACAGCGGCAGGAGACGGCGCGCGGACCGCACCACCACGTTGTTCTCGACGTCCGGATCCTCGTCGCGATGCCGGAACAGCTGGATGCCGGTATAGATCAGCAACAGCCCGAACAGCAGGAACATGAAGGAGAACAAGGAAAGCAGCGTGGCGCCGAGCGCGATGAAGATCGCGCGCATGATCAGCGCGACGACGATGCCGAACGTGAGCACCTTGTGCTGATGTTCCTCGGGTACCGCGAAGGTGCTCATGATGATCACGAAGACGAAGAGATTGTCGACGGACAAGCTCTTCTCGACGATGTAACCCGCGAAGTACTGCTGCCCGAAGTCGCCACCGTGCGCGAGCGTCAGCCAGACACCGAACGCCACCGCGACCAGGATGTAGCCGATCGACCAGGCCACCGCCTCGCCGAAGCCGACCTTGTGCGGGCGCACCGCCGCGAGGACGAGATCGAGTGCCAGGAGCCCGAGCACCAGCCCGATCGTGACGATCCAGGTGAGGCCATCGATCTGGAGCATCCGCACCCTGTCTTTCCGTTGACGGCAAGTGCCAAGATCCTAAGTGCGACCACCCCGGTCCGCATTCGCATGGCCAGGCGCCGCGTCCAGCAGCGCGGCGAGCACGGTCTTGAGCAGCGGGTGGTCCGCGCTCCCCCGCCGGACGGCGGCGAACACGCGGCGCAGCGGCGGCTCGCCGCGCAACGGGACGGCGACAGCGCCGGGCACGGCGGCGAAAGCGTTGCGCGGCACCAGTGCCACGCCCTCGCCCGCGGCGACCAGGGTGGTGATCGCGTGGAAGTCGTCGGACACGTGCCGGATCGCCGGGTTGGCGCAGACGATCATCAGCACGTCACGGCACGGATTTCCGGGTTTCGGCGCGATCCACTCGTCGTCGGCGAGTTCGTCGATGTCCACTTCGGACGCTTCCGCGAGCCGGTGCGCTGTGGGCAGCACGACGTCGAAGGGCTCCACGTACAGGGGGAACCGGGTGAGCCTGCTTTCATCCGTCCGTGGCGAGAGCCGATACTCCTCGGTGATCGCCAGATCGACCTCGCCGTCGAGCAGCAGCGGGATGCTCGCGTGCCCCTCGACGTCCTGCACCTGCATGGTGACCCCTGGCGACCCGGCACGCAGCGAGGCGATCGCCGGCGCCACGACCATCGTGATGGCGGAGGCGAAACTCGCCAGCCGCACCAGGCCCTGTACGCCGGAATCGAGCGCGGCCAGCGTCGCCCGCGCCCGTTCCAGTTCGGCGGCGACGGCGTTGGCGTGCACCACCATCAGTTCACCCGCCGGGGTCAGCGAAACCCGCCTGCCCCGGCGGCGAAGCAGCTGCTGGCCGCACTCGGCTTCGAGTGCGGCCAGCTGCTGGGAGACCGCGGACGGCGTCAGGTGCAGCGCCTGGCCCGCCGCCGTCACGGTGCCGTGGTCGGCGAGGGCGCGCAGTACGCGCAGCCGTCGCGGATCGATCATTCGTCCATCATGGACCTTGCCGTCACGAACGCGTCGACGGCCCGGTTGACGTCGTCGGCCGAGTGCGCCGCCGACATCTGCGTCCGGATCCGGGCCTTGCCGTGCGGCACCACCGGGTAGGAGAACCCGATCACGTAGATGCCCTGGTCGAGCAGCAGATCCGCCATCTTGCCCGCCTTGGCGGCGTCGCCGATCATCACCGGGATGATCGGGTGCTCGCCCGGGAGCAGGTCGAAACCGGCCTCGGTCATCCGTCGCCGGAACAGCTCCGTGTTGGCGCGCAGCTTGCCCAGCAGTTCACCCGACTCGTCCAGCAGCTCCAGCGTGGCGAGCGCGGCCGCGGTGATCGACGGCGCCAGCGAGTTCGAGAACAGGTACGGCCGCGAACGCTGCCGGAGCATCTCGACGATTTCCGCACGACCCGAGGTGTAACCGCCGCTCGCGCCGCCCAGCGCCTTGCCGAGGGTGCCGGTCAGCACGTCGACCTTGTCCTGGACGCCGAACAGCTCGGGCGTGCCGCGACCGGTCGGCCCGGTGAAACCGACGGCGTGCGAGTCGTCGACCATCACCAGCGCGTCGTAGCGCTCGGCCAGCTCACAGATCTCGTCGAGCGGCGCTAGATAGCCGTCCATCGAGAACACGCCGTCCGTGGCGATCATCCGGTACCGCGCGCCGGACGCCTCCTTGAGCCGGGCTTCCAGATCCGCGACGTCACGGTTGCGGTAGCGCATCCGCTTCGCCTTGCACAGCCGGACGCCGTCGATGATCGACGCGTGGTTGAGCTCGTCGGAGATGATGACGTCCTGGTCCGTCAGCAGCGTCTCGAAGAGCCCCGCGTTGGCGTCGAAACAGGAGCTGTAGAGGATCGTGTCCTCGGTGCCGAGGAACTCCGACAGCTTCGCTTCGAGCTCCTTGTGCGGCTGCTGGGTCCCGCAGATGAACCGCACCGACGCCATGCCGAAGCCCCAGCGGTCCAGCGCCTCTTGCGCGGCCTTGATCAGCTTGGGGTGGTCGGCGAGGCCGAGGTAGTTGTTGGCGCAGAAGTTGAGGACGTCGCCGTCGCCGACGCTGACCGAAGCCCGTTGCGGTCCCTGGATCACCCGCTCGCCCTTGTACAGCCCGGCTTCCCGGATCTCGGCGAGCCCGGCCTTGAGGTCGTCGCGCATCGCGCCGTACATCAGTTCTCCGTCCAGTCCAGAATGACCTTGCCGCAGCGGCCTTCCCTGGCCGTCGCGAACGCCTTCTCGTGTTCGGTGTAGCCGAACCGGTGGGTGATCACCGGCGAGATGTCCAGCCCGGCCTGCAGCAGGACGGACATCGAGTACCACGTCTCGAACATCTCGCGCCCGTAGATCCCCTTGAGCTGGATCATCTTGAGCACCACGGACGCGATGTCGACCGACACGTCGGAAGCGGGGAGGCCGAGCAGTGCCACGCGCCCGCCGTGCGACATGTTCGCGATCATGTCGCGCAGCGCCTCGGGCCGCCCGCTCATCTCCATACCGACGTCGAAGCCCTCGGCCATGCCGAGCCGCTTCTGCGCGTCGGCGATCGTCGCGGAGGAGACGTCCAGCGCGAGATCGACGCCGACCTTGCGGGCCAGCTCCAGCCGGTGCTCGCTGACGTCGGTGACGACCACGTTGCGCGCGCCCGCGTGGCGCGCGATGGCGGCGGCCATGATGCCGATCGGGCCGGCGCCGGTGACCAGCACGTCCTCGCCGATGACGGGGAAGGACAGCGCGGTGTGCACGGCGTTGCCGAGCGGGTCGAAGATCGCGGCGATGTCGAGGTCGACCTTGGTGCGGTGCACCCAGGCGTTCTGCTCGGGCAGGACGGCGTACTGCGCGAACGCGCCGTCGGTGTGCACGCCGAGGCCCTTGGTCCTGGCGCACAGGTGGCGCCGCCCGGCCTTGCAGTTGCGGCAGCTTCCGCAGACCAGGTGCCCCTCGCCGCTGACCAGGTCGCCCACCTTGACCGTCGTCACCGAGCGGCCGATCTCGACCACCTCGCCGACGAACTCGTGCCCGATGACCAGCGGCGCGGCGATGGTGCGCGCCGCCCAGTCGTCCCAGGAGTCGATGTGCAGATCGGTGCCGCAGATCCCGGCGCGCAGCACACGGACGGCGACGTCGCCGGGGCCGACGGCGGGGTCCGGCACGTCGGTGAGTTCCAGCCCGGGTGCTCGGTCGGCTTTGACCAATGCCTTCATGGCGCGAAGTCTGGCCCGCCCGTGCTGTTCAGTCCATCGCGAGTTTCTGAAATCCCTCGTTAGCGGGTCTTCACAAGGAGCCCGGCACCCGGACCGACACGAAGTCCGGCCGCGGCACCACCTCGAAACCGATCGACCGGTAAAGCCGGATCGCCGAGGTGTTCGCCGCCGCCGCGCGGATGAGCCGGGTCGCCAGCCCTTGGCCGCGATACGCCGGATCGGTGCAGACCGCGCTGATCTCGGTCCAGCCGGGTGGGTGCATCCGCTCCCCCGCCATCGCGACCAGCTCGCCGTCGCGCCGGATGCCCAGATATGTCCCCAATTCGATGGTCCGTTTCCGGAACGGTCCCGGCTTGGTCCGCTCCACGAAGTCGAGCATCTCCGGGACGTCGTCCGGCCCCAGTACGACGGCTTCGGGATCTTCGGCGGCTTCGAGCGCGACGTCGACCAGCCGGACTCCGGCGATCCTGCCGAGGACTTCCCAGTCCACCGGGACGGGCAGCGCGTTGTGGACGGTGACCGTCTGGCCGGGACCCGCCAGCACGGCGACATCAACCCACATGCCGTCGTCCGGCTCGGGCGGCAGGGCGTAGAAGGGCGCGACGTCGACCTGATAGCGCAGCACCTGTCCGAAGCGCTCCGCGAAGTGGGCGTGCGGCCCGGTCAGCGAAGCCCAGGCCGGGTCGTCGAAAGGGGTGACCATGACCGCTCCGACAGCGGACGGCGGGCTTTCATTCCCGCTTCCACATCCTGAGCGCTCAGGTACCCGGCACCAGCAGCGGCGAGTGGGGATCGAGTTCGATCCCGCGTTCACGGAGCGTGTCGTCGATGACCCGCCAGATCCATCGCACCAGCAGGGCCGCGAGCTCCGGCAACTCGATGCCACCCGGGTTCTCCAGCCAGCGCGCGGCACTCGCGTCGACGAGGCCGACCAGCCCGAAGGCGAGCGGTTCGGCGATCCGGCCGTCGAGGTCGAAGGTGTCGAGGTAGTGCTCGAACAGGATGGTGAGCTGCCGGGCGATCGCCGTTTTGACGTCGGTGATGGCGTCGCCGCGCCGCCCGGCCTGGGAATGCCTGGCGAGATAGCGGTAGAGGTTCCCGTGTTCGGCGAGCCAGCCGGTATGCGCGCCCACCGCGATGGTGATCAGCTGCATCGGAGTCCCGCTGGGGTCCCACAGCGGGGCCAGTTCGGCGGTGATGAGGCGGACGGCGCGGTCGGCGATCGCGCGCTGCAGGTCGGCGGCATCGTCGAAATGCTTGTACACCCGGGTTCTCGCCACCCCCGCCTCGTCGGCGATCTGCTCGGTGGAGACCTCCGGACCGTGCGCGGCGATCGCGCGCAGCGCCGCGTCGACGAACTCCCGTCGACGGCGCTCACGCTGTCCCGCCCAGCGCGCCGCGCGGCCGTCCGGCCTCGGCGCGTCGGCTTCAGGCGTCATCCCCCGGAGTTTATCGGCGGCCGGTTAACCGGTACACTGCCGTACCCGTTACTTCGGGTATGCAGATCGGCCCGTCCGGGAGACCGCGATGAGGGAAGACGTCGACACCACGGCGGACGCAACGCTGCTCGACGCCTTCCGCGCCGGTGACATCGCCGCCGGCGAGACCCTTTTCCGGCGGCACGCCGAGCCGCTGCGCCGGATCGCCGCGGGCTGGGTCTCCGAGCCCGCCGAACGGGACGACCTCGTGGCCGAAGCCTTCGTGCGGGTCCTGAGCGTCATCCGCGACGGCGGCGGCCCGCGGGAGAACCTCCGCCCCTATCTCGCGGTCACCATCCGGAATCTCGCGGCCAAATGGAGCCACCACCACAAGCGGGTCGAGCTGTACGGCACGACCCCGGCGGTCGAAGAGGCCGCCGGGACGATCGGCGCGGAGGAACTCCTCATCCTCCGCTCGAACGCCCGGCTGGCCTGGACCGCCTATTGCGCACTCCCGGGCCGCTGGCGGACAGTGCTTTGGCGGACCGAAGCCGAAGGCGACTCGCCGAAGGTGGTCGCTCCGCTGTTGGGAGTCTCGCCCAACGGCGCCTCCGTCCTGGCCCTGCGTGCCCGCGAAGGACTCCGACAGGCCTTCTTGCAGGCGCAGGTCCCCGAAACGGGAACGCCGTGCTGCCAGGAGGCGCGGCGCCGGATGGGCGCGTGGCTCCGCGGCGGTGTGCCGGGCCGCCGGGCGGACCTGATCGCCGCGCATCTGGCGGGCTGCGAATCCTGCCGCACCGTCGCCACCCGGCTCGACGAGATCAACCGCGAGATGCCGCCGGGTGTCCGCGCCGTCTCCGCCTGAACCCGATCAGCCGGGGACAGGGGCGCCCTCCCCCGCGATCCGCAGCGCCTCCACCAGCTCCCGGTACAGCGTGTCGGTGGCGAGCAGGTGCTCATGACTACCGCTCGCCCGGACGCGGCCTTCCTCCATCACCACGATGGTGTCCGCGTCGATCACCGTGGACAGCCGGTGCGCCACGGTGACCACGGTGCCCTCGCGGGCCAGCCGCCGGATGCAGTCGTGGATCGCGCTCTCGGTCCGGCCGTCGACCTGCGCGGTCGCCTCGTCCAGCAGCACCACGTCCGGCGTGCGCAGGATCGCCCTGGCCAGCGCGATCCGCTGCCGTTCCCCGCCGGATACCGAGGTCGACGAAAGCGGCGTGTCCAGTCCGTCGTCGAGCGCGGCGATCTTGTCGCTCAGCCGGACCTCTTCGAGCGCCCGCCGCACCTCTTCCTCGGTCGCGTCGGGGTGGGTGAAGAGCAGGTTCTCCCGGATCGTCCCCGGCACGATCGGCGTCTCCTGCTCGACGTAGGCCAGCCGGGTCCGCACATCCGCGTACGGCAGGTCCGCGTACTCGCGTCCGTCCAGCAGCAGTGAACCCGACTCCGGCCGCACGAACCGCATGATCAGCGACAGCATCGTGGTCTTGCCCGCGCCGGACGGCCCGACGATCGCGGTGTGCCCGCGCCTCGGGATCTTCAGCGACACTTGCCGCAGCGCCGGGTCGCCGCCGTAGCCCGCGGTCACCCCGCGCAGTTCCAGTACCGGGCCGCCCTGCTCGCCCGACGGCTCCGTCCGGGCGGGCGCCCGGTCCTCTTCCACCTCGAGCGCGTCCATCTCCCGGATCCGCCCGGCCGCGGCGATCCCCGCCTGCAACGCGGTCATGTTCTGGCTCAGTTCGGTGATCGGCTCCATCAGCGCGAACGCGTACAGCAGGAACGCGATGAGGCTCGACACCTCGAGCAGGCCCGCGCCGACCCGCCAGGCGCCGAGGCCGAGGATCACCAGCGTTGCGGCCTGGATCCCCGTCCAGGCCACCACCCAGGCGACGGCCTCCCGCCGCACCGCGCGGACACCGTGCGCGGCGGCGGCTTCCGCGTCGACCAGGATCCGCTCGGACTGCCGGGCTTCGGCGCGGCTGGCCTTCACCGTGCGGATCGCCCGCAGCGCGCCTTCGAGGACGCCGCCGAGACGGCCTACGCGGTCCTGCGCCTTCTCCTGTTCCTTCGCGATGGCCGGCATGAGCCACGTGAACAACGCGATCACCACGAGCACGGCCGCCACCGTCGTCGCCAGCAGCACCGGGTCGAGCACGCTCATCAGCACCAGGGTGCCGACGAGCATCACCACGCCGTTGATCAGGCCGATCACGCTGGACGACGCCGCCTCGCGCAGGAGCACCGTGTCCGAGGTGACGCGGGTGATCAATTCCCCCGTCGGCCGCTTCGTGATCGCCGGGATCGTCGCGCGGAAGAACCGCCGCACCATCGATTCCCGCGCCTTCAGCACCACCCGCTCGCCGACGGTGCCGAGCAGGATCCATTGCCCCAGCCAGATCACCGCGCCGACCACCATCAGGCCCGCCAACGCCAGCACGGGGCCCGCCAGCGACGCCGACGAACCGAGTGAGTCGAGCACCCACTTCGTGACCATGGGGGTGGCGAGACCGGCCGCCGAACCGAGCAGGGCGAGTAGCAGGCCGATCGCCAGTGCCCCCTTGTGCGGTCGCGCGAACGACCACAGCACCTTCAATCGTGGAGTGTTCATGGTTCTCAATGGAACACGAGTGTTCTAAAATCGTCAAACGAGTTCCATATCGGGAGCGAGGTACGGTACCGGCCATGAGTGAGGGTGTGGTCACCGAGACGGGTGTCCGGGCGAGGACCCGGCGCGCGATCCTGGACGCGGCCATCGAGACGTTGACCAAGCAACCGAGCGCCACGCTGGCCGACATCGCGGCGGCGGCGAACGTCGGGCGCACCACGGTGCACCGGTACTTCGCGGAGCGTTCGGACCTGATCGACGCCATCAGTCACGACGCGCTGGACAAGATCTCCCAGAGCACCGAACGGGCCCGGCTCGACGACGGCCCGGTCCCGGCGGTGCTCGCCCGGCTGTGCCAGGAGTACTTCGAGCACGCCGACATCTTCCAGTTGCTGTTCACCATGCCGGATCTGGTGACCCGGCCGGAATGGGCGGAGGAGAGCGACGACGACCGTCGCCTGCTGCGGCTCATCGAACGCGGGCACGCCGAGGGCTCGATCGATCCGGCGATGACGAAGGAGTGGTTGCTGCAACTGCTCTGGAGCCTGCTCTACACGGCGTGGGAACTGGTGCGCGAGAAGACGCCGAAGCACGAGGCGCTCACGTTGTGCCTGCGCAGCCTGGAAAAGGTCATCGCGGTTGGCTGAAGTCCTCCGAAGTGATGACGCGGACTCGCGCGGCTTCGAAGATCCTGTCCCGGTGACAGAAAAACCGGTACGCGCCTGGGGAATCCTCTTCGGCGGGCTCGCGGTGTTCGTGGCCGCACCCGCGCTGCTGCTGGCGACCGGGCACGGCACGATCAAGCCGTCCGCGGATTCGGACAAGGCGCTTTCCCTTGCCGGAGCCCTGATTCCGGCGCTGGCCGGGATGCTGCTGACCCACGGGATCCCGCTCCACGCGCCGAAACTGCTCCCCGACGCGACCGACCGGGGCAGACTCCGGAAGCAGGCGACGGCCTTGGCGCTCATCGCTTTCCTGTGGCCGCCGGCGTTGTTCCTGGTTTCGGCCGCGGGTCAACAGGCGCTGGTCCGCGACATCTGGGCGCTCGCCAAGCCGTTCGTGTTCTTGGTGCTGCCGCTGCTTCTCCTGCGTACGCGAGGGGAACCCGATCCGTTCCGGCTGACGTGGCTGCCCCGGCAGACCTGGCGATGGCTCGCGCCGATTCCGGCGGTGCTCGTGTTCGGCTGGCTCTCCGTCCTCGGCCCGCTCGCGCCGCCGCTCCCCACCGCGGAGGACTACCCGGATCCGGTGTACCTGGCCGTCGGCGCCACGCTGACCTTCTTCACCGCGAACGTCCTCGAAGAGGTCTTCTTCCGCGGCATGCTGCAGACCCGGCTGGAGGCGCTTTTCGGGCGGTGGCCGGGAATCCTGCTGTCGGCCCTGTTGTTCGCCTGGTTGCACCTGCCGACGCACGGACAGGGCTCACTCCCGCTCACCCTGGGCGCGATCGTGGCCTTCCAAGGGTTCTTCGGCCTGTTCGCCGGCTATCTGTGGTCGCGCTACCGCAACCTGTGGGCGCCGATCGCCGCGCACACGGCGATGAACACCCTGCCCCTGTTGCTGATGTGAGCCCGCGGCCACTCGTGAGTGGTAAGGACGGTTAGAACCGTCCTTACCACTCACGAGCCGGTTGGGCGGATCAGGCGCCGATGGTCGCCGCGTCGATGACGAACCGGTACCGGACGTCGCTGTTCTCGACCCGGTCGTAGGCCACGTTCACCTGGTCGGCCGAGATCGTCTCGATCTCCGCGCCGATCCCGTGCTCGGCGCAGAAGTCGAGCATCTCCTGGGTCTCGGCGATTCCGCCGATCATCGAACCGGCGAGCACCCTGTTCCCGCCGAGCAGCGAGAAGGCGTTGTAGGACAACGGTTCGCCGGGCGCACCGACGTTCACCATCGCCCCGCCGACCCGCAGCATGCCGAGGTAGGAATCGACGGGCAGCGTCGCGGAAACGGTGTTGAGGATCAGGTCGAAACGGCCGCGCAGCGTCTTGAACGTCGACGCGTCACCGGTCGCGAAGTAGTCCTTCGCACCCAGCTTCAGGCCGTCTTCCTGCTTCTTCAGGCTCTGGCTGAGCACGGTGACCTCGGCGCCCATGGCGACCGCGATCTTGACCGCCATGTGGCCGAGCCCGCCGAGGCCGACGACGGCGACCTTCTTGCCCGGCCCGGCGCCCCAGCGGTTCAGCGGGGAGTAGGTGGTGATGCCCGCGCACAGCAGCGGAGCGGCGACGTCGAGGCCGATCCCTTCCGGGATACGGCAAACGAAGGCGTCCTTCACGACGATCTGCCTGCTGTAACCGCCGTAGGTGTTCTCGCCGTCGAACCCGACACCGTTGTACGTCTGGATGTTCCCCTTGACGCAGAACTGCTCGGTGCCCGCGAGACAGTATTCGCACTCGCCACAGGAATCGACCATGCAGCCGACCCCGACGCGGTCGCCGACCCGGTACTTCGTCACACCGGAGCCGACCGCCGCGACGACGCCGGCGATCTCGTGACCGGGGACCATCGGGAAGATCGCGCTGCCCCAGTCCTCCTTCACCTGGTGGATGTCGCTGTGGCAGATCCCCGCGTACGCGATGTCGATCAGCACGTCGTCCGGACGCAGGTCGCGACGCTCGATCGTCGTCGGCGACAGAGCGGCGCCCGGGGACGGCGCGGCGATGGCGTGCGTGGTCGTCGTCATGAAACCCTCCGAGAAACAGTGAGACCATGTAAGAGGTCACTTACAACGAGCGTAAGAGGGCTCTTACATATTCCGCGACCGGGACGGTGTGATCCACGACATGGGCGGCAAGTACCATCACGGCGACCTCCGCGCCGAACTCGTGCGGGTCTCGCTGGACCTGATCGCCGAACAGGGGCTCGGCGCGTTCTCGGTCGCCGAGGTCGCCAGGCGCGCGAAAGTCAGCCCGGGGGCGCCCTATCGACACTTCCCGGACAAGGAGAGCCTGCTGGCCGCGATCGCGGCCACCGTCGCCTGCCAGCTGGCCGACAGGGTGCAAGAAGCCATCGAGGCCGAGAGCGACCCCGTCGCCGCACTCGCCGCGGCCGCCGGCGCGTACACGGAATACCTCATCGAACGCCGGGCAGGGATGAACATCATCTACTCGGACGGCCTCCAGGGTCCCGAGCACGCCACCCTGCACGAGCAGACCCGCCGCCTGACCGACCAGTTCGTCATGCTCTGCCTGACCGTCGCGGACCGGCCGCAGGACGGGCTCGAACTGATGGAGCAGCTGTTCACGCAGGCGCACGGCTACGGCACGTTCTATCTCGATGGCGTCTTCACGAAACAGGGCTACTCCACGGAAGTCGTCGTCCGGAAGTCGGTAGAGGCCGCCCGCGCCGCCATCGAAGGCCGCGCGAAAATGTGACCTGTTTCACGTCTGATTTGTCCGATTACCGGGGCTCCCCGCGCCGACAGGATGCGAAGCGCAATCCTTTCGACAACAAGGAGAACCGCGTGAGCACCGGGCAAGAAGTCGGATCGTGGCGGGAACTGGGCCGCCATACGAGCACCGCGGCGGTATTGGCGGGTGGTGTGCTCGTCGGCGCGATCACCATCTACGTGGCGGCGAGCCTCCTGCCGACCGCCGTCCAGGACATCGGCGGGCGGCCGCTGTACGCCTGGACCATGACGGCGTTCCTGGTCGCCCAGGTAGTCGCGACCATGCTGGTGGCCCGGGCCCTGTCCCGCTTCGGCGGCAAGGCTTCCTATCTGCTCGGTTTCGGTGTCTTCGCCGCGGGCTCGGTCCTGTGCGCGGCGAGCCCGTCGATGCCGGTCCTCCTGATCGGCCGCGGGGCACAGGGACTCGGCGCCGGCCTGCTGACCGGGCTGGGCTTCGCCCTGATCCATTCGGCGTTACCGCCACGGCTGTGGAGCCGGGGCAGCGCCCTGATCTCCGCGATGTTCGGGGTGGGGAACTTCGCGGGCCCCGCGCTCGGCGGTTTCTCGGCACAGTTCGGTTCATGGCGGTCGGCGTTCGCGATCCTCGCCGTGGCCGCGGGAGTGCTGGCGATCTTCGTGCCCCGGGCGCTTCCCGCCGTCGGACCCCCGGCACAGTCGCCGCCGGTCCCGGTCGCTTCGCTGGCCCTGATCGTCGGCTCCGCCGGGGCGGTGAGCGTGGCCGGGATCCTGTCCGACGTCCTCGCGATGGCGGCCTTCATCGCGCTGGGTCTCGCACTCGTTGGCGCGTTCCTGGTGACGGAAAACCGTGCGGCGGCCAGTGTCCTGCCCGGTTCGGTGTACCGGCGGGGCTCACGGCTGCGGTGGATCTACCTGACCATCATGGTGCTGGCGTCCGGTGTCGCGGTGGAGACGTTCTTGCCGCTGTTCGGCCAGCGGCTGGGCGGGCTTCCGCCCGCGGCGGCGGGATTCTTCGCCGCCGCGCTGTCCTTGGGCTGGTCGGTGAGCCAGCTCGCCAGCGCTTCGTCGCGCAAGACACGGCGGCTCGTGCCGGCCGGGCCCGTCTGTCTCGCCGCCGGGTTCGCGCTGCTGGGGCTGCTGCAGACCGAGCAGCCGTCGCTACCCGTCGTACTCGCCTGGCTGCCGGTGCTCTTCCTCGGTGGCACCGGAATCGGCATCGCGATGCCTCATCTGTCCGTCGCGGCGATGACCTCCGCCCCGGACGGCGAGGGCGGGCAGGCGGCGGCCGCGATCGCGACGATCCTGACGATGTCGACCGCGTTCGGCGCGGCGGTCGCCGGTCTGCTGGTCAACTTCGGCGGCACTTCGGTGGTCACGTCGGCGAGGTGGCTGTTGTTCGGCTTCGCGGCCATCTCCGCGGTCGGCCTGCTCACCGCACGCCGCGCGGCCTGAGTCCGGTCAGTTCCGGGAGCGCCTCGTGCGCACGCGCGGGGGCGCTTCCGGACAACGGCCGTCGCACCGGATGTGCGCCCAGACGATCTTCCCGCCCCGCACCGGCTCGCGCCGGACGCCCCACTGCACCGCCACCCCGTCGACGACGAGCAGCCCGCGGCCGCGGGGATCCTCGATCTGCGAACACCGCGCCCGGGGTTGCTCGACACTGACGTCCGCGACCTCGATGCGCACCGCGCAGGGTGTCACGCCACGCCACAACTGGATGTGGCGCGCGCCACCCCCGTGCACGTACGCGTTGGCGACGAGTTCCGTCGCCGCCAGCAGGACGTCGTCGAGATGCTTCTCGCCGAGATCGGGAAGGCATCTGACCACCCAGGCACGCATGTCCGGCAACGCCCGTGGCGTCGTGGCTCGCAGGTCAAGCACCCAGGTTCCCGGCACCGGATGCTCCGCGATACTGATCATGGAGCCACCCTTCCCCGTCGCGCGCGGCCTCCCTGCTGAAGTCGCACATCCGGGTTACCCAGAACGCCCGCCGATCAACCCGTGTCGGACCCGACACTCCGATCATCGGGCCGCGATACCCTCCAGCACCGTCTTGACCACGGCTTCCACCTCCGGTGAACCGGTCACCGAGGGGCCGTGCGGAAGCAGAGCGGAGAGCACTGTTTCGTGGCAGACACCGACCAGCATCGCCGCCGCCGCGCCGACATCGCCGTCCAGCCTGCCCAGTTCCCTTTCCGCCCGCAGGTATCCGGCGAGACGATCGCGCCAGGTCTCGCCGTCGCCTGTCCGTTCCCCGAACCGCGCGAGCACGACGGGACGGGCCAGCAGCCCGGCGAACGCGGGCAGGATCTCCTTGTGCAGAGCCAACCCGTACGCCAGCTGGGCACGGAGATTGGCCTCGACCGTAGCCGAACCGGGCTCGGGCAGCTCGCCGAGTCCGGCTTCTACTCTCCGTACGTGTTCGGCCAATGCGTCGGCGAGCAACTCCTCCTTGTCGGCGAAATGGTTGTACAGCACGCCATCGGCGACTTCAGCCGCACGCGCGATCGCCCGCACCGTGAGTTCCGCGGTGCCTTGCGCGGAAATCAGGT
Source organism: Amycolatopsis sp. NPDC043889 (assembly GCF_056435645.1). Classification (NCBI taxonomy): domain Bacteria; kingdom Bacillati; phylum Actinomycetota; class Actinomycetes; order Pseudonocardiales; family Pseudonocardiaceae; genus Amycolatopsis; species Amycolatopsis sp. NPDC043889. Next base: position 423,467 of record NZ_JBWKEC010000002.1, read on the forward strand.
CCGCGGCGGTGCCGATCAGGTGCTCGCGCAGGCTCCGGCCGTCTTCCGCCCGGCGCAGGGCGGCCGCTTTTCGCGGTGACATCAGGATTTCGCCCTGACCAGCCAGGCGGCGCCGCGCAACCGGACACCGCCGGAACCCTCGAAGGGCCGCAGCGCGACCGAAAGCGCCTCCCGCGCCCGCTTCGCCGCTTCGGCGCCGGCCAGATCGAGGTGGTACTTGACCGGCCCCCAGTCCGCGATGAACCCGGCCGCGTCGGGAACATCCCTTCCCCACACCTGGTCCGCCTCGACACGGTCGCAGGCGACATCGCGGAACCCGGCGCCGGTCAGCACCGAGCGAACCCGCGCCGGGTCTGCGAACGCCGTCGGGCCCGTGCCGTCCTCGCCGGTCGGGGTCGGCAGAAACGGCGCCAGTGCGCCGAAAACCGCACCGAGATCGGTTCCGGCGAGCGCGGTCATGCACAGAAAGGCGAGCCTGCCGCCCGGTTTCAGCGCCCGGCGGACGTTCGCGAAAGCGGCGACCGGATCGGCGAAGAACGTCACCGCGAACCGGCTGAGCGCGACGTCGAAAACCCCGTCCCCGAACGGGAAGACCTGGACGTCGCCCTGCTCGAACACCACGTTCGCGACACCTTCGGCCTCCGCGCGCGCCCGCGCCGTGGCGAGCATCGGCGCGGACAGGTCGATCCCGGTCGCGCCCCCGAGCGGAGCGCGGACGGCGGCGAGCCGGGTGACCTGCCCGTTGCCGCAGCCGATGTCGAGCACCCGGTCGCGCTCGCCGATTCCGGCGGCGTCGAACAGGAATTCGTTGAACCCGCTGTTCACCGCGTCGTAGCGCTCGTCGTGCTCGGCCCAGTGCCGTCCCTCGTACCCGTTCCACGCCTCCGACTGCGCGGTGTTGACGATGCCGGACATACCAGAACCTCCTCCGTTATGAACGTGCGTTCATGAACACGTGTTCATACTGGAGGAGGTCTGGTTCGCTCGTCAAGCGGCACATACGGGGTAGGGGTAAGGCTGAGTGGCGTCTCGGCACAGGGGTCGTGAGCGGCGATTCGGGTCAGCGGCTGCGCGTGAAGGCCCCCTTCCCTCGGCTCAGCCGAGGAAACTCGACCTTCACACCTTGCCGAGTACATGAAGGCGGGCACGGGCGCCGGTAATGACGGCCTACGCCAGCCGAAGCTCCCTGCCCGGCAAGGAGCGCCGCCGGTCCGTCACCAGGATCATCGCCAGCGTCCCGATTCCCAGCCACACCACCAGCTGCACGATCCCCGACGCCAGGCCGTCCGTCCCCGTCAGCAGCGATCGCAGCGCGACCAGCGCGCCGTTGGTCGGCAGGATCCCCAGCACGGTCCCGAAGAAGCCGGGCACGGTCGAAATCAGCGAAGCGCCGACAGTGAGCACGAGAATCGCGAGGGCGGCGAAACGGCCAGGGCGTTTGAAGATCGCCACCAGCGCTTGGTTCACCACGGTGAACGTCCCCGCCGCGAGGACAAGGAGCACCAGCAGGGTCACGGCCTTTCCGAAACTCAGGCCGAGGAACGCCCAGAACACCCCGGTCAGGATCAAGGCGGTCAGCACCGCCAGCGTCGCACCGGGGACGGCCGCGGCGAGGATGATCCGCCAGCTCGGTTCGCGGGTGGTGAGCACGCTCGGCGGCACCGCCTGGATCACCTGGTACGTCGCCAGCGCGCACACCCACAGCGCCAGCACGAGGATCAGCGCCACCACGCCTTCGCCGAACGTTCCCGAGCCCGCCGTGTCGGCGATCGCGGGCGTGGCGGCGACCTGTTTGAGGTGATCGCGTTCGGCCTGGGTGTAGTCGGGCACCTTGCCCCGGCCGTCGTTGAGGCCCTTGGCCAACTCGGACGCGCCGGATTCGGCGCGCTCGGCGCCATCGGCGGCGGTGCGGGCACCGGTGGCGAGTTCACCCGCGCCGGTCGACAGGGTGGTCGCGCCACCGGCGAGCTGACCGGACCCGTCGGCGAGCTGCCGCGCACCCGAGTCGGCGGCCTTGACGCCGGCGTCGAGTTTCCGCGCACCGGCGGCCGCGGTGCCGATGCCGCCGGCGAGGTCCTTCGACCTGTCCGCGAGCTGCTTGTTGCCGTCGGCGACCTTCTGGGAGCCCGCCGAAAGGTCTTGCACCGCCTTCTTCGTCTGCACGACGGCGTCGCGGATCTCGGCGCGTTTGCCGTCGAGGATCGCGGCATCGGCCGTGAGCTTTTCCGAAGCGGCCTTCAGATCGGCGCAGAACTTGGTGTCCTGCTCGCATTTCTGCGCCAGCTCGGCGAACTTCCGCGCCGAATCGCCCGCCGTGGGCAGCGCGTCGATGATCCGCACGACCTTGTCCGCCAGCGGCGAGATCTTGTCGGCCAGCTGCTTGTTGCCGTTCGCGACCTGCTGCGCCCCGTCGGCCAGTTCTCTGGTCAGCCGGGGCAGTTGCGCGGTGTCCTTCTCCGCCTGGGTCAGCCCCGACGACAACTGTCCGGAGCCGTCGGCGAGCTGCCCGGTGCCGTTCGCGAGCTTACGGGCGCCGTCCGCCAGCTGACCGGCCGCACCGCTGAGCTTTCCCGCCCCACCGGCGAGTTCTCCCGCTCCCGCGGCCAGTTTCCCGGTTCCGTCGGACAACTGGCGCAGCCCGACGACGAGCTGATCGCCGCCGTCGGCCGCGGCCACGAGCTGCTGGTGAATCGACGAGAATCCGACGTACAGATTGTCCACATAGGTCTCGACGATCTGACGGTTCAGCGCGGTGAGCGTCGCGTTCGCGACTTCCCGGCTCGCCACCGGGTCGACGAGGCCGGTGCGCTGTGACGTCTCGACGCGCATGATCGCCTGCTTCGCGTCGAGCGGCTTCCCGGCCGTCGACGTGGCCTGCGCGGAGAAGTCCGGCGGGATGGTGACGACCGCCGAATACGTCCCGTCCGAGATGCCTTCCTTCGCGTCCTCGGCGTCGGTGAGCACCCAGGTGTACGCGGAATCCTCGCCATGCACGAGATTTCCGGCCAGCTCGCGGCCGAGCGGGATCACCTGGCCGTTCACGGTCACCGGCTCGTCGTTGTTGACCACGGCGGCCTTGGCCGCGCCATGGTCGCCGTCGGGCGACCAGAACGCCCACGTCAGACCGAGTGCGACGATCACCGGGACGAGCACGATCCCGAGCCAGGTCTTCCAGGTCAGCGGGCCGAAGGCGGCGGCACGGGCGGAGCCGGTGAAGAAGCGGGGCATCAGCGGACCTCGGCGGGGACGGGGGCGGGCGCCATGGCGAGGCCCGCGACGGCGGTGGTGGGCAGCAGATCCCGCACGATCGCGAGGCTCTGGCAGGACACGGCGAACGTCGCGGCCCTGCTCGCGAACGCCGCTCGCAACCCGGCGCGCTGCGCGGTGGCGACGACGGTGTCCAGGTCGTCGAGGAAGACGAGGCCGACGCCGTCGTCGAGCGCGCGGCGGACCTCCCCGGCCGGGTCGTCGGTCTCCTCGCAGGCGATGAAAGCGACTTTCCGCCGGACCGCGTGCGCGTGCTGTGGCAGCACCCGGCCGAGGACCTTCAGGTCACCGCGAACGTGCGGGACACGGCCGGCCAGCGCGTAGAGCAGGGCGCTCTTGCCCGCCGGGCCGGAACCGTGCACGGCGAGGATCTCCCCCGGGCCGAGGTGCAGTTCGACGTCGCGGAAGACGGTGCGCCCGCGGTCGTCGTCGACGCGGAGACCGGCGGCGCTGATCACTTCGGCCGAGCCGGGCGCGGGCCAGTCGGCGAGCCGCAGTTCGTGGACGAGACCGTCGCCCTCGGCGTCGAACACCGGGAGTTTGCGGTCCAGCCACGGCGGCAGCCCCCAGGCGCGCGGGCCCAGCAGCGCGAGGATCGCCGGGACGAGGGTCATCCGCACGAGGAAGGCGTCCACGAACACCCCGACGGCGAGGCTGAACGCGATCGGTTTGATCGTGGCGCTGCCGTCGGGCACGAACGCGGCGAACACGCCCAGCATGATCACCGCCGCCGCGGTCACGACCCTCGACGCGGACACGAACCCCGTCTCGATCGCCTTGTGCGCGTCGCCGTGGTGGACGTAGTCCTCGCGGATCCGGGACACCAGGAACACTTCGTAGTCCATGGCGAGTCCGAAAAGGACACCCATCAGGATGATCGGCAGGAAGCTGATCACACTGCCGGTGCGGGTCACCCCGAGCGCCTCGGCCAGATGTCCTTGCCCGAACACGAACGACGTGGCGCCGAACGCGGCGCCGATCGACAGCAGGTACCCGAAGGTGGCTTTGAGCGGGACGAGGATCGAGCGGAACACCATCGCCAGCAGCACCAGCGAAAGCCCGACGACCAGGATGCCGAACGGCAGCAACGCGTCGCCGAGCTGCGTGGACACGTCGATGCCGACCGCGGTGAACCCGGTGACCGCGGTCTGCACGCCGTACCGCTCCTTGAACTGCCCTTCCATCGCGCGCAGTCGTTCGACGAGGTCGTCGGTCGCCTCGTCGTACGCGCCGGTCGTCGGCACGACCTGGATGATGGCGGTGTCACCCTTGGGGTTCGGCGTGGCGAGCGGGACGACGGCGACGCCGGGCACCCCGCGGATGTCGTCGGCGATACCGTTGGTGATCCCGATCGGGTCGGTGGTCGACAGGATGTCCGCGGTGACGACCAGCGGGCCGTTGAAGCCGGGCCCGAAATGCTCGGCGACGACGTCGTAGGCGACGCGGGCAGGCGTGCCGTCCTCGTCGGTTCCGTTGTCCGGCAAGGCGAGCCGGAGATCCAGCGCGGGCGCCGACGCGACCGCGAGCACCCCGACGATCAGCGCGATCGTCACCCACGGCGATTTCGTGGCGAGCCGGACCCAGCGGAGGCTGAAACGCGGCTTCTTCTTGGTCTTCCGTGCCTTGCGCGGTTTCTTGGGCCGCAACCGCTCGCCGGCGAACGCCAGCAGCGCGGGGATCAGCGTGATGGCCACGATCACCGCGACGGCGACACCGCCCGCCGCCGCGACACCCATCGTGGTCAGGAACGGGATCCCCGCGACGAACAGGCCCAGCAGGGCGATCACCACGGTGAGCCCGGCGAAGATGACCGCGGATCCCGCGGTGGCGGTCGCCCTCGCGATGGACTCTTCGACTTCGAGTCCCTCGGCGAGCTGATCCCGGTGCCGGGAGAGCAGGAAGAGCGCGTAGTCGATGCCGACGGCGAGCCCGAGCATGACCGCGAGCATCGGCGCCGTGGAGGACACGGTCGCCACCGAGGTCGCCGCGTAGACCAGCGCCACCGAGACCCCGACGCCGAGGATCGCCGTCAGCAAAGGCATTCCGGCCGCGATGAACGAACCGAACACCATCAGCAGCACCACGAGCGCGATGACGAGACCGATCCCCTCGGTGGGGCTGAGCTTCGGCACCTTGTCGGAGAACGCGTCGCCGCCGGTGAGCACCTCGGTGCCGTGGCCGATCCGGCTCTCCAGGTCCTGCGCGATACCGGCGAGGGCGGTCCTCGTCGACGGCTGGATGTCGGCGAGCCCGACGTCGAGCTGCACGGTGACCAACGCGGCGCGGCCGTCCTTGGATACCGCGTCGTGCACGTTCGGGTCGAAGGGGTTCACCACCGTCGCGACCTGTGGGGCCCCGCTCAGCTCGGGCACCGCGGCGGAGACGGAGTCGCGCACGACGGCGGCATCCGCCCGCTGCCCTTCGGGAACGAGCACGACCAACTGTGCCGAAGTCCCGCTCACCTGCGGGAAAACCCGGCCGAGGTGGTCGAGTGCCTCTTGGGACTCCGAGCCCGGGATCGCGAACGTGTCGTCGGTCCCCTGGCCGAACAGCAGCGCCGCGCCGCCGGCGACACACAGCATGACCAGCCATAACGCGGTGACCAGCACGCGTCCGCGAGCGGCCAGCCTGCCGAGGCGGTAGAGGAATGACGACACGATCGGCTCCCGGCAGTCGTTGGATACATGGCGTATCGTAATGCACGGTGTATCCGATTCACGATGTATCCTGTCCCACAGCCGGGTGAACCGGGCCGATGCGAAAGAATGGCGAGATGACCGAGGAGCGGGGCGCCACCATGACCAGGCGCCGGGCGGATACCCGCCGACGGCTGATCGACGAGGCATACGAGGCCTTCTCCGAACGCGGCATCCGGGACACCCCGGTCGAGCTGATCTGCGAACGCGCCGGCTTCACCCGCGGCGCCTTCTACTCGAACTTCAGCTCGAAGGAAGACCTCTTCCTCGCCCTGTTCCAGGAGGAGAACACCCTCCGGCTCGAACGGTTCCGCGAGGCCACGGAGAGCGTGCTCGGCGAGGCCACCGTCGGCGTGCACGAAGACCTCTCCCCCACCCTCGGACGGATCGCCGAACTGTTCATGGTCGCGCTCAACGCGGACAAGGACTGGTACCTGCTGTGCGCGGAATTCCGCACGCAGGGCCTGCGGCAGCCGGAGATCCGCGACCGGATCGGCGCCGCGTTCCGGCATTTCCACACCGAACTGGGCGCGATCCTGGTCGGCACGCTCGACCGGATCGGCAGGCGGCTGACGATCTCCGCGGACGACGCGGTGCTCGTCCTGGTCGCCCTTTACGAGCAAGGACTGCAGAACTACCTGCTGGACGGCAGCGAACTCCCCGCCGACGGCCGGTTCGTCAGCGAGCTGATCCCGAAGGTGATGACCTCGCTCATCGTCCCGGCGAACTGATCCTTCAGCACCGGGGCGGGAGCCAGCCGGGCGTGGTCACGACCTGCTGCGGCGCCACCGCCGGTTGCGAAGTCCCGAAACCGAACCCGACGAGCCCGCCGGGGCAGACCCGCACCGCGCCGGGCCCGCCCTGGGTGCCGGATTCGCGCCACGCGACGGGATCCAGCCCGACGCGCCACACCTTCCAGAACGGCGCGCCCTGCCGATGACCGGCACAGGCATCGTCGCCAGGAAGACCTTCGATGGCGCAGACGTAGCGAGAATCCCCATACGGTCCGGTTCCGCTCCCCAGCCGTACCGCGAGCCCGGAACGCTCGAGCGCGGTCCGCGCGTCACCGGGTGAGCCGGGCACGCATCGCACGAGCACTCCGGCCGCCATGCCGACCGCGACGGTCACCCCTTCGGTTCCCGCACAGGCACCGGTTCGCGAAACCGGGTCCACGGCGGGGAAAAGGGCCACCAGGGCGAGAAGCACAGAGAAGATCGGCACTTGCCGAAGACTACGGGTGTCCGGCCAGATGCGCACAGTGACCATCTCGGGGAACGCCCGCACGAATCACACTCCGTTTCGCACGAAAGGAGAGAATATGTCGGAAATTGGCCCGACCAGGGGGCTTGCGCATTCTTCGGCGCAGGAAAAAGATGTGTTCTTCTCGTCCGTGCCACTACATCGGGTGCGGCCGAATTTGTCCGGATGATCATAGTTCGTCCGGGTCCTCGAAAGGTTCAGAGCGTGACGCGCAGGCGCCTTACCGCATTCGTCGTTCCCCTCGTCCTCACCGGATTCCTGCTCGCCGCGGGCGGTACCGCCCAATCGCGTCAGCCGTCGCAGAGCCCGGTCGACATCTCCCCTGGCGCCATCAGGTTCGATCCCGCTCAGCCGAAGCTGGAGATCTCCTACGGCCATTCGGATCTCGACCTCGAATACATCCGGAAGGACACCTCGGACACCAACGGCTGCGGCACGAGGAATCACGAAGAAACCGAAGAGGCCGTGGTCCGGCCGGGCACCGGGCACGTCACGCTCGCCGGGGTCCGCTACGAACTCGAACAGTTCCATTTCCACACTCCGTCGGAGCACCGTTTCCAGGGCCGCGCCGATCCGTTGGAAATGCATTTCGTGCACCGCGGCGCCGCCGGGAAACTGCTGGTGATCGGCGTTCCCCTGCGCGCGGGCACCGGGTCGCCGGTGGATCGCGTCCTGGCGACGCTCGCACCGGAATGCGGCGAACCGGTGGCGCTGGCGGACTTCGACCTCGACACGCTCCTGCCGCGGAACAGGAGCACACTCCGGTATGAAGGCTCGCTCACCACGGCGCCGTTCTCCGAAGGCGTGCAGTGGTTCCTGATGTCCGAGCAGACCGTCTCGCCGTCGACGATCGCGCGGTTCCGGGGGCTGTTCGGCGACGGCAACGCCCGCGAGCCACAGCCGCTCAACGGACGGAAGTTGACCGTCGTACCGCAGAGCTCGTGAGTGGTAATGACGGTTAGAACCAAGGGTGTCTCAGTGCCTGCGGTTGATCCCGGGGGCTGGGTCCGTGAAGGCCTCCTTGCCTACCTTGAGGGTAGGGAAGGAGGCCTTCACCACCTTGGTGACCGGCCACGCCAGCAGGTCACGCGGGTCCGAGTACCGATCGGTCAGGTCTCGTTTCATCGGGATTTCATGGCTCCGCTTTACGGTTCCGGGCACGGATCCGCGGCCGCGGACCGGTGGTCCACGAGGAGACGTGCATGAGCCCGGCGAGCCGGACCCCCTACAACATGGTGCTGCCCAGGGACGACTCGTCGAGTCCCTGGGAACGGGACCGGCTCGTCGGACCGGGCTGGAGCTGGGCCGCGTTCTCCACGCCGTGGGCCGACGGCCGCCCGTCGCCGAAGTACCGGTGGACGCTGTTCGAGACGGCCGCCCACGCCGTCGAAGACCTCCGTCGCTGCCTCGACGACGGCAACGTCGGCAGGCGCGGCGCCCTCTGCTCTTCCGTGCTCCGCAAGCGCGGGGCACCGCGGGAACTGGTGCTGTGCGACGGCGCGGAATGGGCCTGCGTCGTCCACGAGGTCCGCGCCGGGGTGCACCTGGCCGACGCGGCCGACGCCTACTTCGCGCGCTGGCGGACGAGCATGGCGGGGCACCGCTTCACGATCATCAACGGCGGCGTACCGACTGTCTGGTGAGGTCCAGACCTTCCAGCGCGAGAGTGCGCTGGAGGGAATCGCCGTCGGGTCCGATGGTGGTGAGCACCCACTCGAAGTGTTCCCTGGCCGCCACCGGATCACCCGCGGCGAGATGGGTGCGGCCGAGCCGGTTGCGGATTTCGGACTCCATCCCGACGATCGTCTCCTCGGTGACCGCCGTCAGCGCCCGCCGCTGGAGTTCGAACGCCGCGTCGAGGTTCCCCAGCTCCAGTTCCGCGGCGCCCAGGCGGGCGAGAGCGGTCGCGGTCAGCAGCCCGTCCGTGGTCTCCTCGGCGAGTTCGACGGAGCGCCGGAGATCCAGCGCGGCTTCGGCGAACCTGCCGGTCTCCAGCCGGACGGTGCCACAGTGGCACAGCACCCTGGCCAGCATCCCCGGACTGCCGATCTCCTCGCTCAGCTCACGAGCGCGGCCGAGGTGGACGAGCGCCTCTTCGTGCTCGCCCTGCAGGTAGGCGAGATACCCCAGGGCGGACAGCGACCGTTCGGCGAGCCAGCGGTCCCCCACCTCCTCGGCGAGGATCATCACCCGCCGCATCCCGGAAATGGCGAGATCGTGCCGCCCGGCGATCAGATCCGCCATGGTGAGCCCGCCGAGCGCCCGCGCCTCCACTCCGCGGTCGCCCGATGCCTGGCCCGCCCGCAGCGCGTCGTCGAACCAGCCACGAGCCCGGTCGAGTTGCCCTTGCATGGCATAGGCGTAGCCCAGGCAGAACCGCAACGACGAGACCAGGCGTTCGTCTTCGGCCTGTTCCGCGAGCGGCAGCGCGACCTGCAACGCCGTCCGGCATTCGTGGTACCGCTGCTGACGCGCGAGATAGTCGACCAGGCCCTCGGCGACCGAGCAGGCGAGGTCGGCCAGCCCGGCTTCGGCCGCTTGTGACACCACCTCCGGCAGGTCGCCGGCCGCGTCGAGCCAGGCGGAAGCGTCACGCTGCCCGGTGAACGGTCCTCCGGTCTCCACCGGGAATCGCGCGACACCCCACTCACTCGCCCGTCGAGCGGCACTGAGGTAGAGCCCGTAAACCCGTTTCCGAGCCGCTTCGGCGGCGCCTTCGGGCATCTCCCCGGCGAGCCGCCGGGCATAGACCGCCACCAGATCGTGCAGTCGGTAGCGTCCGCTCGCGGGCTCCTGCACGAGGCTGGCGTCGACCAGGCTTTCCAGCCGCCGCTCGGCTTCGGCGGGCGAGCAGTCCAGCAGGGCGGCGACCGACAGCCGGTCGAATTCGGTCGTCGGCGACAGACCGAGCACGCTGAACGCGGTCTGCTCGGCGGGCCGCAGCTGGTCGTACGACAGACGCAGCGCCACCTCGACACTGCGATCCTCGGCCGTCAGTTCGCCGAGCCTGCGCTCGTCGTCCGACATCCGGTCGACCAGATCCTTGAACGTCCACATCGGACGGTTCTGCAACCGGGCACCCGCGATCCGCAGCGCGAGCGGCAGCCGACCGCACAGCCCGGCGAGCGCGCGCACGGCGAACCGCTCCCCTTCCGCCCTCGGCGCCCCCACGATGCGGCTGAGCAGCCGCTCGGCCGCATCGAGGCCCAGCGCGCCGAGTGAAATACGGCGGTCGGCGTCCAAACCGGACAGACGACGACGGCTGGTCACCAGCACGCGGCTGCCCGGCCCGGACGGCAGCAGCGGCCGCACCTGCCCGGCGGACTCGGCGTTGTCGAGCACCAGCAGCAACCGCAGCTGCGCGGTCGCCGCCCGCCACGACGCGGCCAGTTCGTCGAGATCGTCCGGCATCGCCCCGTCCTCGACCCCGACCGCGCGGAGCAACCGCCGCAGCGCGCGCTCCGGCGCCACCGGCTCACGGCCTTCGGTGTAACCGTGGAGATCCACGAACAACGCACCGTCCGGATAGGACTCACGGAGCCGGTGGGCCGCACGCACCGCGAGGGTGGTCTTCCCGGCACCGGGGACACCGTCGACGGCGTCGACCGAGACCGACTCCGGATCCCCCTCTTCGACGAGCAGCGCGAGTTCCCGGTCCCTGCCGACGAGTTCGCCGTTGACGGCGGGCAGTTCGTTGCGGATCCGGCGAGACGGCTCGCGGCGCGGCGCGACACCGAGCAGCGTCTCGTCGCCGCGCAGCACCGCATCCTGCACCTGCCGCAGCTCCTCACCCGGCTCGACGCCGAGCTGCTCGATCAGCCGCTCGCGGACGTCGGTGAACACCTCCAGCGCCTCCGCCTGCCGCCCGCCGCCGTAGAGCGCCCGCATCAGCAACGCGGCCAGCGGCTCGCTCGGCGGGTCGGCGGACACCAGCGCCGACAGCTCGCCGATCACCTCGTCGAACCGCCCGAGTTTCAGCTGGGCCCGCAGTTTCCGGCGCAGCAACAGAAGTCTGCGTTCCTCCAGCCGTCGCCGCTCGCCTTGGACGAACGCGCCGGGCAGCCCCGTCAGCGGCTCGCCGTGGAACAGCCGGAGCGCGTCGGCGAAGGTGTCCACCGCGGCGACGAGGTCGCCCGACTCCTCGGCGGCGGCCGCGACGGCGGCGACCTCCTCCAGCCGGACCACGTCCAACCGGACCCCGCCGCTGGCGAACCGGTAGCCACCGCGATCGGACACGATCACCGAGTCCCGCGGCTTCTGGCCCGAGGTGTCCAGGCATTGCCGCAGCCGCCGGACGTACACCGGCAGCACGTTGGACTCCGGCGGCTTTTCCCAGAGCCCGTCGGTGAGTTCGTAGTGGCTGACGGTCACGTCCGGGCGCAGCAGCAGCGCGGCCAGCACGGCCTGCTGCCGGACCGGCCCCAGATCCAGCCGGGTCTCCCCGTGCCAGGCCCGCAACGGGCCGAGCAGTTCGAAGCGAAGTCGCGAGTCCGGCATGATCCCCCCATCGTTGCGCATCAGCCCGGCACCACGATCCCGTGGTCGAACGCGTACACGATCGCCGCCGCCCGGTCCCGCAACTGGAGTTTGGTGAAGATCCGGCCGATATGGCTTTTCACGGTCACCTCCGAAATGACAAGCGTCGCGGCGATCTCCGCGTTGGTCAGCCCGCGGCCGATCGCCCTGAGCACGTCCTGCTCCCTCGGGGTCAGCAGCTCCGGTGAGCGTCCGCCACTGCCGTTCCCGGCGGCCTGCCGGTACGCGGCGAGCACCCGCCCGGTGACACCGGGGTCGAGCCACGCGTCACCCGCGGCGACCGCCCGCACGGCCCGGATCAGGTCCTCGGCCGGGGAATCCTTGAGGACGTACCCGGCCGCGCCCGCCCGCAGCGCGTCGGCCAAGAGGTTGTCGTCGTCGAAGGTGGTCAGCGCGAGCACCGGCGGATGCCCGCCGGACCGCCGCAGCCGCCTGGTCGCCTCGACGCCGCCGACGTTCTTCATCCGCAGGTCCATCACGATGACGTCGACCTCGTGCGCGGCCAGCGCCGCCGGAACTTCCGAACCGTCGCCGCATTCCCCCGCGATGACGAACCCGTCGCGGCGCCGCAGGATGCGCCGCAGCCCGGACCGGACCAGCTCCTGGTCGTCGACCAGCAGCACCTGGATCTCGGCGGCGGTCACGGCTTGCCGCCCGGCACGGTGACCTGCACGATCCACTGCCTGCCGCTGGGCCCGGCACTGAGATCGGCGCCGAGCTGGGCCGCGCGGACGGCCATCCCCGCCAGTCCCGAACCGTCCTCCGCCGCGCGCCGGACGGTCGCGGGGAGGGTGTTGCTGACGATGAGCTTCAACCCCGAACGGCCGGCGTTCAGCCGGACCTCCGCGGTCGCGCCGGGGGCATGCTTGACGACGTTGACAAGTGATTCCTGCACGATCCGGTAGAGGCCCAATCCTTCCGAGGCGCCTACCCGGCCGAGGTCGCCTTCCTGTGTATAGCGCACCGCCAGTCCGGCGCTGCGAGTGCGTTCCACCAGCGTCGCGATGTCCTCCACCCCCGGCAGCGGGGCGCTGCCGGACGGGGAATCGGCAAGCAGACCGACCGTGCGGCGGATGTCGGCCATCGCGGCCCGTCCCACCTGCTCGGCTTCGGTGAGCGCTTCGATCGCCTCGTCGACGTCGCGGTCCTGCTGCAGCGCGTGCCGGGCGCCGGTCAGATGCAGCAGCGTGATGCTGAGCGAATGGCCGACGACGTCGTGCACCTCACGCGCGATCCGCTGGCGTTCGGCGAGCAGGGCCTTGTCACGGGAAGCGTCACGGTTGCCGCGTTCGGCGTCGAGCACCCTGGTGTACCAGCGGACCATGAGCCCGCCGCTGAGGCCGAGCAGGATCGCGACCATGTACACCGGCCCGCCGATCAGCCCGCCCCAGATCCCCGCCACGACCAAGACCGCTTCGCCCACGATGGTGACGAGGGCGATGCCCCACGTCGTCCGCAGGACACTGCCCGCTTCGGTGGCCGCGACCAGCAGCAGCAACGGCGCGAAATCCGGCAGCACGGGCTCGATGAGCAGCACCGAGGCGGCGATGATCAGCGCCGTCATCCGCACCCACGGCATGATCCAGTCGGTGACCACCCAGATCACCGACGGCGCGATCACGATCAGACCGGCCAGCGCGATCGGCTCGGGCGGTAGCAGGGCGTCCCGTTGCACCAACGCGACCACCGTGAACACGAAGCTCACGGCGCTCGCGCACAACGCCCCCCACCACGGCAGGGTCAGCCCGGCCCGGGTGAGACTCGCCTGCACCCGTGCCCGGAACCGGTCCCGCAAGATCTCCAGCACGGCATCAGCCTAGGAAGTCCCGCTGAGCGCGTCATCGTGCGGCGGGCGGCACCCGTCTCCGCCCACGGTAGGAGGCCGGACGAGCACGGTCGGATGAAATCCGGATGAAACCCCGGCGCTCATTCCTGGCTGAGCGCGACCCAGTTCAGTTTCTCCTGTTCTCGTTTCGGCAGGCCCGCGACGACGAGGTCGTAGGAGTCCTCGGTCAGCTCCCGTACGAAGTCGTCGGTCAGCGAGCCGTCCAGCTCGACGGTGTTCCAGTGCCGTTTGTTCAGGTGGTAGCCGGGGACGATGGCCGGATGCTCGGCACGCAGCCGGACCGCCAGATCCGGCTCGCATTTGAGGCTGATCCGCAGCGGCTTCGCCTTGAGCGGGCCGAGCGCGAAGATCTTGCCCGCGACTTTGAACACGCTGATGTCCTCGCCGAAGGGGAACTCCTCCCGGGCGCCGGGGAAGCCGAGGCAGATCTTCCGGAGAGCGGCAGGTGTCATGGCGTTCAGGCTAACCGCCCCCTCCGACAGAAACCTGTCCTGTCCAGGGCGTTGACCGGTTGTCGGTGATTCCTTGACGATGAGTGGAGCCGACTGGGTGGAGGCGGAACCGACATGCGCGTGAAGTATCTCGCCATCGCGGGAATCCTGGTGCTGGGCTTGATGCCGGGTGCCGCGGCAGCCCAAGTGCGGAGCCCTGCCGGCAGCGGCTGGGTGGGCACCTGGGCGGCGGCGCCCGCGGCCGGGGTGGCCGGGACCGACAACGGCTACCCGAACTTCTCGATCCGCAACATCGTCCACACCAGCGCCGGCGGGCACGAGGTCCGCGTGCGGCTGTCCAACGCCTTCGGCCGGACTCCGGTGCTGTTCGGCCGCGTGACCGTCGCGGTCGCCGCGGGCCCGGACACCCCGCAGGCCGTGCCCGGCACGATGCGCACGCTGACCTTCGGCGGAGATCGCGAGGTCACCGTGCCGCCGGGCGCCGACATCGTCAGCGACGGCGCGGCGCTGACCGTGCCGAGGGACGGCGACCTCCTGGTGACCACCTACACCCCGACGCCGTCGGGTCCGGTCACCTACCATCCGCTCGCGATGCAGAACTCGTACTTCACCCGGAACGGCGACAAGGCGGCCGACGAGTCGGCGGCGGCGTTCCCGGAGAAGACCGCGGTCTGGCACTACGTGTCCGGTGTGGACGTCCGCGGCACCGGGTTGCGGGGCAGCGTCGTGGCGATCGGCGACTCGATCACCGACGGGGCGAATTCGACCTGGGGCGCGAACCTGCGCTGGCCCGACCAGCTCGCCGACAAGATCAGCGCGCGCCTCGGCGTGCTCAACGCCGGGATCAGCGGGAACCGCCTGCTGCTCGACGGCGGCAACTACGGGGTCAACGCGCTGGCCAGGCTCGACCGGGACGTCCTGAACCAGTCCGGCGTGCGGACGGCGATCGTGTTCGAGGGCATCAACGACATCCAGCAGACCCCGCACCAAGCCGATCCGAACAAGATCATCTCGGCGCTGAAACAGATCGCGACGAGGGCGCACGACCGCGGCCTGCGGGTGCTGGGCGCGACGATCACGCCGTGGAAGGGCTGGGGTTCGTACACTCCGCAGCTCGAAGAGACCCGGCAGGCGGTGAACCGGTTCATCCGGACCAGCAGGCACTTCGACGGATACATCGACTTCGACGCGGCGATCCGCGACCCCGCCGATCCGCAGCGGATGAAACCCGAGTACGACTCCGGCGATCACCTCCATCCCGGTGACAAGGGCTTCACCGCCATGGCGGACGCCGTCCCGCTGCACCGGCTCCGGCACGAATAAGGGCTGCGCCAGGCGGTTCCGTGGGGCACGATGAACAGATGGCGAGCGGCGACAGCGGTATCCGGGAGACGGCGCGGCTGGTCCGGTTCGCCGAACACGAAGCGCGGGCGGAAACGCTCCGCGCGCAGCTCGCCGATCTCCACGGCACGATCCGGCTGGCGAAGCGGACGTCGAACCTGTTCCGGGCACGGAAGGCGACCAGCACTCCGGGGCTGGACGTCTCGGGATTCACGCATGTCCTCGACGTCGATCCCTTGGCGCGTACGGCCGACGTCGAAGGCATGGTCACCTACGAGCAACTGGTGGACGCGACACTGCTCCACGGGCTGATGCCGCTGGTCGTGCCGCAGCTCAAGACGATCACGCTCGGCGGCGCGGTCACCGGCCTCGGCATCGAGTCGTCCTCGTTCCGCAACGGGCTCGTGCACGAGTCGGTGCTGGAGATGGAGTTGCTCACCGGTGACGGCAGGATCGTCGTCGCGCGGCCGGACAACGAGCACAGCGACCTGTT
The DNA here is from genome assembly GCF_056435645.1 of Amycolatopsis sp. NPDC043889. Classification (NCBI taxonomy): domain Bacteria; kingdom Bacillati; phylum Actinomycetota; class Actinomycetes; order Pseudonocardiales; family Pseudonocardiaceae; genus Amycolatopsis; species Amycolatopsis sp. NPDC043889. Next base: position 439,358 of record NZ_JBWKEC010000002.1, read on the forward strand.
CCACGGCTTCCCGAACTCGTACGGGACGCTCGGCTACGCGCTGCGGCTGAAGATCGAACTGGAGCCGGTCAAACCGTATGTGCGGCTCGACCACGTCCGCTACGAAGACACCGAGGAGTACTTCGCGGCACTCGGCGAAGCCTGTCGTAACGGGTCGGCCGACTTCGTCGACGGAACGGTCTTCGGGCCGGGCGAGCAGTACCTGACGCTCGGCACGTTCACCACCTCGGCGCCCGCGACCAGCGACTACACCTGGCTCGACATCTACTACAAGTCGATCCGCTCCCGCGAGACGGATCATCTGAGCGTCCGCGACTACCTGTGGCGCTGGGACACGGACTGGTTCTGGTGCTCGCGGGCGTTCGGCGTGCAGCACCGGCTCCCCAGGCTGCTGCTGGGAAGGCGGCTGCTGCGGTCTTCGGTCTATTGGAAGGTCGTGGCGCTCGACCGCCGGTTCGGGATCGCCGCGAAACTGCTCAAGCTGCGCGGGCTTCCCCCTGAAGAGACCATCGTCCAGGACATCGAAGTACCACTCTCGCGGGCGGCGGAGTTCCTGGACTTCTTCCGCCGCGAGATCCCGATCAGCCCGGTGTGGATCTGCCCGCTGAAGCAACGGCCGGGCGGCGTGAACTCGCCGCTGTACGAAATGGACCCCGAAACGCTGTACGTCAACTTCGGGTTCTGGTCCGCGGTCCCGCTGGACCCCGGCGAGGCGCCGGATACGCACAATCGGCTGATCGAGGCCGAAGTGACCCGGCTCGGCGGGCGGAAGTCTCTGTATTCCGACAGTTTCTATACCGAGGACGAGTTCTGGCAGCTGTACAACGGCGACGCCTACCGGAAACTGAAGACGGCCTACGACCCCGACGGCCGCCTGCTCGACCTGTACGCGAAATGCGTGCGGCGGCGGTGACCCGGGACTGGAGAAGAGAGACGACCATGGCTGAGACGACGACCGTCGGCGAGATCTTCGAGCGGTTGCTCGGCCCGAGCACCGAAGTGTCCATCACCGCCTATGACGGCAGCACGAGCGGGCCCGCGGGCGCACCCGTGTCGATCGAGGTGCGGTCGCCGCTGGCGTTGACGTACCTGATGTCGTCCCCAGGGGACCTCGGTCTCGCGCGTGCCTACGTCGCCGGCGCGCTCGACGTCGACGGCGATCTCTACACGGCGTTGCGCGCGCTCGTCTCCCAGGTCGATCAGCTCAGCGCCGCCGACCGGCTGTGGCTGCTGCGCAAACTCGGTCCCACGCATCTGCGCCGCGTCGCCCCGCCCGCGGAGGAACTGCCGAGCCGCCTCAAGCGCACGGTCGACGGGCTGCGGCACTCGAAAGCGCGGGACAGCAACGCGATCTCCAACCACTACGACGTCTCGAACCGGTTCTACGAAATGGTGCTCGGGCCGTCGATGGCCTACACCTGCGCCGCGTATCCGTCCGCCGACGCGTCACTGGAAGAGGCGCAGGCACACAAATTCGACCTGGTGTGCCGGAAACTCGGCCTCCGGCCGGGGATGCGGCTGCTGGACGTCGGCTGCGGCTGGGGCGGGATGGTGGAGCACGCCGTCGCGAACTACGGCGTCGAGGCGCTGGGCGTGACCCTTTCGCGTGAGCAGGCGCAATGGGCGCAGAAGGACATCGTGGCCAAGGGGCTCGCGGACAAGGCCGAAGTACGGCATCTCGACTACCGCGACGTCACAGAAACGGGCTTCGACGCGGTGTCGTCGATCGGGCTCACCGAGCATATCGGCGCCCGCAACCTGCCGTCGTACTTCCGTTTCCTCGCCGGGAAACTGAAGCCGCACGGGCGTCTGCTGAACCACTGCATCACCAACCCGGACACCTCCGTCGCGCACCGGTCACGCGGGTTCATCGACCGATACGTCTTCCCCGACGGGGAGCTGGAGTCCGTCGGGGAGATCGCCACCGCGATGCACGACAGCGGGCTGGAGGTGCGGCATTCGGAGAACCTCCGCGAGCACTACGCCACCACCCTCGGCGCGTGGTGCGCCAACCTCGACGCGAACTGGGACGCGGCCGTCGCCGAAGCGGGCGCCGGGCGAAGCCGCGTCTGGGCGCTGTACATGGCCGCGTGCCGTCTCGCCTTCGAGCGGCGAGAGATCGAACTGCACCAGGTGCTCGGGGTGAAGGTCGGCCCGGACGGTGACTCGGGCATGCCCTTGAGGCCGGACTGGGGCGTTTAGCGGGCTCAATGCCGGAAGGCTTCGGCGAGCCACCACGAGCCGCCGTCGTCGGCGATCTTGGCGTCGACGACGAGCGGCGCGTCCCGTGGCCCGCCGAGCCATTCCGTGACGGCGGCCAGATCCTCGACCGACCGCACGGTGATCCCGGCGCAGCCGAAACCTCGTCCGATCGCCGCGATATCGGTGTCGGGGAACCTGACCGTGCTCATGTCCGCGTCGCCGAAATGGTGGATCTCAGCGCCATACGCCGCGTCGTTGTAGACGATGACGACGAGCGGGATACCCAGTCGCACGGCGGTTTCCAGCTCGGAAACGGCCATGTGGAAGCCACCGTCACCGACCCCGACTACCGGCAGGCGCTCCGGACGGGCCAGCGCCGTGCCGATCGCCGTCCCGAGGCCGAGCCCGATGCTTTGGAACGCCTGGGTGAAGCAGAAGCCGTTCTCGTCGGGGACGGACAGGTACGCACTCGGGTAGCCCATGAAATTGCCGGAGTCGATCGAGACCACGCGTTCGGCGGGCAGGATCTCGTCGAGACGCCGGCTGAGCGTGCGCGGATCGATCCTCCCGTCGCCGGATAGGTCGTTATACGGCACGTCGTTCCACCGTGTGCTTTTGAGGGCTTCGCGGCTCCTTCGGTGGCCACGCCTCTCGAGTTCGGCGTGAACGTCCACGGCCGTGCTGGCGACGTCGGCGACGACGCCGAGGTCGATCGGCCGGTGCGCGCCGAGCGCGGCCTGGTCGACGTCGACCTGGACGAGCCGGGCCTCCGGGCCGAGGAGCGTGCCGTGCCGGGTGGTCCACATGTTCAGCGCGCAGCCCCAGCCGATCACGAGGTCGGCGTCCCTGATGAGTTCCGCCGCCTGTGGCGACGAAAAGCCGCCCGCGATCCCGATCGAGCAGGGATCGTCGTGGAAGAGGCCGTGCGCCACCGCCGAAGTCGCCAGCAGCGCCCCGGAAACCTCCGCGAGTTCTTTGAGCGGTGCAGAACCGGCCCGGGCACCACGGCCGGCGATGAATACCGGCCGCCGTGCTTCGACGAGAAGGTCCGCCAGTTTCGCGACCGCCTCGGCGTTAGGCCGGATCGGCGCCGGGCCAGGAATCTTCGGGACCGGGACCGCTTCTGGCGCTTCTTGGGCCTGGACGTCGAGCGGCAGGTTGAGCAGGACGGTGCGGCGCTGTTGCACCGCCGTCCGGTAGGCGCGGACCGTGTCGGCGACCGCGGTGGCCGAGCCGTGCACGCGCTCCGGCACGGCGCCGACGGCGGCCGCGAGCGCGTCCTGGTCCACCCGGAAGTTCGACAGCACCGCCGACGCCGCGGTGTCCCCGGCGAGGACTACCATCGGTGTCCGGCTCTTGGCGGCCTCGGTGATCCCGGTGAGCGCGTTGGTGAGCCCGCACCCCTGATGGAGGCTCAGCACCGACACGCGGCCGCTCATCCGCGCGTACGCGTCGGCCATGTTCGCCGCGCCGCCCTCGTGCCGAGCGGCGACGAACCGCACCCCGCCGGAACGTAATCCGTTGGTGGCCTCGAAATTGCCGCTGCCCACCACCCCGAACGCGGCACCCGCGCCGAGTTCCGCCAGCGTGCGTCCGACCAGCTCCGCGACGTTCATGCCCGTTCGACCAGCGCGTACACCCTGGCGGGGCTGCCGGAACCGCCGACGATCGGGAGCGGGCTGACGACGAGCAGCGATCCGGTGGGCGGCAGGCTCGCCAGGTTCCGCAACTGGGTCAGGCCGTGTTTTCCCGCGCCCAGAAGGAGTTCATGGCAGGGGAAGGCCGGTTCGAGTGCCAGCGCCTGCCCCGCGTCGGTGCCCACGGTCTCCACCCCGAACCCGGTGATCGGCGCCTCCTCCGCGAGCCAGCGAGCGCATTCCGCGGAGACGCCCGGCGAATGCGGACCGTTCTCGTCGTTGTTGAGGAAGGCTTCCTGATCATGCGAACGGGCGTCCCAGCCCGTGCGGTAGAGCAGCCAACCACCTTCGGGCAGCGGCCCGTTCTCACGTTCCCACTCGCGGATGTCTTCCGTGGAGAGCAGGAAATCCGGATCCTCGGCCGCGCGGGCCGTCGCGTCGAGCACCACGGCCGGGGCGACCAGCGTGCGCAGCGGCACCTCGGAGACGTCGTGGCCGTCCTTTCCCGACACCCAGTGCACGGGAACGTCGAGATGGGTCCCGGTGTGCTCGCCGGTGTGGATGTTGTTCCAGTACCAGCGCGGCCCGCGTTCGTCGTACCGGCTGATCTCCTCCAGGCCGAACGGGATCGTGTTCGCGAACGGCTCCGGCAGCTGGAGGATCGGGGTGCTCGCGCTCAACGGGGCGGTGAGGTCGACGACCTCGATCGTGCCCGTGGTGATCGCGGTGTTCAGCTGGGCCAACAACGACATGCGTGCCTCCCGGGAGTGACTGCGGCGTCCTGGGTCACTTTAGGCGGGTTTCGGGGGTGGCAGGATGGCTCGTTCTCGATCGGTGTCAGCGGGAGCGTGATCCCAGGAGTCTGCCGCGGATGCCGTCGAGGTCGGTGTTGCTGACACCGGCAGCGAGGAGATAGTGCTCGACGTCGAGGTCCTCGAGGGTGCCGAGGATGGCGGCTTGGGTCGTGGTGCCGCGATGGGTGAGGACGGACTGGATGATCGGTCCTTGGTCCTCGGTGCCCATCACGGCGAACAGGGTTTTCAGGGCCTCGGTGGACAGGTCGTAGTCCGTTGCGATGGCCTCCGGTCGGACGTCGGCCAGCGCCAGCAGCAGGAGGGTGATCAGGCCGGTGCGGTCTCGGCCCGCGCCACAGTGGAACAGGACACCGCCGGGTCCGCAGTGGGCGAGCGCGGTCATGACAGCGGCGCAGCGGCCGGCTTTCCGTTCGAGGAAGGGACGGTAGTAGAGCGGACTGCCGTTGAGTTGCTCACTGTTGATGTGCTGCCAGAACTCGACGTCCTCGACATCGTCGAGGGGTACCTCGATGCGGTCGACGCCGGTCGGTGTGGTCGCGCCTGCGGTGGTGGCGGCGAAGTGCGCCGAGCCCGCCAGCGCTGTTGGGGACTTTGCTGTCGGGGACTTTGCTGTCGCGGGCCGGATCTCGTCGGCATTGCGCAGGTCGACGATGGTGCGGACACCGGATTGTCGCGCCTGGGACCAGCCCTCGTCGGTGACAAAACGAAGATCAGCCGCCCTGAAGAAGGCGCCGTAGCGAGTCGCATGGCCCGACCTGGTCGGCAAGCCGCCGAGATCTCTGGTGTTGTAGAAGCCTTCCCAGCTCACTGCTCTGCTCGAGCTCATGGTCGAGCATTCTTCCCTAGGCCCGCCGGTTATTGGGAGGTGAGGCAAAGGTGGCGTGATCGAGGCATGTCGCGACAGCCACTTTCGCGACGCCTGATGTCCCGAAAGTGGCTTTCGCGACACAGCCGCCGTGTGGTCCTGGACAGAAGCGATGTCCTGAAGGCCACCGTTGAGACATCCAACGTCCCCAAGACGGCCTTCAGGACGCCCCGCCCGACAAGACACGTTTGACCTTCGGCTCAATAGAACACGCCCGTGGCCTAAACAGATCACTCGCGCAGAGCAGCGTCACAGTGGGCCGACTACGACCCCGACTGGGCTCAAGCGAATCAAACAATCACCGGCACATAACACACCACCAGAATGCGAATGCGATTCTTGAGAAGCCTTCACGTTCGCACACCTGTTCGAACGCTGGTATTCTTGCGGGGTGTCCAGCCAACGAATCCTCGAACCGCCGCAGGAGCTGTGGCGTGCCGGTGCGCGCGAACTCGCGCACGGCGTGGTCGAGCGGTTGTCGGTGGCACGACAGGCTTTGGCGGAGGTCGGGCAGTTCCTGGCCGAGATCGAGTCCCGCGGTCCGATGGAGTTGTTCGGGCACGGTTCGACCGCGGGCTGGTTCGCCGAGACCGCCCGGATCAGCCCGAAAGAAGCTCGCGACACCGTGGCCCGCGCGCTGGCGGTGAACGAAAGCCGGAACCTGGACGGCACCCCCGCCCCCGCTTTCGCCCCCATCGCCGGAGCCGCCGCGGCCGACGGGGACCTCGGGCACCAGCAACTCGACCCACTCCTGGCGGTACTGAAGAAAATCCCCTCCGAGGCCTCGGAGGAAGACCGGTCCGAGGCGGAACGGATCCTGGTGAACCTGGCCCGCCACGCCGGGCCGCAGCAGATCGTCAACGGCGGCGCCGAACTCTTGGCGCACCTGGATCCCGACGGCAACGAGCCCAAAGACGAAGACCTGAAGCCGCCGTCGCGTGAGGTCCATCTCCGGAAACGCGACGACGGCTGGTGGCGACTCAACGGCCTCCTCGACCCCGAATTCGGCGCCCGCGCCAACGCGTTGTTCGAAACCTGGGGACAACGAAGACCCGCCGACGAAGACGGCAACCGCGACCCCCGCACCCCCGGCGAACGCCACGGCGACGCCCTGTTCGACGCCATCCACTACGCCATGACCAACGACAAAGCACCCACCCTCTCCGGAGACCGCACCACCATCGTGGTCACCATCCCCCTGGAGACCCTGACCTCCGGACTGGGATCCGCCTGCGTGGACGAGGTCTCCCAGATCACCGCACGCCACGCCCGCATGCTCGCCTGCGACGCCAAAATCATCCCCGCCGTCCTCGGCACCGAAAGCGAACCCCTCGACATCGGCCGCGCCACCCGCAGCGTCACCCCCGCCCAACGCCGGGCACTGAACCTCCGCGACCACGGCTGTGCCTTCCCCGGATGCCACCGACGGCCCAAACACTGCGAAGCCCACCACATTCTGCCGTGGGGCCAACTCGGCGACACCGACCTCGACAACCTCTGCCTACTCTGCCGATATCACCACATGGTCATCCACGGACAATCCGGCTGGACAATCCACATGACCAACGGACGACCCGAATTCATCCCACCCCAATACCTCGACCCGCTACAGAAGCCACGCCACAACCACCGCTGAACCCGAAGAGCCCGCCGACCCCACCGGCGACGGGCCCTTCGGCATGCCCACGTTCAGTTGAACCAGGTACCGAACATCGAACTCTGCGACCGCCCCGCCAACCGTTCGCCAAGATCGACCGTTTGTGCCTCGGTGAGCAGGCAGATGTAGTCGGTGACGGCCCTGGCGCACCGGGCCGCCTTGTTGTCATCGAAGGCCCCTTTCGCCTCATCGTCACGCTTGATGTCGCGGTAGATCACGCGGAGCTGGATGGGGATCTTCGGGCTGTTCGGCGACTTCTCCAGACACATGTGCAACCGGTCGAAGAGCCAACCGATGATCCTCTTCTGACCTTCCTGCTGGATGGCCAGCGGCGGCCTGTCGATCACGTAGAACCATGTGAGCTCCTTCAGCGCGGCCACCCGGTACTGACACTCTTCATCGACTTCGACGTAGGGGCTTCGTCCACGAGCCGGACCGCGTCCACGAGCCTGGTGAGATGTTTGCTGGTGATCAGGTTCATTTGAACCCGGTTCTCGCGAGTGTCCCAGCACTGCGACTTGAGACTTTCACCGAACTCGCCGACGATCGCGTCGATCTGCTCCCGGAAGCGATATTCGTTGAAACCGTTGATCTTCTTCAACCGTCGGCGACCATGCTTGAGTATGCGGTTGTTGTCGATCGCGAGATTGTGCAAAGGGATCAGCCCGGCCCGGAAGTAGTCCTCGAGGTCGTGCGTCGCGTAGCTGATGTCGTCGGCCCAGTCCATCAGTATCGCGTTCGCGGATCTCAACTAACCGCGACTGAAGTCTCTCGCCCACTCGAAGTCCTTCCGTTCGGTCTGATAGGCGCCCCATTTCTCGCCGTAGCCACGGTCGATCCACGAAGTCGTGGCCTTGGCCGAATCCCGCGGCTTGAGGCGCGGATACTTGAGGATGGCGTTCAGCGTCGCCCGAGTCAGGTTGAGGCCCATGTGTTCCTCCTTCCGCCTGGCCGGTTTCGTCACCACTCGGAAGGACTGCGCGTTTCCTTCGAAGCCTTCCAGCCCCGCGACCTGGGCGAGGCGCTGGTTGAGGACCTCCTCGGCGACGTGACCGAACGGCGGATGGCCGATGTCGTGCACGAGTCCCGCGGTCTCGACGACATCCTCGTTCAAATCCGATCCCGGTGGGAAAACGCCCGATTGAGCGCGCAGATGCTGCACGAGTCTTCGCCCCATCTGCGCGACCTTCAAGCTGTGCGTGAGCCGGTTGTGCAGCACCAATTGCTCACTGACCGCGGCGACCTGAGTCACTCCGGCCAGCCGCCGAAACGCGGATGAATAGAGCACTCGGTCCCGGTCGCGCTGATACGCGTCCCGATAGGTTTCCTTCTCCTGCACTTTGTGGCGCCGGGCAGTTCCTTCCGACATGGTCCCCTCCTCGTCCTGGCTCGAAGAGCCTTGAAAAGAAGGCGGACCACGACGAGGAACCGTTAACGACTCAAGCCACAGGGCGGGCCATCGGTACTCGTTCGCGACCGAACCGCAACCCGGGTCAATCCACCATCACCAGGTCCAGCCCCCGCAACCGTTCCCGATCCGCGATGACGTCGATCTCGCTGATCTTCCCGTCCACGAAAGCGAACGCGAGGACCACCGAAGGCCGTCCTTCGTCGGCCATCACGAGCCCCATGCCGCCGTTCACCAGCGCGAGCTGAGTGACCGCCGCCCGCACCGAAGCGGCGGCCGCACCACGAGCCACCGTGTCGGCTCCCCGCAGGAAGATCGGCGCGCGCGAGGGGCCCGCCGCCTTGTCTGCGCGGAGGACGACGTCGGGGTGCAAGAGTTGGAGGAGTGCGTCGAAGTCGCCGCCGCGGGCCGCGGCCAGGTAGGCGTCGACGACCTGGCGCCGTCGTGCGACGTCCGGTTCCGTCGCGACGGATCGGCCCTGGACACGGCGCCGGGCGCGGCTCGCGAGTTGGCGGGCTGCGGCCGGGGTGCGGTCGATCAGCGGAGCGATTTCGTCGAACGGCACCGCGAACATGTCGTGCAGGACGAACGCGAGCCGTTCGGCCGGCGCGAGCGTGTCCAGGACGACCAGCATCGCCAGGCCGACCGAGTCGGCCAGTACCGCGTCGGCGGCGGGATCGGCCGAGAAGTCGGCCGATTCGGCGAGCTGCTCGTCGAGCGGTTCTTCCCTACGATGATCGCGCGAGCGCAGCACGTTCAGGCACACTCGCGCCACCACCGTGGTCAGCCAGCCGCCGAGGTTCTCGATCTCCCCGGCGTCGGTGCGGTTGAGCCGCAGCCACGTGTCCTGGACGGCGTCTTCGGCCTCACTGGCCGAACCCAGCATCCGGTACGCCACCGCACGCAGCCTGGTCCGATGCTCCTCGAAACGCTCAGTCAGCCGATCCACGGCTCATATCTAACAGCCACCGAGATCGTCGGCGAACCGCACGCCCGAGGACCGGTACGACGCGGCCCGTTCGGTGGCGGCCTGCGGCGTCAGGACCTCGTTCTTCGCGTAGTAGACCCAGTCGACCTGCTCGAGGTAGGCACTCGTGCCGCCGCTGTGCTGCGTGAGATCGATGAACCACTGGTTGAAGTTCAGGGACATGTTCTGCCGCGGGTACACGTCGAACGGCCCGCTGCGGTCATGGTCGGCCACCAGTGCGCCGTCGATGTAGTACCGCACATGGCCGCCGGACACGGTCGCGACGACGGAATGCCAGCCGTCGATGCTGCGGCGCTGGCTGTCGCTCTTGTTCTCGGCGTACCACGGATCCGGCGTGTAGGTGTGCCAGCTGGTCTGGAAGTTCACCGGGCCCGCCTCGCCCCAGCCGCCGTTCGGCAGGTACTCCGAGAAGTCCAGCTCGCTGTAGATCGGGTCGTTGTCGTAGCGGAGCGGGCTGATGGTGAAGAACGTCTGGTTGATCCGGTCACCGTCCGGGCCTGACACCGGCGCGTCGGAGAAGCGGATCCGGGCCGCGTAGGTCCCCTCGAAGAACCGCCGGTCGGGTTGCATGATCTCGGTTTGCGTCGTGCCCGCGGGCGTGCCGTCGGTGGTGGAGGCGAGCTGCAGCACCTTGTCCCCGTCGGACGTCGGGAAGGTGATGCCCTCCGGAGCCCAGCGCGCACCGCCGACGCCGGGGCCGCCGGCGCCGGAACGCACCTGCCAGCCGTGCCGGCCGAGGAGCCCGTCGGTGTGCGAGCTGTAGTGGAAATCGTCGAACAGTGCCCCGCAAGCGGCCGCTCCGGCCGCGGCACCCGGCGCCACCGCCAGTGCGGCGACCGATAACGCCGCGACGGCGGCGACGCGAAACTTCCCTGAGGTCGACATCGTCGTCTCCTTTACCACTGGTCAGTTTCTTTCACCGTCTCCCTGCGAAGTGGTAAAGTCAATAGGTCTAGACAACTTGTCCACCAGCCAATTCACGCTGACCACTGGGTAGGCTGTGGTCATGCGGCGAACAGAGGTCAAGGACCGGCTCCGCCAGCTCATCGAGCGGCGGCAGCCGGGTGAGGTCCTGCCTTCCGAACGCGCGCTGAGCAGTGAAATCGGCGTCTCGCGCCCCACCCTGCGAGCCGCGATAGACGAACTGGAGCGCGACGGCCTCGTGGTCCGCGAGCACGGCCGCGGCACCTTCACCGCTCCGCGCAAGATCTCCCAGGACCTCGTTCCCGCCACCGGCGGCGAGCAGTTCGCCCCACCCGCCGAGGGGCACTGGACCAGCCGGGTGATCGAGTTCTCCACCACACCGGCGGGCGCCCGGCTCGGCAAGCGCCTCGAGGTCTCCCCCGGCCACACGCTGGTGGCCGTCACCCGCGTCCGCGTGGTCGAAGACGCGCCGATGGCGATCGAACGGATCCTGGTCCCCCGGGATCTCGTGCCGGACATCACGGCCGCGGGCTTCGAATCCGGTTCGTTCTACGAACTGCTCCGCACCCGGTACGAGGTCGTTCCCGCGACGGCCGTGCAGATCATCGAGCCGACCGTCACCGACCCCGACGAATCCGGCCTGCTCGGCGTCCCGCAGCATTCCCCCGCGCTGCTCTTCGAGCGCACCACCCGCGACGCGGGCGGCCGCGTGATCGAGTACACCCGCTCCCTCTACCGGGGCGACCGCTACCGGATCACCTCACATCTGAAGTTCGACCACACCTCCGGCTGACTCCGGCGCGCCGGGACCGTCCATCCGGGAGTCCGTGCGAGACTCCCGGGCGATGTACACCCCGTCCGATCTCGCCGACCTGCTCGAATGCGAGCACCGCAGCCTCCTGAACCAGGCGCTGGCCGCCGGCCTCCCGGGAGCGCCACGGCCGGGCTCCGGGCCGGATCAGCTGGCGGTCACGCACGGGCGCGCGCACGAGGCCGCGACGCTGGACAAGCTGCGCGGCGAACGGAGCGCCGTCGTCGAGATCGACGAACGCGACCCGGTCGTCGCCGCGAAGGCCACCGAAGAGGCGCTACGGGCCGGCGCGCCGGTGATCTACCAGGCGGTTTTCCACGACGGCGAGTTCTCCGGCCGCGCCGACTTTCTGATGCGGGACGACGAAGGCCGCTACGAGGTCTATGACACGAAGCTGGCCAGGCACGCGAAGCCTGCCGCGGTCGTCCAGCTGACCGCGTACGCCGACGCGTTGCGCCGGGCGGGCTGGCCCGCCGGTCCTCGGATGCATCTGCTGCTGGGCGATCACAGCACGCGGTCGTTCCGCGTCGACGACTTCCTCCCGCTGGTAAACCGGCTACGCGCCCGGCTGCGGGACCGGCCGCCGACCCTGCCGGTCCCGCTGTGGGCCGACGAGCGGCCCGCGTGCGGCGGCTGTTCCTACGCCGCGCACTGCGCGAGCGCCCGCGAGGCCGATCGCGATCTTTCGCTGGTCGCGGGGATGCGCGGCGACCAGCGGCGCAAACTCGTCGCCGCGGGCCTCGGCACCATCGACGCGCTCGCGGCCGCCGCTCCGGAAGACCGGCCGCGCGACATCTCGACGACGTCGTTCACCACGCTGCGCGCCCAGGCCGCGATCCAGGTAAGGCAGGACGCCACCGGGCAGATCGCCTACGAGGTCATCGATCCGGACGCGCTGGCCGAACTCCCGCCACCCGCGCCCGGCGACGTGTTCTTCGACATGGAAGGCGACCCGTACGCCTTGGCGGGCGAGGGGCTCGAATACCTCTTCGGCGCCGTTACCGTCGAGGAGGGCACGAAGTTCACGCCGTTCTGGGCGCACAACCGGTCGCAGGAGAAACGGGCCTTCGAGGAGTTCGTCGACTTCGCCACCGCGAGGCTCACGGAGCATCCCGGTTCGCACGTCTACCACTACGCCCCGTACGAGGTCACCGCGATCAAGCGGCTCGCCGCCGTGCACGGGACCCGCGAGGACGCCGTCGACCACCTGCTGCGCAGCGGTGGTCTGGTGGACCTGTATTCCGTGGTGCGCAAGGCACTCCGGGTCTCGCAGCGGTCGTACTCCATCAAGTACCTCGAACCGCTCTACATGCCCGAGGCCCGCGACGGCGACGTCAAGACCGCGGTTTCGAGCATCGAGGCCTACGAGGAATACCTGACACTCACCGCCTCCGGCGAGACCGAACACGCGGACGAAGTGCTGCGCGGGATCGGCGACTACAACGAATACGACTGCGTCTCCACGTTGCGGCTCTTCGAGTTCCTCCACAAAGTCCGCGTGGAGGAAGGGATCGCGCTCGCCGAGCCGCCGGAAGAGTCCGATGTGGACGCTCTGCTCCGGCAAACCGAGGAGGACGTCGCCGCCCAGAAACGCGCCGAACGCGCCGCGCAGCTGGCCGCGCTGGTCGATCCGCTGCTGGACGGGCTTCCCGACGATCCGGCCGAGTTCACCGGAGAGGATCGCGCCCGCGCGCTGCTGGCCGCGTCCGTCGGCTACCACCGCCGCGAGACGAATCCGGCGTGGTGGGAGTACTTCCGCCAGCTGGCCGCCCCGCTCGGCGATCTGGAGACCGACAACGCCTGCACCGTCCCGGTCTCGTTGGAGGCCGGGGAATGGGTGCCGCCGTCGGGCCGGGTCCGGAAGGCGAAGCGCTCGCTCGTGCTTCGCTGCGACCCGGACCGGCCGCATCCCTTCGCCCCCGGCGACGACGTCCGCCTGCGGTACGGAGCGGCCGCGAGGGACGCCAAGGTCGTCTCGGCCACCGCCGTCGAGCTGACCCTGGAAGAGAGCTGTCCGCCCGACGAGACCACCGCCGACCGGCCGGTCGCGGTATTGCCCGGGAGCCCGGTCCGTCCCTCCCCCAAGGACGACGCGGTCGCGGATCTCGCCCGCCTCGTCGTCGACACGCTGCCGGTGCTGCCCGCCCATCCCGGCGTCGATCTCCTCCGGCGTACGACGCCGCGGCTGCGCGACGACCGGGGCTTGCCCGAACCCGGGCCGGACCTGGTGACCACGGTGATCGAGGCCGTCGAGGCGCTCGACGGCTCCACGCTCGCCGTCCAGGGCCCGCCCGGCGCGGGCAAGACGTACCTCGCGGGCAGGCTGATCGCGAAACTCGTGCGCGCGGGCAAGACGATCGCCGTCACGTCGACCAGTCACAAGGCCGTGGAGAACGTGCTGTCGGCCGCGCTCAAGAACGCGCCGGATCTGCCGTGCGCCAAACGCGCCAAGCGGACCCCGGATCCAGCCGCGCCGTGGGAGCAGCCGAAGACCAATCCCGCGCTGGTGAAATGGCGCGAGGAGCACGACACCGGACATCTGGTCGGCGGGACGGCTTGGACGTTCGCGAACGCCGCGATCCGGGAAGAGCCGTTCGACCTGGTGATCATCGACGAGGCGGGCCAGTTCGCCCTCGCCGACGCGCTCGCGGTGTCGATGTGCGCCAAGAATCTCCTGCTGCTGGGCGATCCGCAGCAGTTGCCGCAGGTCGTGCAGGGTACGCATCCCGCGGGCGCCGAAGCGTCCGCGCTCGGACACCTGATCGACGAGGCGGACATCATCCCGGCCGAGCTCGGGTACTTCCTCGACGAGACCCGCCGGATGCATCCGGCCGTCTGCGCGCCGGTGTCGCGGCTGTCCTACTCGGGCCGCCTGCACTCGCATCCCTCGGCGGCCGAGCGGTCGATCGACGGCGTCGAAGCGGGCCTGTACCTCGCCGAGGTCGACCACCACGGCAACACGACACGGTCGATCGAGGAGGCCGAGGCGGTCACCTCCCTCGTCGCCGAACTCCACGGCCGCGCCTGGACCGATCACGGCGAGCCCCGGCCGCTCGGCGACGAGGACATCCTGGTGGTGGCGCCGTACAACCTGCAGGCCAGGGTCGTGGCCCGCGCACTGGACCAGGCCGGGCACCCCGGCGTCAGGGTGGGCACCGTGGACCGGTTCCAGGGGCAGGAGGCGCCGGTGGTGATCACCACCATGACCTCGTCGTCGGCCGTCGATCTGCCGCGTGGCCTGGACTTCCTGCTCTCCCGCAATCGGCTCAACGTGGCGCTCTCACGGGCGCAGGCGCTCGCGATCGTGGTCTGCTCGCCGCGGCTGGTCGAAGCCGACATCCGCACGGTCGACCAGATGCGGCTGGTTTCGGGCATGCTCGGGTTGATGACCGAAGCCGTGCCGTGGCACGCAGGACGGAGTGGACGATGACAGAGAACAGCCCGGACAAGAAGCCGGAGATCCTCGACGCCGAGATCGTCGAAGAGACCCCGGCCGCGCCGGTCGAGGTCCCGGAGCCGGATTACAGCGAGAGCGGCGTGCCCTCGTTCGACCACGTGCGGGACCGGATCGAGCAGCGCTACACGACGTCGCTGGGCTCGACCGAGCTCGCCGGGCTCGGCGGCAAGGAAGACGTCGCTTCGCTCGACAAGAAGATCGCCGACCGCGACAAGGCCGCCAAGGACAAGCTGGCCGAGATCCGCCGCGCGATGCGCGAGCAGTGAGCTAACCCCAGTGCGGTGAACCGGCCTTCACCGCGATTTCCCGCGCCTTCCGATAGTGCTCGGCGGCCGCTTCTCGCAGGCCGAGGGCGGTGGCCAGCTCGCCGAGGTAGTACGCGACCGGGCGGAGGGTGAGCATCCCGCTCCCGGCGCCGGCGATCTCCCCTTCGGCGGGCAGGAGTTCGGCGTACAGGCGTTCCATCGTCGTCCGGTCACCGAGTTCGAGCGCGACGACGGCGTGCAGACAGGTGCGTGCCTCGAACAGCAGGTCTCTTGGCGAATCCGGGATCGGGAGCACCGGGCGGCACCAGCTTTCGTAAGCGCCGTAGTCGTCTTCCAAGGCTTCCGGCGGCAAACCACGCTGGATCCGGTCGCAGTACAGCGCGAGCGCGAGGATCCCGTTGTCCACACCGGACATGGCCGTTCCCGCGAGACCCGCCGCCGCGGCGCGGTAGGCGGCCTCCCCACCGGGACCGGTCATCGCGGTCCGCATCGCGCGATACCACCGGGTGAACACGCCGACGAGCGGAAGACCGTATCGCTCGCCGAGTTCGTCCGCCGACGCGGCGTGCCGGTCCGCGGCGGCGAAATCCGCGAGCGCGCTCTTCGCCTGCAGGAGCACGAGGTGCCCGAGCACCTCGAACGTCACAAGTCCGTGCCGCGCGGCGAGGTCGACCAGTTCGGCGCCGATCGCGGCCCGCTCGGGGGCGAGACCGGCGCGGTCGAAGGACTGCAGGAACCGGGCGTTGAGCGCGAACGCCAGCAGAGCCGGATCTTCCAGCCGCCGGGCGAGCTCCTCGGCTTCCCGGGCCGCCTCGCGTGCCCGCGGTCCACCCGCGTTCCGCATCTCGACGGCGAGGGTCGCCAGCAGACGGCACCGCTCGGCCATGTGTTCGGCGGGCAAGGCGGCGAGGGTGCGCTCGACGGCTTCCGCGATCCGGGAAGCGAGTTCCCTGTCGTCGCTTTCGGTCCAGCTGGCGGGGACGTCGAAGGCACCGATCACCCGTGCGGTCAGCAGTGGATCGTCCAGCTTTTCGGCCAGTTCCAACGCTTCGGCCCGATGCTTCCGCGACTGGCCGAGCCCGCCGGCGACGGCCGAAGCGCGGGCCTTGCCCATGATCAGCTCCAGCCGCTTCGCCGTGTCGGAGGCGCCGGAGCGGTCGTACGCGGCGAGTGCGGCGTCCCAAAGGCGTGCCGCTTCCGTTGACGCGAAACGGTTCTCGGCCCGTTCGGCGGCGGCCTGCGCGTACCGCGCGGCACGGTCGTCGCGCTCCTCCGACAGGAGGAAGTGGTGCGCCAGGGCGTCGACCTCGTCCGGGCGGAGATCTTCCAGCGCCTCGGCGATCTCGCCGTGTTCGCGGGCGCGCCGTGAACGGGAGAGATCGTGGTAGAGCGTGTCCCGCACGAGCGCGTGCGCGAACCGGAACCGGCGCGGCGCCCGCTCGGTCAGGAATCCGCGCCGGACCGCGATCTCGGCGGCGTCGAGCGCGGTCTTCCCCACCAGGGTTTCGAGAACGTCCAGATCGACGTCCGTCCCGATCACCGCCGCCCGCCGCACCACGCCGCGGACGTCGTCCGGCAGCGCGTCCACCCGGTGGCGGACGACGTCGCGGACGCCCGGCGGTACCGCGTCCAAGGCGGCCGCGCCTTCGGTGGCCAGCAGGCGGGCGAGTTCACGGACGAAGAACGCGTTCCCGCCGGTGCGCCGATGGAGTACCGCGGCGGTTTCCGGATCGATCTCTTCTCCGGTCGTGGCACGGACCAGGCCGGCGACCTCGGTCTCGGGCAGGCCGCCGAGATAGATCCGGGCCGGCTCGTGGCGAGCGGCCCTGGCGAGGAAGTCCGTCAGCCGGGCGGGTGGGTCGGTGCCGCGATAGGTCGCGATGATCGACACCGGTTCGGCCAGCACCGAGGTCAGCAGCGCCAAGGTCTCTTCGCCCGCCCAGTGCAGGTCGTCGAGGACGAGCAGGAGCGGCGCGGCAGCGGACAGATGAGCCGCGACGGCGCGATGCCACCGCCAGCGCGCGGCCAGTGGGTCTTCGGTCCCCGGCTCCGCCGTCGGCGCCGGGCCGTACCCGGCGTCGGCGAGCGTGGCCAGGATCCGGGTCCAGGCGTAGGCGGGCGGCGCGCCCTCGTCGTCGGGATCGCTTCCCCACGCCGTGGTCCAGCCTCGCGCGGCGAGGCGTGCGGAGAACGCTTCGGCGAGCGCTGTCTTCCCCACCCCGGCGTCGCCGGAGACGAGCACCAGCCGAGACCGCGTCACGGCTTCTTCGAGCTCGGCCAGCTCCGCGTCGCGCCCGACCAGTGGCCGCTCGGCGATCTTGGGCGCGGACGGCTCCAGCCGAGGCGCTTGCGCGAGGATGTCGGCCTCCAGTTCCCGCAGGCCGGCGCCGGGATCGATGCCGAGTTCGTCGGCGAGGTGTTCGCGCGCCGTGCGCAACACCGCCAGCGCGTCACCCTGCCTCCCGGCGCGATAGAGCGCGAGCGCCAGAAGCCGGGAACCGTTCTCCCTCAGCGGATGCGCACGCACCAGCCCTTCCAGCCCCGGGATCGCCTCGGCGGCGCGCCCGAGCGCGAGGAGCGCATCGGCACGGAGTTCTCCCGCCAGCGAACGGAGTTCGGTCAAGCGGGAGACTTCGCCGACGGCCCAGCCCTCCTCGGCGAATTCTGCGTACGCGGGGCCGCGCCAGAGCGCGAGCGCTGTGTCCACTTGCGACAGTGCCGCGTCCGGCCGCCGGGCGTCGAGCAGTTCACGGGCCGCTGCGACGGCGGTCTCGAAGTCCCACGCGTCGACGGAATCGGCGCGCAGGGCGTAGCCGCGGGCGACCGTGACGAGCAGCCGCGCGGGCTCACGGGGCGCGCGATCCGGCTCGAGGGCGCGGCGCAGGGCACCGACGAACGTCTGGACGGCGCCGACCGCGCCCTCGGGCGGGCGTTCCCACAGGTCGTCGACCAGGCGTTCCACCGGCACGACCCGGCCACGGGCGATCAGCAGCCTGGCCAGCACCGCGCGGTGCCGCGGGCCCTTGAGCCCGGCTTCGCCCCGCGCGTCCTCGGCCACGAGCGGACCGAGCACCCCGAACCGCATCGTCACCTCCTCGCTGCACCGACGGTGATCATCGTGCCCCGGCCGCTCGGTCGCCGCTGACCGGGTGCTGATTCGGGCCGGGGACGCTGGCGATCGTCACGGAACGACCAGGAAGGTACCCATGCGCATCACCGGATTCGACTACCAGCGCGTGCCCGTCGCGGACGGCGTGGCGATCAACGTCGCCGTCGCCGGGACGGGCAGCCCGATCGTGCTGCTGCACGGTTTCCCCGAGACCCACCTCATGTGGCGGCACGTCGCGGCGGATCTGGCGGCCGACCACACCGTCCTCTGCCCTGACCTGCGAGGATACGGCGAAAGCGACAAGCCCGCCGACACCGGCGAGACCTACTCGAAGCGGTCGATGGCGGACGATGTCGTCGCCGTCGCGAAGGCCTTCGGTCACGACCGGTTCGCCCTCGCCGGGCACGATCGGGGCGCGCTGGTGGCGCTGCGCGCCGGCCTCGACCACCCGGACAAGGTGAGCCATCTCGCGATCCTCGACGTGCTGCCGACGCTGGACATGTGGGACGTCCTGCACGGCACCACCGCCGCGGTCGGCTTCCACCTCTTCCTGATGGCCCAGCCGCCTGGACTGCCCGAACAGCTGATCGGCGCCGCTCCCGACGCGTTCTTCGGTCACTTCCTCGACGCGTGGACCCAGCGCGGCGACGCGATCCCGGCCGACGTCCGGGCCGCGTACCTGGAGGCGTCACGGAACGCGGTGACCTCGATCGTCGCCGACTACCGCGCGTCGGCCGGCATCGACGTCGAGCACGACCAGGCGGATCGCGCGGCGGGCAACCGGCTCACGATGCCGCTCACCGTGCTCCAGCAGGATTGGGGCGCCGCACTGGGCTACGACGCCGTCGCGCTCTGGCAGGCGTGGGCGACCGACTTGGACCACCGGACGGTCACGTCGGGGCACTTCATGGCCGAGGAATCACCGGCGGAGGTGGTGAAGGCGCTGCGGGACCTGCTCACGCGCTAGGCCGGCTACCAGGCAGAGGCGACGCGCCGCCAGTGTCCACAAAGGGTCGTGAGTGATAATGATCGTTCTATAGAGGGGTAAGGCAAACGTGGCGTGCCGGAGTTGGCGGCAGGAGCGGGACTCGCCGACCAGGCACCTTTCCAACTGTTCATAACGGACTTTTTCCGCGGCGACAGTGTCCGACTTGGGTTATTTGCACGGTTCGGCGAGGGGTCGTGAGTGGCGTTTCTGGTTTTCGCCCCAAACACCCCCCCCCAACCCCCCGTTACACCTCCCACCCTGGGGATCTGAAGGGCACCCA